>JBIKTV010000430.1:0-5086 GCA_044347905.1 Myxococcota bacterium
AGAACCCGGTCCAAGCGGGTGCGCTCGGCCGCTGTCGCCAGGACAAAGGCGCCAAAGAACAGGAATAGCAGGGGGTTGCCAAAGGCCGCGAACATCTGATCGGCCGGTGCGACGCCCAGCACCACCGCGACCGCCGGGCCCAGCAGCGCCGTCACCGCCACAGGCACGGCCTCCGTGGTCCAGAGCACCAGGGTGGCGACCAGCGTCGCGAGCAGGCGACCGGCCGACGGCGCCATGTTCACCGGCACCAGCGCCAGCACCGCAGCCATAGAGGCCGGAGCGAGCACCAGCCCCAACAGCCGGCGCCGCGCGGCAAAGCGCAGATCGCGTTCAGATAACAGCAGATCTTCGCCGCTCATCGCACCCCCAAGGCCGCGGAGCGTAGGGCAAACTCGTTGATGGGTCTAGAGCAGGTTTTGCAGGGGAGGCGGATTCTGCTACAACGCTCAAGTCCTTGTGTCCCCCACTCGCACTGCCGATCAAGAGGTTCCCGTGAAGAATCAGCGCATTGGATTAGTCAATTCAAAGTTCTTGATCGCAAGTTGCGTGGCTACAGCGCTCGCCCTCTCAGCTTGTGGTGAGGACTCGACCAAGCCCGGCGCCGACGCTGTCAGCGATACCATCGGGGATGTGCTATTGCCTGCCGATACTTCAAGCACAAACAGCGATGTAACCAGTAGCGATACTGTGGGTGACAACGCGAAACAACAGCTGATCCTGTCTGTCCCTAAGAGCGAAGAGTGGCTGATCGCCGGGCTGGAGGCGGAAGTTCACGTGGTGCGCACAGAGGGCGACGTAGCCCACGTCTACGCAAAGAACCGCAAAGATCTCAGCCGGGTGATGGGCTTTGTCATGGCCCGCCACCGCTACTTTCAGCTCGAACTGACGCGGCGGCTGGGCTTGGGCGAGATTTCTGCGCTGCTGGGCGACGCGGCGCTGACCCAGGACATGGAATCGCGTTGGTCGGGAAGCACTTATGTCGCTGAGTCGGTGCTGGAGCGCCTGACGCCGGCGGAGCAAGAGCTGTTTGACGCCTTTGCCGCCGGCATCAACGACTACATCGCCCAGGTGATTGCGGGCAAGCTGCCCCAGCCCAGCGAGATCGCGATCGCCAAAGGGCTCTTGGGCGGCGACCTGGCCTCCCTGCTCAAGCCCTGGACTCGGCGATCGGTGGCGGGGGCGTCCGCGGCGATCATCTACAACCTGGGGTATGAGCGCGACGACGTAGGCCGCACCGGCGAATTCGCCAAGTTGGAGACGCTGTTCTCCGGCAAGCCGCTGGAGCAGCTGCGCAAAGCCGGTGCCCTGGCCGACATCGCCTATCTGGTGGCGCCCATCGACCCCGTGTCGAGCGCGGCGGGGCTGGGGCTGGACTACAAGGGCAAGCCGGTGAGCGCGACCGAGCCCGGCAAGGTGCCGGCTGGGCAACTGCCCAAGTGGATGACCAAGCTCCCCAAGGAGCTGCTGGAACGGCACCGCGTGCGCGATCTGCGCTGGCAGGCTATCTCTGGCCACGACCGGCAGAATGGCTTTGGTTCCAACGCTTGGGCCGTGAGCAACGCGGGTACGGGCGGCCCCGGGCTGCTGGCGGGCGATGGCCACTTGCCGCTGTCGGTGCCGTCGCTGTTCTACCAGATGGGCCTGGACACGCGGGTGTTCGGCGGCGGCAAAGAGCATCAAAAAGGTCTGATGATCCCAGGTCTTCCGCTGATGGCTGTGGGCACAAACGGCAAGGTGGGCTGGAGCCAGACGCAGCTGGGCGGCGATATCACCGACTGGTACCGCGACGTGCTGGTGCTGGGCAGCGACGGCAAGCCGCTGGCGACTCGCTTTAGCGAGGGCGGCAAACTGCTCGACAAGCCGCTCAAGGTGGTCGAAGAGAGCTTTGAGATCGCCAATGTCCCCGTCTTGGGCTCCAAGGGCCGCACGGAGAAATGGCAGCGCTGGGTCACCTGGGATGGCCGCTGGCTGAGCGACATTGAAGGCGAAGAGGTCGACCCGGCCAAGTACACCCCGGCGGCGGGCGAAGCGGTTGTGGCGGTCGGCGGCGGCTGGGTGGTGCCCAAAGACACCAATAAAGATGGCGAGATCACGGCGATTTCCTTTGACTTCACCGGCTTGGACAAGCCCGCCATGCTGACCGCGGTCGACGGCTTTGGCCACAGCGACGACGTCTGGCAACTGCGCGATCACACGCGAAAGCTCATCGCCTACTCGCAGAACATCGTCGCCGCAGACTCGCAGGGCAACGCGCTCTACACCGCCTACCAAGCGGTTCCGTGCCGCAAGCACCTGCCGCGCAACCCGGACGGCACCTGGAAGCCGGGCGCCAATCCCAAGCAGCTGATCGACGGCACCCTGTACACCGGCTTTACCATCCCCACCAAGGCCGACGGCAGCGTGGATGAGTCTCAAGGCAATGACCCAGCAAAATGCGTTGTTCCGTTTGATGCGTCGCCTCAGAGCGTCAACCCCGGCCAGGGCTACGTGCTCACCGGCAACAACGATCCCGGCAACCTGTCGACCGACAACAACTTGTTCAACGATCCTTGGTATATCGGCGGGCCGTGGGCTAACGGCTATCGCGCCGGCACCATCGACCGCGAGCTGGCCAAAGTCGCGGTGGGCGGCAAGGCGAGCTCGGAAGACATGATGAAAATCCAGGCGAATCATGAGAGCCGCCTGGGTCAGCGCTGGGTGCCGGCTCTGGCCGAGTCGCTGCAGGCCGCCAAGGTCGCGTCGATGAAGATGGGCCTCTTGAGCCCAGAAGAGCAGCGGCTGGTCGACCTGTACAACAGCATCACACCGACCGTGCGCGATGAAGCGCTGCAACGCCTGGAAACTTGGCACAAAGCTGGGGCCCCTGCCGAGTCGGGCGTGGCGACCTTCTACCACACCCCCGCGGCCGGAGAGACGGAACACGCGATCGCAACGTCGATTTTTAACGCGTGGATGGCGCGCTTTGTCGCCCTGAGCGTGGACGACGAAGGCATGGGCATGTGGGAGCCGTGGGGTGCCGACGCCCGAACCCGCGCGCTGGTGGCGATGTGGGACGGCCGCGGCCCCAATAACCCCAAGAAACTCGCGGCCTGGAATCCCGCGACCCAGGAGTCGGCGTTCTGGGACATCCTGGGCACGGAGCCGATCGAGACCAGTCGCGAGGTCGCGCTGCGCGCCTTCAAAGAGGGCCTGGACAACCTGGCGGCGCCCAGCGGCTTTGGCTCTCCCGAGCCCAAGAACTGGCTCTGGGGCCTGCGCCACGGCGTGAGTTTTGAGTCCATCCTGGCCAAATTCTTTAGCGGCAGCGCGCAATTCTCCGCCTTGGCCGCGCCTTTTTCCATCACGCCAGACAAGCTGCCGCTGGCCGAGTCGATTCCCAAGGGCGACCCGCGCGCCGACCTGAGCTTCTTCCCCCGCGCCGGCGATGGCTTTGCGGTGGACGCGGCCGGCGGCATCAACGCCTCTGTCTACGGCTCCGGACCGGTGTTTCGCATGGTTATCGCCATGGGCAAGGACAAAACCACCGGCTACAACGTGATTCCCGGTGGCCAGTCCGCGCTGACCGACAGCCCCAACTTCGCCGACCAGGCCAAGCTGTGGCTCGGCAACCAGGCCTGGCCGCTGCGCTTTGAGGTGGAGGACGTCGTCGCCGGCGCCAGCAAGCGCGAAGTATTCCTGCCCGCCAAGTAGTCGCTCTTTCAACGCTTTTGCCCTGCCCCCTGGTAAAGGAGCGGCGAGTTCCCTACTCTGTGAATGATCTCACCGTCAGGCGCCGGCCGCGCCCCACCCCAGCCAAGGACGCCAGATGCGCGAACGCCCGGCTTTGCCGACGAATTTGCCCCCGCCCTCCTGCCAGCCCCGCCGCGCCTTCTTGACCCGCCTGGGGGTGATCGCCGGTGCGGCCGCGCTCTCGCCTGGGCTTGCGGGCTGCGAAACGGTTGAAATGCACAGCGATCCTCCCAAGAAGGGCGCCACGCTGAGCTTTGACCTGGCCGACGCCGCCTTCAAGGAATTGGCCACGGTGGGCGCCGCGGTGTCGATCGACGTGGACGGCAACAAGGGCCTGCTCATCCGCAGTTCCGCCGACAAATTCATCGCGATGTCATCGGTCTGCACCCATCAGGGCTGCCCCCTGAGCTGGGACGGGGCGAGCAAAGCGATCAAGTGCTTCTGCCACGGCGCGGCCTTTGGCGCAGACGGCAAGGTGACCAACAAACCGTCTGACGGCAGCGCCATCGCCCACCTCGCCGTGTGGAGCGTGAGCTTTGACCCCAGCAGCGGCAAAGGCACGGTGACCACATGAAGCCCATGGGTTTTCGCGCCCTTGCCCTTGTCGCGCTCCTCTTGGGCACGCTGCTGCTGACGCCTCAGGTCGCCGTGGCCCTGCCGCGGATGACCCTGACGGCGGGCAGCCGTTGCTCCAACTGCCACGTGAACCCGCAAGGCGGCGGCCTGCGCAATGACATGGGTTTTTACGCCCTGGCCCAATCGGGCATGGTGACGTGGGACAAGGTCGGTTGGCAGAAGTTCCACGATCTCAGCGACAATCAGGCCATGGACGGCCGCCTGACCTACGGCTTTGACTACCGCGGCGTGGTGGCCAAGCTGGGGGCGCCGCGTTGGGGCAGCGACGGCCAGATCGTCGAACCGTCGCGCATCGCCATCCCCATGCAGTTCTCACCCGCGCTGGCCTGGAAGATCACCGACTGGCTGAGCGCCACCGCCTCGATGAATCCTCTTTGGTTTTACCGCAGTTATGCTGGGCAGTCGCCGGCGGATGGCTGGCTGCAGTTCAAGCCCGCGCCCACCTTGCCGTCCGTGCGCGTGGGCATGATTCAGCCGAGTTTTGGCATCCGCCACGACGATCACACCCTGCTTTTGCGCCGCCATCCCAAGGCCTTGGGTCAACCGCTGATGCCGCCCGCCTACGCCGATCCGGGCGCCGAAATGAACTGGGAGCCGCTGCACTGGCTCTCTGTGGACGCGGCGGCGCTTTGGGGCCGCAACCTGAGCCTGGCAGACAAGGCCATCGCCAAGGATCAAGCGGTGTTCTCCGGCCGCCTGACCCTGTGGCCGCAGGTGCTCG
>JBIKTV010000091.1:0-15898 GCA_044347905.1 Myxococcota bacterium
CGCAGGCGAGGCGCCCAAAATCACAGCATTCCAGCCCAGCCGCCGCTAGCACCACCGGCACGACCAGGCCAATCTACAGGCAACCCCCTGAAGGGCGGGGGTCAGGTACATCCTCTTTCCCCTTTCGACCGCCGCAGCGCTGTCGCCCCCTCGGTCAGCTGTTCGTCCTGGCCCAGGCGCGCCTCAATCCGCTCGATTCGCTTCCTCGCAAGCCATCGTCCTACGCGAGGTACGCCGCGCTGCCTCCAAATACGCCCTGCAACTCGCTAGTTTCGAGCCACGGGGGCCGCGGGGACATGCCGAGGTACGCACCGTGGCTTGTCCAGCGGATAGCCTCGGCAAGCTCCGCTCGCTCTGGATGGAGGTGCAGGTACACCAGCAGGTGACGCCCGTAGGCCACCCTTCCGACCAACCCATTGTGATAGCGGCCCCGAACCAGCGGGCCATCCTAGCGATGCAACCGATTGAGGCGCTGCAAATAGCTGCCACCGAGGTGGCGCATCGCGCTCGGCAGGTCGCCCGTCACCGACTCGAGCTTCCGGTGGTAGTGGTTGGGCATCAGGGCAAAACCGTGCGTGTGGACGCTGAAGCGCTCGGGAAACTCGCTCAAAACGCGAAGAAACAGGGCGCGCGACCCGTCGTGGAGAAAGATGGACTCGCGGCGGGCACCGCGGTTTATGACATGGTGGCGGGCGCCGGCGAAGTCAAGTCTGGGGAAGCGCATGGGCGCGGGGATACGGCGAATGACGGAAAGGGGAAAGAGGATGTACCTGACCCCGACTCCAACCGACTCCCGCGGCAGGGGTCGGTGCGCCGGCGCCGCGCGGTTTGGCAGGCCCATCGACCCTGAACCCCTGTTGCGCCCTTGAGAACTCGGGCATTCTCCTAGCTCACTTCGCGCAGGATTCCATGGCCACCGCCCGCCACCTCCCTCTACCTCGCACCGCCCTGGGCCTTTTGGCCCTGCTGGCAGCCTGCGCCTCGCCCGCGCCCGTACCTGCCGAGGCCAGCGCCACTGCCGACGCCGCAGACGCTCTAACCGACGCAACGGACGCGACAGTTTCCGACGTGCCTGCGGCCGACCTATCCAGCGATGTCTCTGAAGCGACGATAGATTCAGCCGATGCTGGTGTCGACGCCGCAGCTGGTACCGATGCCGTGGCCGAAGTCGTTGCTGGTCCCGATTCCGTTGCCGACGCCGACGCCACAGCCGATACCGACACCACAACCGATACCGACACAGCAGCCGACGCGGCGCCCCCCACCGGCGCGCAAACGCATCCTCTGCAAACCGCTGCGGATCTCGTCCAGCTGCTCAATCTCCATCAGGTTGTCGGTTCGGGCCTGCGCCAAGTCGTGCAGCGCCAGTACCAAAGCGGCAATGCGCAGTGTCCGGGAGTTCCGACCCAAGCCCAGGGCAAGTACCAGAACACTTTCAGTCAGGTGTGCGCCATCAGCAAAGGCGGCTACCAAGTGGAGGTCGCCGGCGAGTGGAGCGAGGCCTATACCGATCCGTGCCAAAAGCTCGCCCACCAGCTCTACAGCCTGACCAGCAACGGCTTTTCTCTCAAAGGCAAAGACGACACTGCGCCCGTCGACCTGCTGTTCGAGCCCGGCTGCGCGGTCAGCGTCGACTCGAGCGATGGCGGGCTCAGCTACACGTGGTCGGGCAATTCCGTTTGGCATCAGCTGCCAAGCGCGTGGTTGCCGGCGACGGCGGCGCTGCTGAGCGGCCACACCATCAGCGGCGTACAGGTCCAGCGCTCGGGCGACAAGCAGACCGGCACGGAGCTGAGCGGGTGGATCAGCGTTGACGGCCTGGCGGCGCAGATCGACACGCCGGTTCCGCTCAAATGGCTCGATATTCCAAACTGTTTTGTACCTACCGCCGGCCAGCTGCGCCTCACGGGCTCGGCGACGGCGGTCGTCACGTTCGCTCCCGGCCCGGCGTGCGCGCCGCCCACCTGGACGCGCGACGGTGTGCCGATGGGGGAGGTCCAGCCGACCTTCTGGGGCTGGTTTGTGCTGTGCGGGGGCGCTGGCTAGGACTAACTGCGTCAAAACCCTGGTGATTGTGGCGATGCCGGGCCGGCGGGGGCGATCTCAGGAGAAGCGGCCAAGAGCGATGGCGCAGCGGTTTGCAGGTCCTTACTTGCACAAGTCAGCCCAGGCAAAAACTTCGTCTGCCTTGCCCGGATGGGCGGCGCCAAAGGCATAGCGGTTGCTGGCCTCTTGGCAGCCTGGCCACTTTTCTACCGTTTGCCAGCCGCCGCGGCTGTACTTGTACTCAAACCACTGCCCGCGAGGCACCAGTGCAGTGCCCACGGCAACGCCCGCTTGCCCGCCTGGCGCCAGGGGAATGTGCTGCCAGCCGTTGCCGGAGTGGGCGACATAGACGGCGGAACCCAGCGGCGTGCCCGCCGGCAGCTTCACCTGCAGGGGCACGGCGACGGGCGGGTCGGGCTGCAGCAGGGTTGGGTCGTAGGTCGCCTGCAGCGCCAAATTGTCTTGGTCTGGCAAGGTGATCCACAGCGACAGATCGGCTTGGTCCCACGACCATCCTTGGGCGGTGCCCGCAAGCTGAGTGGCGTCCGCGACTTTGGGCAAGGGCTGGCCCGCCAGCTGGACGCCGCTGGGCAGGTGGTCGACGCGCCGCACCCGCACCACCAGCCGCCGCGGGGTCGGCTGCCACTGCGGGACGTCGAGCTGCAGCGCCGAGGTCAAGGTCATGCCGGTGGCCGTCGCGGCCAAGCTGTAGAGCATCCGCCGCCGCGCAGCGCTGGCAGAGCCGTCGCCGGCGTCTTCAAAAAGTGTAAACTCTGTCTGGGCTTTGCCGGGCCACACCTCGATCTCGAGGGCAGAAATCGGCGCCTGACCGCTAAACTGCCGCAGCTGGGCCCGGGGCAGAATCGCCCCTTGGCGCACGTAGAGGGGGAGCGCAGCCAGCGGCCCCGAAACCTGCAGGGTCTGCGGGCCGTCGATCACCGCGCCAGAGCGGGCCTCAAACCAGCGCCCCGGCGGAAAAACCACGCTACGGCTGGTCTTTTCTGGGTCCAGCAGCGGCGCCGCCATCAGCCACGGGCCCAGGAGCACCTGATCGCCTAGGTCGTCGAGCGCGGCATCCTGGCCATCGTGCCACCACAGCGGTCGCAGCGGCGGCGTGCCCGTGCGGCGGGCGTGGTCAAACAGGCTGTACCAGTAGGGCAAAAGCCGGTAGCGCTCGCCGATGAGATCGCGAGACAGGTCAAGCACTTCAGTGCCAAACTGCCAGGGCTCCTGCGGCTTGGCAGAGGTCTGCACGTGGCCGCGAAAAAACGGCGAGATCGACCCCACCGCCATCCAGCGGGCAAACAGCGCCGGGCTCGCATTGCCCGAATAGCCGCCCACGTCGCTGCCGACCAGCGCCTGACCCGAAAGAGCCATCCCCAGCAGCATCGGCAGGGTGCCGGCGAGGCTGGCCTGCGTCGAGGGCGCGTCACCCGTCCAGGCTCCGGCGTAGCGCTGAATGCCCGCATAGCCGGCCCGCGTCAGGACAAACGGCCGCTGGTTTGGGCTGGCGGCCAGAAGACCGTCAAAGGTCGCCTGCGCCTCGTACATCGCGTAGAGGTTGTGGTCCGCCGCCATCGTAGCGGGCTGGCCGTTGTGGTCTGTGACCAGCGAGTTAGGCACGGTGCCCTGCTGGCCGGGGCTGAAATCGCTGGGTTCGTTCATGTCGATCCACAGGCCGGCCACGCCGTGCTGAGTCTCTAGCGGCACCAGCTGCTCGGCCCACCACTGGCGCGTCGCGGGCTTGCTAAAGTCCGGAAAGGCCGCCTTGCCCGGCCACACCTCGCCGATGTACGGCGGCGCCCCGGGACCTGTCTGACCCAGAAGCAGGGCATTGCTGAGGGCAGAGGCATAGATCGGCCAGCCGGCGTCGACCTTGAGCCCCGGGTCGACAATCGCCACCGATCGAAAGCCCTGCGCCGCCAGCTGCCCGACCAAGCCCTTGGGGTCGGGAAAGGTGTTGGAATCCCAGGTAAAAGAGCGGAATCCGTGCATCTTCTGGATATCAAACCACAGGGCATCGCAGGGCAACTGCAGGTCGCGAAACTGCTTGGCAATCGCCAAGAACGCCGCGGCGTCGGGCCAGCCCCAGCGCGACTGGTGGTACCCCAGGGCCCACAGCGGCGGCATCGCCGGTCGGCCGGTCAGCTGGGTGTAATTGTCTAGCACCTGCGCGGGGGACGGGCCTGCCACGGCGATCTGATCGATGACCGGTCCTTCGCCGGTCACGCGCCACAGCTGCGGGTCGCTCGCCGCCAAGTCGACGCTCTGGCGAAACGGGTGATCGGTCAGCACGCCCCAGGCCGTGCCCTGGCGCCGCATCAGAAGCCATGGAATCGACTGGTACAACGGGTCGCCGGCCGGATCGTAGCCGCCAAAGCTGTCTTTGTAGGCGTCGGTATTCCACAGCGTCAGCACGCGGCCGCGGCGATCCAGCGCCCCCGTCTTGCCGCCCAGGCCGTAGTAGCGCTCGCCCGCTGGCGCCCGTCGCTGCAGCTGCAAACGGCCCAAATTGTCTACCGCCAAGCCACCTTGCGGGGGATCCTCTAGCAGCAGCGTGCCGGCGGCATCCCAGACCTGGGCGCGCCCCTGGGGGTCTACGTGCAGCATCAGCTCGCCGGAACAGGTCACCACGCCCTCGCAGGTCTGCCCGGTCGCCATCGACAGCGTAGCCAGCTTGGGATTGGCGACCAAAGCCGGGGTCGCCACGAATTGGGCCGCCGCGTCGGTGCGATAACGCAGGCGCACGGCGCCCTTGAGGAGCCAGTCGACCTCAATGCCATGGGCCAGACCCGTTGGGCCGACGACGTCGAGCTTGCAGTGGGTCGGACTCCCGGAGCACGTAGCCCAGCTCGGCAGCTGCGGTTTTGCGCCACACGCCGGCGCTGCGGCAGAAATCAGGGCCCGCGGCACGCAGTCTGCAGGGGCGGTGGTATCGGTCGACGCCGTCGCATCGGCGGCCTCGCCGGTCGAATCAGCTGCCTCAACTTCGGAACCCGCGGTATCGCCAATGGTTGCTGCGTCTGCGGTGGCATCTGCGGCGGCGTCTGCGCCCTGCTGCAGGTCCTGCGCTGCGGCGTCGGTAGCGAACTGAACGTTGGCGCTCTGCTTTGGCGTCGCGCAGCCAAATACGGCCCACGCGATTGCCGTCAGCCAGCCCGCGGTTTTGCGCCCTTCTGTCGCCATTGGCCACCTCGCGGTCAGGCTACCGCCAATTGCTTGGGCCGTCATCTGCCCGCGGAACTGCTAGGCCTCGCTCGCGCTGGGCGGCGCGGCGAGCCCCCTTGCGTGTACGCCCATCAAGCGCCTTCCTGAGACTACATTTGCGCAGTGCATGCAGTGGAATCAATGGGTTGGGATTGGCGGCACCGCTCGGGGAGTTTCCAGGGCTGGGGTTAGAGGATGGACCCGTTGGCTTGATTGGGCCTCTGGAATTGCCCTAGGACCTCTTTGCCCGGAAATGGTAGATCTGGCCCCGCGGCGCCAAATTCTCGCCCAAGCGGGGATTTTTTCGGATTGCCGTGGTTATTCAAGCCGCAGCGAAAATGCGCAAGAAGGACGCGCGTTGTCGCGCGGTACTGGTGCGCGACGGCACAGGCCGGCCGGTCGAGGTCAAGCGATATTGCGCGCCACCTGGAGTTAAGCCAAGCAGTTCAAGCTCATTGGCCACTACGGACTGGAGCCTGGGACCGGCGCTGTGGTCTGCACAGCACCGGCGCCGATGCCCAAGACAGCTACCGCTTGGGCAGCCACAACAATGAAACAGAAAAGCGGCGAAAGCAGCGGATTGGCGCGGGCGCGGCGATTTGACGCGGACCCCAAGCCCGTGGAACGCTGGCCCACCTCGCGGCACCGCCCCCCTTGGTCAGCCGCTGTCCGCAGGAGTCATGACCCAAGGACCCGCGCAATGCCCCGCCTGCTACCGCTTTGTAGAGCCCGGTGCCTTTGCGTGTCCGCGGTGTGGGGCAGGCGTTGACGCCGCCAGGGGATCGCAGTTCGCCGCCAGCGAGCCGCGGTGGTCCGCGCCGCTCATCGACGAACCTGCGCCTGATTCGGCCGACCCTTGGGCTGTGGGTGCAGTGATTCATCAGCAGTATCAGATTCTTGGCTACCTTGGTGCGGGTGGCATGGGGACTGTCTACAAGGCCCAGGACCTTGCCGAATCGCGTCAGGTGGCCCTGAAAGTCCTGGATGCCGATCTGGTAGTCCATCGCACGGCAAGTCTGCGCATGCAGCAAGAAGCCGAGGCGCTGCGCAGGGTTCATCACGCCAATGTCGTGCATTTGTATCAAGCGTTTGATTGCTGTGGGCGCTTGGTCTTGGCGCTTGAGTTGGTCGCCGGCGGTACGTTGACGCAGCTTATCGGCGAGCGCGGCTGCAGCGAACCCCACGCGCTCTATCTGCTCCAGGGCATTCTAGCGGGCCTACAGGCGATTCACGAAGCCGGCCTGGTGCACCGCGATATCAAGCCCGACAATGTCTTGCTCACCGCCGCTGGGGTGCCCAAGCTTGCCGATCTGGGGGTGGCGCGCGACTTGGCGGGCGTTCCTGGTCGGCACAAAACGCAGATCGGCACGCGGATTGGCACGCCTTATTACATGAGCCCAGAGCAAGCGCAGGCTCTCGACGTCGACGTGCGCTCAGATATTTTTAGCGTCGCCGTGCTAGCTTACGAGCTGCTGTCTGGCCAGAAGGCCTTTGAGGCTGCAACCGAACTCGAAGTGCTCGCCGCCATCGTCCGCCAGCAACCGCCCCTAAATCGGCTTGCCGGCCGCTGCCGACCCAGTGTCGTCGACGTGCTGGCCCAGGCTATGTCAAAGGACCGCGAGCAGCGCTTTGCCTCGGCAGCGGCGATGGCCCGAGCGCTTGCGCTGAGCTAAGGAGCTGTGACAGAACAGGTTGTTCTGTCACCGGGCTCCGTTGCTTGCTATGTGGGTCGCAAGCTCGCGTCTTTGCAGACGACTTGCCGCTCCGCTCGAAATTCAACTCGATCGAGTTGCAGTTTTCCGAGCTGTTACGGTTTGGGGTACTCGTGCGGCCACAGCCAAACTCGCATGGGATAGTGGGATTCGTCTGTTGCCGCACCAGGTCTGGGATGCCGCAAAGCCGACAGATCGACAGATGTCGCCGACTTGTCTGCTCGTGCCACATGGGGCAGACTCCCGGCCATTACGCAGCCGACGAACAACCAGGGCGGTTCTCACGATGCACGGCAGGACGCGACGGCAGGCAATTTGCGGCAAGGTCTATTCTTTTAGATGGCCTCGGCCGGCGTCTAAGGGCCACGGCAAGAACAACTCAACCAAAGTCCTTGCGGGAACCCCAGGGCTGGGTCTGGTCGCCGTGGCCCTTCTGCTGGGTGGGCCGCCAAACTCGCGGGCCGAGCCCGACTCGCGGCGGCGGACGAAGCGATCGACAAAATCTTGCCGGGGCCCTAAGTGTACCGACGTCTGCCTGCAGTCCATTGCGCGGTTGCACCGTCCTGGGCTCGCCGCGACGTGCGGTGAGTAGGAGGAGCTTGTATGCACAAACCTTCTAAGGCGGGGCGCTGGCTGGCGGTGCTGGGGGTCTTGGCACTTGCCGCAGGGCTGGCCTTGGTGTGGCGCGCTGTACCCGGATGGCTGGCCCAGCAGATCGAGCTGCGCGCAGGGCTATTGACGCTGCAACCCAAGGCGCTGCCGCGCGGCATCCGCAATTCCTTGCCGCAGTTGGTCTTTGGTCAGGTTGAGGTCGCCGCCCAAGTCTTTGTGCGCAACCGGACCTGGCTCGACCTGACTTTGCACGACGTGACCTGGCGGGCCTTTCTTGCCGACCGGCAAGTGGCCACTGGGAGTCTGCCTCAGGGGCAACGCCTGCCCTCTGACCGCGAAGAGCCCGTACAACTGCGCGCGCTGATTAGTGCCCCGGCCCTAGGCCTGGCCGTGACGGACGTGCTGCGGCTGCGCAGCGCCGACATTGCCGTCGAGGTAGACGCGACGGCTCGGGCCCTTGGCATCCCGGTGCATCGCTCCGTGCGCCTAACAGGTTTCGACTTGCGACTCGATCCCGATAGCCTCAACCCGCCGCCGACCGATTCGACGGCCACGGTGGAACCATGAGCAAGACCTTTGATCCCGTCCCCTGGCTAGCGGCGTTCGTTCTGGCGGCAGGCGCGGGCGTAACTCTTTGGTGGGCCGCACAAGACGACAGTGGCGCGCCTGGCCCTGCCGCTGCCCCAGCCTCTGGCGCTGCAGGTGCACCGGTTGCTGGCGGCAGCGTGGCCAAGCCAATTGGCGGTGGCGCAGGCGGCGGTGGGTCGGCAAGCGAGGTCGGGTGGGTCCCCGGGACCGCCCGCGACGCCATTGCCCGCGACCAGGCCGACCAATCCCTGCCAGACGGCACGGCCTGCGAAGACCGGCCAAATCCCGTTGACATCGCCAAAGATGCCGCAGCCCAGGTGGAGGGCGAGTTGCGCAAGGCCACGGCCGTGTCGGACGCCGAAGAAGCTGCGCTCGGCGAACGGCTTGAGCGCGAAGCCCCAAAGGCGGCGCCGTTTGCCGGCAAATGGGACTTGCCGCAAGACCGCGAGCGCTTTGGCCCTTACCTGCAAGGAGTGGTCGACCATCTGGCCCAGCACGGCCAACGTTCGGCCATTCGCTATCGCGTTCACGTCGTTCGCGACGAGGCTTTCAATGCCTTTGCCCTGCCAGGCGGCGTGCTAGCCGTGCATACAGCGGTGCTGCAGGGCCCGCACGCCGTCCAGAGCGAGGCCGAGCTCGCCGCGGTATTGGGGCACGAAATCGCCCACGTCGAACGGCGCCATCCCGTCGCGGCGTATCAATACGCCAAGTTGATTGCCGGCGACGCTGCCGAAGACGCGGCGGTGATTGTCCATATGCTAAAGATGCCGATTTCGACCGAATACGAGCACGAAGCCGATGCCCGCGGGCTCGAGCTAGCTGCGGCGGGTCAATATGATCCCTTTGCAGCGTGCAAGCTTTGGCTGCGTCACGGCGCAGAGACGCAGAGGCAAGGGCAGGGTGGCAGGCCTTCGCTTGGCGGCATCGTCGGCCAGGTGGTCGGCATGGCTGAACAAGTCTTGCATTCTCATCCGCCTACGTATCAGCGGTGCGCTCGCACCCGCGAATTGGCCAAGCGCCTCAACGCCGCGGCCAAAGTGGAGCGCTGGTACCGCGGTGAACAAAACATTCGCGAGTTGGTGCCCGGGCCCAAGAAGACCTTCTAGGCCTCCAAAGCGAATTCACTGCTGGGCCAACGTGGGCTGGGCATAGGTCAACACCGCTGGTGCCGCTGCAATACTTGAGGCCGATCGCCGGTAGGCAAGAATTACTGGCAACAAAGTCAGGATGTTGAGGAACTGCAGCACAACTTTTTGCCGCGACGTGCCCATGGGTCGTCGCTAGATCAGAGGTCGTCGATGCTGACTCCGGGCAAATGGTACACGGTGGGCGCTGCGCCAGATTGCGACATCGTCGTCGAGGCGCCGCAAGTGTCAGGCCACCATGCGCGGTTGATCCTGCATGGCCATGGCTATTTGATAGAAGACACCGGTTCGACCAACGGCTTGTGGCTGCAGGGCTATCGCGTGCCCAGCGCTGATGTGGTGGACGGCGATGTCATCGGCCTGGGAAAATTCCTGATTCCGCTGGCAGAGTTGGTTGCCAAGGTAACTCAGCGCGGCCAGTCGGTACCTGTGCCCATCGCTTCCTCTGCGCCGCCGCCCCAGCGCAACGTGGCGGTGGGGGGCCACCCAGAAACGGCACCTGGCCGCACGCCACCGACGGACGTTGTGGTGCGCGACGTTGACGTGGCGGCCAAGCCTTTGACCATCGGCCGCGAGCCCGATTGCGATCTCATCGTCGCGGATAGTGGCGTTTCTGGCCGGCACGCAAGAGTTTTTCGCAATGCGGGGCGGCTTATTCTCGAAGACCTGGGGTCGCGCAACGGCACGTTTGTTCGCGTGGGTGGCCAAGGCGAGTGGGTCAGCTATCGCTCCTGCGCCCTGCGTCGCCAGGATGTCGTGCGGGTGGGCAAGCAGGGCTTTCGCTTTAAGCTCGCCTCGACCGACCACCGCGCGGGGGCGCGCGTCGATGTGCAATCGCTTGAATTGACCGTAGCCCATCGCGCCACGGGTGCGCCCATGAACCTGCTCAACGGCGTATCCTTTACCGCCCTAGACGGCGAAGTGGTTGGCATTTTAGGGCCTTCTGGGTCGGGCAAGACCAGTCTTCTCAACGTGTTGGCAGGCTTTGACGCCCCCACGGCCGGAGCGGTGCTGATTCAAGGTCAGCCGCTGCATGTGGCGGGCGATCTCGCTGGCGGCATGGGGGCTTTGGTCGGCCATGCGCCGCAGTTTGATGTGGCTCACGAGCTGCTGACCGTCGAAGAGGCCGTGCGCTATTCGGCGCGCCTGCGCGGCTCGGCCAGTTGGGATGGCGCTGAGATCGAGCGCCGCGTGACCCAGGCGATCGAAGACGTCGGCTTGGCGGCCAAGCGCAGCACGCCCCTGGGCTCAGAGACCCGCAAGACCCTGTCTGGAGGTCAGAAAAAGCGCGTAAATATCGCGATGGAGTTGGTGCTGGACCCGCCCGTTCTGCTGCTTGACGAGCCGACCAGTGGTCTGTCTGCCCACGACACGATGGAGCTGATGAGCCTGCTGCGTCGGCTCGCCGATCAAGGCCGCACGGTCATTCTGACCATTCATCAGCCTAGTTACGCCGCTTTTGTTCAGATGGATCAGGTGCTTCTGCTTGAAGAGGGCGGGCACGTTGCCTGGTTTGGTCCGGCGGCGCTCGACAGCTTTGACTTCTTTGGCATTACCGATCGCGAGCCGGGCGCCTTGCTGGAGCGCATGCCCAAGAAGCCTGACCCGTCTGTCGCTGGCGAGCTCGCCCTGCGGTATCGCAGCAGCGAGGCGTTTACCAAACTGGTGCAAGGGCGCGCCGAACAGCTTGCGGCCCAACCCCCGGCGCCGTGGCCGTTGCCGCCAATGCCGGGGGCCGCGGCCCGCGCGATGACGCTGGTGGGCCGAAATCTGACCATGAAGCTGCGCGACTCCTTCTTTCTCGTGCTGACCTTTGTGGTGCCCGCGGCCGTGTCGGCGCTATTTGTCGCGGTGTTGGGCGCCCAAGTCCAAGGCGATGGCCGCACGACAGAATCTGCAAATGTGGGTCACCAGTACCTTGTGGTCCTCACCATCATGACGTGTTTTTTTGGGGCATTGGCCGCATCGCTCGAAATCGTCTCTGAAATTCCGATTCTCAGGCGCGAACGGCGCGGTGGCCTGGGGCTGGGCACTTATCTGGTCTCGAAGGCCGTGACCTATGCGATTCCGGCCCTGCTGTTTCCGGCCGTGGCCCTAGCCACCCTGCACGCGTTAAGCGGCGGGGTGCTGCGCGGAGAGTTCTTTGCCCAGTGGAGCGTGCTTGCCCCTACTTTCTTTGCCGCGGCGTGCGCGGGATTGCTGCTTTCGAGCTTGCTGGCCTCGGCGCAGGGGGTGGTGATTGTTGCGGTGTTCTATGCGATTGTCCAAGTGGTTTTCTCGGTCTTTGTGCCCCTGCATGTGACCTACGAAGACCCGCCGCGCGCATCGTGGCTACAGCTGGCCAGTACACCGATGACGGCGCGCTGGGCCCTGGCGGGGCTGGTATCGACGACCGACCTGTGCGAAGTTGAAGCCCGCGCTCCCGGCAACGTCAAGGAAGCGATTGCCGCCGGGCAGGACGTCAAGACCCTTGTGTTCTTAAAGGATTGCCAGGCGCGGATGTACCAAGACCACGGCGTGCGCAACGCGGGGACCAGCACGGAACGCACCGCCGACAACCTGCGCAGCCGCGGGATTGCTGCGAACCTGGCTCTGTCGCTGGTTGCATTGTTGGGCGCTGGGATTGCGCTGATCAGGCGCAGCAAGGGGACGCAGTGAGTCTGGTGACGCTTGATCAGAAAGTGTATCGATAACAATGATGTACGGTGTATGGCGCAAAAAAGGAGATGGCGATGAAGTGTTCTGAGTGCGGTCACGATAACCAGAACAACCCCAAGTACTGCACCCGCTGTGGTCAGCTGCTAGGGGCGGCTCCCTCCACCGGTGGGGGCCAAGTGCGCAAGACGGTGGGCATGGAAGACATGTTCGATGCCCCTGCTGCCCGGCCGTTTGCCGCACCGCCGCCGCCGCCGTCGGCCTACCAACCGCCGCCGCCGCCCGCTGCAGCCATGCAGCCCTCGGGGCAGGTGCGCCGCACCGTGCTTGAAGAAGGGGGCGCCATGCCCGCAGCTCAGCCGGCCTCAGCCGCGATGTATCGAGGTTCACAGCCTATCCCAGCTGCAGCCGGCATGCCGCAGCGCAGCAAGACCGTGCTCGACGAAAGCCCGTTGCCCGCAGCGGTCCAACAGCCGAGCCAAGCCGGCGGTCAAGCAGCCGCACCAGTGGCGGGGCCGGGCACGGCGCGCATCGTCGGCTGGATGGTGTCGTACGATCGCAACGTTGCCGGCCAGGACTACGTGCTGCGCGCCGGGCGCAATCGCATTGGCCGGGGCCGCGACAACGAGGTCTCGCTGTTCTTTGAAGCCAAGGCCAGCGACACCCACGCGACCCTAATCTGGCGCAACGGCAACGCAGCGGTCAAAGACGAGGGCTCGACCAACGGCACCATGGTCAACGGCGAGGACATTGGCATCGGCCAGGTTCAAGCGCTGCAGTCGGGCGATACGCTGACCATTGGCGGCTCGACGTTTGTGGTGTTTCTGGTCGACGTGCGCATGGCAAGGCAGACCTGGCCGCAGAGCCCTTGGGCGGCATAAGGAGGTCAATCGTGGGCCTACTACTGACAAAGTCTTCTATTTTTCTCGCTGCTCTGCTTGCTGTCGGCGTGGCTGCGGCAGGGGACGCGCAGGCTGCCGATGTGCGCATTCGCTTGCTGCGCCAGCAAGGCAAACAGCTTCACGTCTATCACGATCGCGCCGCAGGGTCCGCTGATGGCACCGTCGAGGTGCTGGTTGGTGCGACGGCGTGCAAAGCGGTGCCAGGCGAGGTGTTGCGGCCCGGTCGCGGCGGCGACTCGCTGACGACCCTGATTGTCCTAGACCGCGGTGGCACCAAGACTACCGGCATGGGGCGGTATACCGAGCAGATTCGCGAGGCGGTCGGCGGTTTTCTAGAGGGGGTCGTGGGCAAGGGGCCTGGCGATAAAGTCACTATCATTGATACCTCTGGCCGCGATCGCGATCCAAAAACTCTTGGCCCTACAGACAAGAACGGCGACGTCAAAGCTTTTTTGTCGAATCTTGCAGACCCGAGCGGCAGCGGTGCAGACGTGTACGGCGTCGCCAACTTGGGCCTTGCAGAAATTGACCGCGCGGGGACGCGACTCGGCGCCGTCATCGTGATTAGCGATGGCATTGACCCCGCGGCCGAAAAGGGGGGCAACGCCACCGATAACCACCAATTGTTCATTAAGGAAGCTAAGAAGCGCGGCGTGCCGGTGGCGGCGGTGCATATCGGCCGCTCTGGCGAACCTGGCGGCGATGCCACCAAGCTGCGCAACGGTCGGTCGCGCTTGACGGAAGTGGCCAATGAGACCAATGGCGACGTCGTTTCAGTGCCCGCCGACGCCAATCTCGCGGCGAATCTGCGCAAAGAGCTTGATAAGCTTGGCCGCCTGTTTGCTCAGGTGGACCGAACCACCTGCCAGCTCTGCGGCAAGACGGAGGCCAAAACGGCGGCGCTCGTCGATCTGAAGGTCAAGAAAAGCAACAGCGTGGTGGCGCAGTCGCTGGGGTCGCCGCCCCCGCGGATGGACCTTGCGGGCGACGACTACGGGGCATGTGACGCAGCGGAAGCGGCCTCCGACACGGGCGGCGGCGTCGGCCCGGCGTGCAAAGTGGATAGCGACTGCAACGCCGAGAGCAAGTGCGATACCGCGGCAGGGCATTGCGTCAAGCGCAAGACGGCCAAGGACCTGCTGCCGTGGATCGCGGCGGGCCTGCTGGCCCTGGGCGCACTGTTGGGCCTGTGGGCGTGGCGCCGCAGCGAAAAGCGCAAACAGCAAGCCGCGGCGCTTGAGGCCGCAGAGCGCGAGCGCCAGCTCAAAGAGCAGGCAGAGACGGCAGAAAGGGGCCGACGCGAAGCCGAAGCCGAACGCCTTGCTGCGCTCGCCCAGGCTGCGCAAGCGTCGCGACCCCAGGCCCGCGACCCGGCACTGGACCAACTGCTGAACCCCGACGTCCTGCGCTTGGCCGCCGCGCCCGGCAGTGCAGAGGGCTTTGACCGGGTGATGAAGGCCGGCGTCTACCTGTTTGGTGCGGGCGAGGATGCCGACCTGCGTTTGCAGAGCGGCACTGTGTCAACCAATCACGCACAGCTTGAGATCGAGCGCAACGGCATGGCGCGGATTATGGACTTGGGGTCGTCAAACGGCACTTTTGTCAATCAAATGCGCATCAATCCCCGACAGCCAGTGGAGCTGCGGGTCGGCGACGTCATTGGACTGTCGCGCAATGTCTTGCTGCAGGTCCACGCGCTGGCGCCCTCGGGCCAGGCGGGTTCTGCGTCCTCACGCTCGGGACGCGGGCGCACCATGCTCGAGGAGTAGACCATGGCCAATGAAGTCGAACTGATCATCGGTGCCGCTACAGACGTGGGCCGCGAACGGCAGGTCAATGAGGATTCGCACGGCTTTGTCCACTGCGCAGCCGGCGACCTGCTGATTGTTTGCGATGGCATGGGCGGGCACGCCGCCGGCGATTTGGCGAGCCGCACTGCCCGCGACGCGATTGCAGCCTATTGTGCAACTTACGCCGCCAGTATCGGGCCACGCGAGCTGCTTGAACGGGCGATTCTGCACGCCCACGAGTCGGTGCGCAGCGTCGCTGCCCAGTCGCAGGCCAATGCCGGCATGGGCACGACCTGCGTGCTGACGCTGGTGCGAGGCAACCAAGCTTGGGTGGCCAATGTGGGCGATTCGCGCTGCTATCTGATGCGTGGCGGGCACCTGCGGCAGCTGTCGGTGGACCACACCAAGGCGCGCAAGCTGCTCGACGCCGGCATCATTACGGCCGACCAGTTCGCCAATCACCCTGAAAAAGGTGTTCTGGCTCAAGCACTTGGCCAGCGCGCTGTACCGCAGCCGTTTGTCTCGGAAGCCATTGCCCTAGTCATCGACGACTATTTTGTGCTTTGTTCAGACGGCGTCTACGACTCGACCGAGCGCGACATGTGCGATCTGACCTCGGCCAACAACCCCAACTACGCTGCTCATAACCTGGCGATTGAAGCCGTCAAACGCGACGGCAAGGACAACGCCACGGTGGTCATTGGCCGCTACGTCAACATGAACCGCGCGACGGCGGCGGTGGTGGCAGCGGCGGTTCCGGTAGATCAGGCCGCGCCGATCAAGCCCGCCATCCCCTGGAAGAATCCGCAATTGTTGGGGGTTCTGGCGGGGGTGTTGGCGCTTGGGGCTGGGATTGGTTGGATGTTGGGGGGGAAGGCGGACAAGGTTGAGCCGGTCACGGCGGCCGAAGGGGAGCAGAAGAAATTGCCGGTGGAAGGCCAGTCCGAGTCGGCACCCGCCGATCCCGTCGGAGCACCGCAAGAACTCGCAGTTCCGAAGGTCGAGGCAGTTGGCGGGCAGGCTGGGAGCGGGGAGGGTGGCGGCCGGGCTGCCAATCGTAACCAAGCAGAATCGGACAAGGCCACCGAAAGGGACAAGAAGGCTGCGGCACCGGTCGACAAAGGACCATCCGCGAAGTCCACGCACACAGGGGGTGGCGGGGCCCAGCCCGAGGCAAAAAAAGCCAGCGCGGCGGTCTCACAGCCGTCAGCCGCACCGGCAAACACCGGCCCGAAACCCTT
>JBIKTV010000431.1:0-5063 GCA_044347905.1 Myxococcota bacterium
CCCCCCCCCTTTTTGGATCCTGACCGGGCGCCAGCAGCGCAATTGTCTGGCGCGTCGCGACCTGGCCCCCGGCTAATCCTCCCCCTCAATCGGCGGCAAATCAGCGACTTGGGCATCTGGAGGCAGGCTCAACAGCTCGCGGGCGTAGCGCTGCTCGGCCGGGCTGCCGTTGTGGTACATCTGCAACAGCGCGTCGACCTGGGCTTGGCGCGCCAGATCGCTCGACACGCCGCCGTCCATGCAGTGCGGCCGATCGCCCGGCGCGCAGGCGATGCGCAGGTGAAAGTGGTCGGCGTGGGGGCTCGAATCGCGCGGTTGCACCAGCACGCGGGCGGCGCGGCGCCTCAGGGTCTCCGGCTCGCCGATGCGCAACGCATGGTCCAGCAACTGGTTTCGCAGAGGCACGGACACAAAGATCCACTGCACCAGCACATCCGGGTCGCTCAGCCAGTGGCGCACCAGCCGCCAATTGCGCGCGGCGTCAAACTCGTAGCGCCCGGCATCCACCGGCGGGTGATCGGCAACGCCGTTGGAGTCGTAATGGCAGAAGTTGGCCGGTTCCTGCGGCGAGCCAAAGCGGTCGGCAGCAAAAAACATCACATCGGCGTCGCGGCCGCTGTTGTGGCTGACGCTGGGCGGGATATCGCCGCCGTGCTGGCGGGACAGGTTGGCCACCCGCAACACCGTCCCCGGGTAGTCGGCGGCCAGCGCTTGGGCCGAACGCTGTAGCAGCGACGTCAGCTCTGCGGTGCCAAAATACCAACCGTTGCGCTTGGTTTGAGGCAAAAGCCGCAGGGGCGGCGATTCCTCTACCGCCACGCCGCCCTCTAGCGAGCCGTTCTGCGCGGTGCCGATGCTGCGGCTTTGCCGGCCGGGGACAGCAGCTAGCCGCGACGGCCCAAGCGGGGCATCTCCGGGGTCCACAATGTTGAATTCAACACTGTTTTCAGCCGTTCCATGGCGAGGGATGGCCACGGGCAAGGCAACGGCGGGCGTCCCTGCGGCAGGCAGCGAGACGGGGAGGAGCGGCGCCGCGGCAGCGTCAACCGCAGGCGCAGCGACAGGCGCCGGCACGGCTGGACGACAAGCCGAAACGAGCAACGCGGCGGCGAAACCCGCGCAAACAGCACCGCCGCAGGACGCGCGCGCAGGGGCCAGAGAATTGCGCCGTTCCAGCACGGCGGCTAGGGCAAGTGGCTGTTCGGATTCTTGAAGTGCGAAGCAGACTTCTCCGTACCCGGGTGGGTCAGACCGTCCACGACCTCGACCGCGCCGGCCTTGATCGCCGCCTCGACCGCAAGCGCCTCTTCAAACGAATCCTTCACTTCGCCGTCGAGGTAGGTCACTTCCTCTTCGTCGACTTCGACGTGGACGCCCTTCACCCCCGCAGCCTCAATGGCCGCAGAAATTTCACGGGCTTCCTGCTCCAGATGGCGCTGACTCATGATGACCTCTCCCTTTGGACGGACCGCGCCTTCCGCGTGCCCGCAGCTATGTCCCACCAGATCGAGTTCTTGGGCCTCTAGCGCCGCTTCTAGGGGAGCGGCGCCGGGCAGGTCCAAGGCTCAACCGCGCACCCACGCCCCAACAGAGTAGTCCCCCACGGCGAATTCGCCAAGGGCCAACGCCGCGATCCAGACGCTGGGCAACCATGGACTTGTCACGCAGCGCGGCCGGCGGAGGGCAGGCCATTGATTTGGCGCGCCTCTGCAAGAACTGCTTCATCGCCGTGGTCAGCGCTTGGCGAGCCGCGCTTGTCAGGGGGCGATGCGGCGTGTCAGTCTCGGGCGACTTTGGGGTGAGGTCGGCAGTGGCGATGCAGGCAGATGGGCAGCACGGCAGCGGAAACATCGCGGGATCGCTTGGCGAACGGCCCGACTCGGCCGCGGCGATGACCCGGTGGCTGCAGCCGAGCGACGCGTGGACCTCGGTTCAGGCCTTCGATGCGCTGGACTCCACGCAGGCGGAGATGCGCCGCGCTTGGACCCAGGAGATTTCCGGGCTGAACCAGCAGAATTCCTCAGGTTGGCGGCTCATCCGCGCCGATCAGCAGAGCGCGGGCCGCGGTCGGCAGGGGGCGCGCTGGCTCGATCGCCCGGGGAATTCGCTGTTGATGACGCTCGGCGGGCCCGTTGCCTTGGACGCCGCCCACTGGCCCAAGCTGGCGCTGGTCGCCGGTCTGGCGGCCCTGCGGACTGTTCAGGGGCTAGCGGGCCTGCAGGGCGCTGAGATCCGCCTCAAATGGCCCAATGACCTGGTGGTGCGCACGCCACACGGCTGGCGCAAGCTGGCCGGCCTGTTGACGGAGCGGCTGGAGAGGCCCGGCGGCGAGGCGGTGTGGCTCTGCGGCCTGGGTCTCAATGTCCTTGCTGTTCCAGATGAATTGGCGGAGAGCGCCGCATGCCTGAGCGATCTGACGGCACAACCGCTGCCGGGGGTCGACGAACTGGCCGGGCGGCTTGCCACGGCGCTGGCCCGCGAGGCCCAACAGCTGGCGGATCGGCGGG
This sequence comes from Myxococcota bacterium, assembly GCA_044347905.1. GTDB lineage: Bacteria > Myxococcota_A > UBA9042 > UBA9042 > UBA9042 > SXRM01. Next base: position 2,508 of record JBIKTV010000431.1, read on the forward strand.
GCACCCTGCCCTTGGCCGACCTGGAAAATAGTCTGGCGTTTCGCGGAGAGCGGCTGCGGCTGGACGAAGGCCCGCTGCACGGCGAGCGCTGGGTCGAGCTGCGCGGCCTGACGCCTTCTGGAGCTCTGTGGGCGATCGAGGTGGCTGAGGACGGTGCTGCACTGGCCCAAGCTGTGGCGAGGCCGTGGTTGCCGCTGGCGCTGCTGGAAGCCCAACCGAGCGGCTGGCGCGCCGGCCCCCGCCTAAACAACTGCGAGGCCGCATGACGACCCCTGCCCCCGCCGCACCTTCGCCCCTGCCCAAGGCCGGCTGGGCCCTGGCCGTACTCACGGCTATGAATCTGCTCAACTATATCGATCGCTACGTGCCCAGCGCCGTCAAGGAACCGCTCAAGGCCGACCTGCAGCTCACGGACGCCCAGACCGCTTGGCCGCTGACGGCCTTTGTGGTGGTCTATATGATCGCCAGCCCGCTGTTTGGCAGCTTGGCCGACCGCTTTGCCCGGCGCAACGTCATCGCCGCGGGCGTGGCGCTGTGGTCGCTGGCTACGGCGGCGGCGGCCTGGGCCGGCGGTTTTTGGACCTTTCTGCTGGCGCGGGCCCTAGTGGGTGTCGGCGAAGCGGCTTACGCCACCCTGACCCCGGCGCTGCTCAGCGATTTCTACCCGCCCCAGCGGCGCAATCAGGTGCTGACGTGGTTCTATGCGGCGATTCCGGTGGGCGCCGCCCTGGGGTTTGGCTTGGGCGGCTGGCTGGGCCAGCACTACGGATGGCGCGCGGCGTTCTTGGCCTGCGGCTTGCCGGGCCTGCTGGCGGCCGTGGCGGTGCTGAGTGTGCCGGAGCCGGCGCGGGGGACTTTTGATCGCGATGGCGCCGGCCAAGCGCTGCCGTGGAAGCTGGCCGTGCCGCAACTCCTGCGCAACCCCACCTATCTGTACGCGGTGGCGGGCTATGTGCTGGTCACCTTTGCCGCCGGGGCGATGGCGGATTGGTTTCCGGCCTTCTTGGCCCGCGAGCGCGGCCTGGACCTGGCCGAAGCCGGGCGGGTCGTCGGCACGGCCACGGTAATCGGCGGCCTGCTGGGCACCCTGGGCGGCGGCTGGCTGGGCGATCGCCTGGCGGCCCTGGGCCTCAAGAACCCCTACTTTCTTCTGAGTTGGACCACGATCGCCGGCGCAGCAGCCATGGCCTGTGCGGCCCTGTGGGTGCGCGACGCCACGGCGCTGTTTTGGTCCATCGCCGCCGCCCAAGCCCTGCTGTGGTGCTACAACGGCCCGATCAACGCGATCCTGGTCAACTGCGTGCCAAGCGGCCTGCGCGTGCGGGCGTTTTCCCTGTCGATTTTGGCGATTCACCTGTTTGGCGATGCGATCTCACCGCCGATTGTCGGGGCCATCGCCGACGCCACCGGCTCCCTTCCACTCGCGGTCACGCTGATCCCCATCGCGCTGGTCGCCGGTGCCGCGGTGTGGTGGCTGGGGTGGCAGCGCATCCAGCCGCAGCAGGCCGGCTAATTGCCCCTATTGCGTGGGGTTGGTCTCAAAAAGCCCAAGCGGCGACTACAGATCAACCAGCTGCAGCGAGGCGCCTTCCATCGGAAAGAACAGCGCACCGACCCGGGCAAACCGCTCGAGCGAATCGGTGGCCAGCAGCTCGACCTGGCCGCGGCCGCCCTGGGTCACAGGCAGTTGCGCGCCCAAAGCTTGGGCAATGGCCGCGGCCGAGTCGACCAAGGCGACCTCATGGCCCAAGAGCTCCGGCAACAGCCGCCGCAGCATCGGCGCAAACACGGGATAATGCGTGCACCCGAGCACCAAAGTGTCGATCCGCCGCGCGTCCGGGTCGCTCAGCCAGGGCAGCAGATAGGAGCGCAGCGCCGCCTCTGTAGCGGGGTGATCGAACCAACCCTCTTCCGCCAGGGTCACCAGGAGCGGTGTGGCCCGGGCGTGGACCTGGAGCGCTGGATCTAAGGCGGCGATCGCGTGCGCATAAGCTTGCGATTGCACTGTGCGTTCGGTGCCAATGACCCCGATGTGGCCGCTGCGGGTCGCCCGGGCCGCCGCCAGCGCACCGGGCTCGATCACCCCCAACACCGGCACGTCGTAGTGCTGCTGGAGCGCGGGAATTGCGCACGAAGACGCGGTATTGCACGCGACCACCAGGGCCTCTACCGCGCCGTCGCGCATCAACCGGGCGCTGGCCTGCAGGGCATACCGCGTGACCGTCTCCGCGCTCTTGGTGCCGTAGGGCAGGCGCGCGGTGTCGCCCAAGAAGCGCAGGTCCAGGCTGGGCAGGGCTTGATGCACCGCGGCGAGCACGGTCAAACCGCCGACACCTGAGTCAAACACGGCGATGCGCGGCGGCCGGGCCAAACCAGCGCGGTCTGGAGGCAAGGGGAGCGATGGGGCGGAGGGCAGTTCGGCAGTCGTCATGGCTCCACAGTGTCGGTTGGCCAGCGCCGCGGGGTCAAGTAGGGCGGGGTTCCAAATCAGGGGTCCATCAAATAACCCCTGAAAACCTGGCCCCGCGCCCCTACTGGGTGGGCCGCAAGCGCTCC
>JBIKTV010000432.1:0-5061 GCA_044347905.1 Myxococcota bacterium
GCGCTTGGCGCTCCTGCTCCATCCACGAAGGGGGGGCTTGATCGCTCGGCGCCGCCATGCCAACGGCCTTCTCCAGCGCCTCCAGGGTGCGCTTGTCGACCGAGCCAGATGAGGGCAGGCCCAGCTGTTTTTGAAAAGCCAAGAGCGCGGCCCGGGTTGCGGCGTCGATCACCCCAGTCAGAGGCAGCTGAATCCCCAAGGTCACGGCCAGCGCCGCCTGTACCCAGCGGGCCATGCGCTGCATCGGATCGGCCTTGCGCGGCTTGAAGGCCCGCGGAGTGACCGCCGATCGCCCGTGGGCGTAGCCGCTGATGCCGGCCTGAGCGTCTTTGCCCTCTTCCACCTGCAGCTTGGCCATCAGCGAGGCCATCTGCTGGCGGCGCTTGGATATTTGGGCGTCCTTAAGGTCCATGGCGCGCCTCCGTCTGCGGGTCAGGCGCTGATGTTCTGCCTGCTCGGCCCCTCCCGTCAACGGCGACCGCAGTCCCGATGGATCACAGCGCTTTGGGCTCGACTCGCTGGGCCGCCGCGCCAGCCAGCCAGCGGTCCAGGATGACTTTGGCGGCGTGTTTGTCGACCTCTTTGCGGCGTTTGGCTGCGCTCATGCCCAGTTGCCGCAGGTCCTGGTGGGCCTCTTGGGTCGAATCCGCTTCGTCGACCAGCCACACGGCCAGCGGCTGGGCATCGGCCAGGGCCTGGGCAAAGCCGCGGGCCAGCTGTGCGCTGCGGTCTTCAGCGCCGTCCTGGGGCGGCCAGCCGACCACCAGCACCTGCACGCCCTGACGCGCCGCCATTGGCAAAAGCTGCTGTAGATCCAGGCGGGTGCCCCGGCGCTCCAGCACCTGCCACGCCAGGGCGAGCTCTACGCGGTCGTCCGTCAGGGCTAGGCCGATGCGCGCCCGGCCGACGTCCAGCGCCAGGGCCTTCTTGCGGCGATCCGCGGTTATTTCAGGCGTCTGGCTCAGTTCTGCCACGGATCCCCTCTCTGGCTAGCTGGCACGCTGGCCCTTGCCGCGGTATGCTATCGCACTCGGCCCATTGGCTGCAGGGTGTCTCATGTCCGCTCCGGTCACCGTCTATCGCACCCAACAGTGCCCGTATTGCACCGCGGCCAAGCGCCTGCTGGAGCAGCGCAAGATCGGCTTCTCTGAGGTGTTTCTCGACGAGAATCCGCAGCTCATGAACGAGATGAAAGACCGGCTGAACTGGCGCACGGTGCCGATGATTTTTGTGGGCGACCACTTTGTCGGCGGGTACACCGACCTCAAGCAGATCGACGACAGCGGTGAATTGGCCCAGCTGCTGGCGGCCCAAGCTTGATCGCGCGATTCTCAAAGCATCAGCGGGTGTTTAGGCCGGGGGCCCTCCTCAGCGCTTTCCTGACCGTGGGCGCCCTGCTGGCCTTTGGCGCCATCGGCCTTGGGGGATGTGGCAGCGCCGCCAATCCGTCCATGCAACTCAAAGACGCCGTTGAAGAATACACCCGGGCGATGCGTTGGGGCCACATCGAGCGCGCCGCCGCTTACGTGCCAGATGGCCTTCGCCAAGCGTGGATCCGCCAGCGCCGCCAAGCCCAGGCTCAGATTCAGGTCCACGAATACGACATCCGCGCGGTTGAGTACACCGCGGGGCAAGACAAGGCCCGGGTGATCGTCCTGGCCGTGTGGAGCCGACCCGCCGACCCGGTGGCGCGCCAGCAGATGCTCGCCCAGGAGTGGCGCTATCGCAATCGGCTGTGGACCATGGTGGCCCAGCGCGAGATCCAGGCGTCGGAGCCCGCCGCCCAGCCGGTGTCGCCCGCCGAAGCGTTTTGACCCGCGGCGCCCCAGCCGCTGCAAGGACCTGAGATCACCATGGCCGCCGCCCGCGAACTGCCCTCGCTGACTCCAACGCCTCCGCCACAGCCAACGCCTGCGGTGGGGAGCATCGCCGCGCAAATGCCCGTGGTGGTGCAGAAATTTGGCGGTTCGTCGGTCGCGGACATTGAGCGCATTCACCTGGTGGCGGCGCACATCGCCCGGACCTGTGCCCAGGGCAAGCGCGTGGTCGCGGTGGTGTCGGCGATGGGCAAGACCACGGATCAGCTGATGAAGCTGGCCCATGAGGTCAGCCAGAGCCCGGACCGCCGCGAGCTCGACATGCTGCTGACCGCCGGCGAGCGCATCGCCATGGCCCTGGTGGCGATGGCTGTGCGCGATCACGGACTTCCCGCCACGAGCTTGACCGGCAGCCAGTGCGGCATTTTGACCAACGACACCCCCGGCGGCGCGCGCATTGTCGAGGTGCGGCCGTTTCGCGTCCAAGACGCCCTGGACCAGGGGCAGGTGGTGATCGTCGCTGGATTTCAAGGGGTTTCCTGGCGGCGCGAGGTCACGACCCTGGGCCGCGGCGGCTCTGACACCACTGCGGTGGCGCTGGCTGCGGCTCTGGGGGCCGACTGCGAAATCTACAGCGATGTCGAAGGCATCTACTCGGCTGACCCGCGCATCGTCGCCGCGGCGCAGCGCTTGGAGAGCCTGTCGCACGATGAGACCCTGGCCCTGGCCCGCGCCGGGGCCAAAGTGCTGGCGGCGGACGCGGTGGCCTACGCCCGGGTCCACGGCATTGCGCTGTATGCCCGCAAAACCACAGGGGGTGGTGAGACGGTGGTGCGCATGGACGCCCCGCGCGAACGGCCGTGGATCAGCGCGGTAGCGGCCAGGCCAAGCGCGGTGCTGCTGGTGTGGCAAGGCGGCGCAGCCCTGCAAACCGCCGTGGATCGCCAGCTCGACCTGGCCCATGTGGCCGCGGTGATGCGCGTCGCCGGGCCGTGGTCGCAGCTGTTGCTGGCCCGCGATGTGGCCGACGCGGTGGATCCCGCGTTTGATCGGCTGGTAGAAGGCCTTGTCCAAAGCCTGGGCAGCGCTCTGCAATTGCGCCAAGCGGGCACGCTGGTGTCGATTGTCGGCCCTGCGGTGGGTCGCGAGCCAGGGCTCCAGGAGCGATTTGCCCAGGTAATTCAAGAGGTTGTGGGCGAGGAGTCGCTGTGGATCGCCGCGCATGGCCTCACCTTGTCGGCCCTCGTCGACCCCGCCGTCGCCGCGCAGGCCCTGCGGGTGCTTCACCAGCGCTTTGTCGAGGGGGCCGCGTGAGCAAAATCGTCAACGCCGCAGCGGGTTTTCTCTGTGCCTTGGCCCTGGCGGGCTGTTCTGGGCCCCAACGCGGCATGCCGGCCAATAGCCCCGCGAGCGCCGCAGAGCTGATCGCCGCGCTCAAGCCGCCCAAGGTCCAGACTCTGCAGGGCACGGCGCGTTTGGACGCGTTCATGGGCGGTGAGCGCCGCGCGGTGACGCTGCTGGTGCTGGCCAAGCGCCCGGGATCCCTGCAGTTTCAGGCCCTAGCCCCGACGCTGGACATGCTGGCCGTGCTCTCGACCGATGGCCAGCGCTTTACCTCCTTTGAACGCGGCGGCGAGCAGTGTCTGACGGGGCAAGCGTGCCCGCGGAACCTCGCGCGGATTCTGCCTTTGCCCCTGCCGGCCGCTCAGCTGGTGGCGGCTCTGCTGGGCGATTTGGCCCCCATGGAAGTTCCGGCGGACCAGCAAGCGCTGGGGTGGGACGAAGAGCGTCAGCTCTACCGCCTGGAGCTTGGGCCCAAGACCGCATTGCACCAGCATTATTACGTGGAGCCCAAGTCGCTGCGGCCCGCCGGGGCGGTGTGGTACCAGGGCGACCAGCGCCTGACCTCCCTGCAGTACGAAGGCGACCTGGTGGCGGGCGGTCTGCGCCAGCGCCTCAAGGTCAAGTCGGTCAAGCCAGCGGTGGAGATGACCGTAGAAATGCGCGATATTCAAGCCGACGCCCCGCTGGGCGAAGAAGCTTTTGCGGTCACGTGCCCCGAGGGCATGCGCCAGATCGAGCTGGCCTGCGAAGACCCAGCGGCGCCGTGAACGCCATTTTCAATTGCCCAAGCAGCTACGGGAGGCTAGGTGACCAGAGGTAAGCTGATCGTCCTGGAAGGCACGGACGGATCTGGGACGACGACTCAGGGCGATGACCTGGCGGACCGCCTGCGCCACCTGGGTCTGGAGGTGGTGCGCACCGCCCAGCCGTCGCCTTTGGCCACAGGTCAACTGATCCGCCAGATTTTGCGCGGCGAGCTGGAGGGCATCGATGCCGCCGTCGTGGCGCTGCTTTTTGCCGCCGACCGCGTCGATCTGGGCCAGCGGGTGTTGGAGCCGGCCCTGCAGCGCGGCGCCTGGGTGGTGTGTGACCGCCATGTTGCCAGCTCGCTGGCCTTTCAAGTCGTCGATTCTGCGCGCCATCCTGGCCAGCCGCCCATCGATCCGCCGTGGATCACTGCGATCAACCGCTGTGCCCTCGCGGCGGACCTGACGCTCTGGCTGGATCTGCCGGTTGAGGTGGCGCTGCAGCGCATCGAAATGCGGGGCAAGCCCCTGGAACGCTTTGAGGTATCTGAGACGCTGCAGCGGGTGCGCGACCGCTACGCCAAGGTGTTTGCCGCGCCGCCCGCCCAGCTGGGTCAGGTGGCCGTGGTCGATGGCAGTGCTACGCGCGACGCCGTGGGCCGTGCTATACGTCAGAAGGTCAGTCAGCTGTTTGCCCTGCCGGAGCTTGCATGAGCGGCCGCCCCCCATCCCGCGACGAAGTCGCCACCCGCGCCGATCTGGCCGAAGCCCCAGGGCCAACCCCGGCTGCCAATTCAGCCGCCGCTGCCAGCACATCTGCCGGCGCTTCTGCTGGACCCAGCGTGATTATCCACACCGCGGGCGCAGAGGCCGGCGCAGACGCCGCGGTGGCCACCCAGGCTGGCGATGAGGAGATCGTTCACAGCCCCACCATCGCCGACAGCCACGACGGCATCCCCACGCGCCGCGAGAGCGATGACACCCGCGACCAGCTCGACGAGAAGATCCGCGCCCACCTCGACCGCGCAGAGGCCAAAAAAGACCCGCTGATCGGCCAGATGGTCGGCGGTCGCTTCTTGGTGGTCAAAAAGATCGGCTCGGGCGGCATGGGATCCGTGTACCGCGCCCGCCAAGAGGGCATGGACCGCGACGTC
>JBIKTV010000433.1:0-5043 GCA_044347905.1 Myxococcota bacterium
CGACACTAGCAGCGCCGGGCGCTCCAACCGTCACGGAATTGTCGGGCGCAGAAGAATCGCCATGCGGAATAGCGGATTGGCCGGGCGGTGCAAATTGTTGCCCCAAGGCGACACGCGATTATCCTTGGCCGCGCGCCCGCTCTGGCGCGGAGCCTCCGCCATGCCCACGACGCCGTCCTTTATCCCCGGTCCCGCAGAGAAAGTCCCCGAGCCGCGGCCGCCCGTGGATTACGCCGCGGTCAAAAAGGTCCACCTCATCGGCATTGGCGGCTCCGCCATGGGCAATTTCGCCGGCATGCTCCAGGCCAAGGGGCTAGAGGTGCGCGGCTCAGACGCCGGGGTATTTGACCCCATGCGCAGCAACCTGGTGCGCTGGAACATCCCGTTTGCAGAGGGCTATGCCGCAGAAAACCTCGACTGGGGCCCGGACCTGGTGGTGGTCGGCAATGTCACCCGCCGCGACAACCCAGAAGCGGTGGCCATGCGCGAAAAAGCCCTGCCGTACTGCAGTTTTCCAGAGGCTTTGGGCGAGTGGATCCTGCCCGGCCGCGTCCCGACCGTCATCGCCGGCACCCACGGCAAGACCACCACCACCAGCTTGACGGCCTGGCTGCTCGAGTCCAGCGGCAAATCGCCGGGTTTGTTGGTGGGCGGCGTGCCCCTGAACCTCGGCACCTCCTTTCGCCTGGGCGACGGAGTGCCTTTTGTCATTGAGGGCGACGAGTACGACACCGCCTACTACGACAAGCGCCCAAAACTCGTGCACTATCGCCCGCACCACGGCGTGCTGACCAGCGTCGAGTTTGACCACGCCGACATCTACCCCGACTTTGCCGCTGTGCAGCGCGCTTTTGCCCTGTACGCCTCGCTTTTTCCGCAAGACGGCCTGCTGGTGGCCTGGGGCGAGGACGACCGGGTGACCGCCGTGCTCGATCGCTGCCCTGGCCGGGTGGTGCGCTACGGTTTTGCCCACCCGCAGCTGCCCTGCGAAGACAGCAGCCCGCCCCTGGACCTAGAGGTCTACCTCGACAAAATCGAGCCGCGCGGCGCCACCTTCCGCCTGGTCAAGGGCATCGCCGCCCCTCTGCAGCACCGCGATCCCCTGCCTCAATACGCCCCGGGTGAGACGATCGGCGAGTTCCATTCGCCCATGCCCGGCCGCCACAACGTGCTCAACGCCGCCGCGGCCCTGTGCCTGGCCCTGGACTTGGGCTGCACGGTGCCGCAGCTTCAAGAGGCCCTGAGCACCTTCCGCGGCATCAAAAAGCGCCAGGAATTGCGCGGGGTCGTCAACAACATCGCCATCATCGACGACTACGGCCACCACCCCACCGCGGTCAAGGAGACGGTGGCGGCCATCGCCGGGCAGTATCCGGGCCACCGGCTGTGGGCGCTGTTTGAGGCCGAGTCCAACACCTCGCGCCGCAAGGTTTTTGAGGACGTGTATCCCAAAGTGTTTGGCGGCGCCGATCAGGTGATCCTGTGCTCACCGCTCCACAAAGAGACCGACAAGCTGCGCGCCGACGAAATCATGGACGCCGCCCTGGTGTGCCAGCGCATCAGCCAACACGGCGTACCTGCTCGCTTTATTCCCGCCGTGGCCGACATCGTCGATACGCTGGCGCGCGAACTGCAGCCCGGCGATGTCGTCCTGGCGATGAGCGGCCGCGACTTTCAGGGTCTGCACGGCCAGCTGCTGGAGCGGCTGCGGCAGCGTTTTGGGATCGCGGAATAAGGAAGTGTCCCGAAACAAGTCGATCGCCTTGATGGACACGGAGCGGTGAGACGGCCAACAAGGACGCGAACTTGCGACCCACCCAGCGGCACGGACCTGGTCGAGTTATTCTCGGACAGGTCCTAATCGTTTGGTTCAGAATGGCTTGCGGACCTGCAGCCCCAGCGGTGACAGGCTGGTCAGCTTGACCGTCGCGTCGCTGATCTGCAGGGTTGTCAGCTGATTGCCCAGCGATTTGACCTGGTTGGCTGCGGAAAACACCGCCTCGCCCGTCCTGCCCTCAGATTGCCGCGCCCGCCCCGCCGACGACACGCACAGGTCGCAGCGGATCGGCTCGCCGCGCCCCACCACCCGGCCGGCGTGGTGGGCCAGCCATTCCGGGTCGCTGAGGCGGATTCGATCGGCCGGACCGGTGAGGTGTACGCCGTCCATCGCCGCCAACACCCCAGGGGCCACCACCACGGAGCGCCTTTCCTGAGGCAGGGCCCCGCGTTTGGCCAGCTCGGCTGGCGATAGCCGCCCCGACGGATGGCGCAGCCGCGCAGAAGAGCTCCGCGCCCAGGCAGGCGTCGGCGCCATCGCCAGCAGCGCCACGGCCAGCAGACCCAGCGCCGCACCCATCAGCACGACCAGCGAACGCACCAGCACCGCCAGGGAACGCAAATCGCGAAGCCAAGCCAGCATTTGCTCACTACGTCGCGGCGTCGACCCGTAGGCCTCTCCGCTGCTAGTTGCCGGCTCTGCGCGATGCATGGGCCCCCTTGGTGCGCTGTTCAACTCCTTGTAACATACGCACGTCGCCGGACCAGCGCAAGAGCGATTTTTTCCGCTTCAGCCCTGGCCAGAGCGCCGCAAGGACCCCCATGAGCCAGCCCGATCAAGCCTATGTCAGTGGTACGCCCGCCCCCGCAGAGGTGGTCGAAGGGCCGTTGCGCAACCTGGTCCAGCCCAGCGCTCAGCTGGCGGCGCGCAGCCGTGTGGCCAAGGCGCTGCTGCCCGCCCCGCCAGAACAGCTTGTACCGGCTCTGCTTTTCTTGACCTGGGACACGGAGGCTGAAGTCAAAGCCGCCGCCAAAGAGTCGCTGGCGCAGCTGCCCAAGGACCTGCTGCAGCCGATCCTCAAGTCGCTCAAACACCCGGCGCTGCTCGATGCCGCGGCGCGGGCGCTGGTGCGGAACGGCGATCTGGCGGTTGAAGTGGCGCTCAACACCCACACCGCGGACGACACCGTGCGCTGGTTGGCGAGCGCTGGCGACATGCGCACCTGCGACGTGATCGCCCGCAATCAGGTGCGGGCCCAGCGCCATCCAGCGATTCTGGAAGCGATTTACCTCAATCCGCTGGCGCCGCAGGGCGTGGTCGCGGTGCTGATGGAATTCGCCGTGCGCTCCGGCCTGAACCTGGACCACCTGCCGGGATTTCGCGAAACGCGGGCGCTTTTGCTGGGCGAGGACAGCGAAGAAGGGCCGTCCGGCCTGCCGGATATCGAATTTGCCTCGGCGATGCTGATCGCCAGCGGTCAGGGCGAGCTGGCGGCGCTGGTGATGGCCAAGGCCGGCATCGATCCCAACAATGAAGAGGCCAAGACCCACAACCTGGCGGCGCTGATCTCCAAGATGAGCGTGTCGCAAAAAGTGCGCCTGGCCAGCGTGGGCGACGCCGCGACCCGCAAGCTTCTCATCCGCGATCCCAAGAAACTCGTGGCGTTTGCCGTGCTCAAGTCGCCGCGGCTCACGGAAAACGAGGTCACGGCCTTTGCCGGCAACAAGGCCATCTCAGAAGACATCTTGGGGATGATCGGTCGCAACCGCCAGTGGACCAAGGACTATGCGACCAAGAAGTCCCTGGTGTTCAACCCCAAGACGCCGCTGGCCCTGAGTATGCAATTTCTGCGCCACCTGACGGCCAAAGACCTCAAGGATTGCTCCAACTCGCGCGATGTCAACGGCAACATCGCCCGCGCGGCCAAGCGCCTGATCGCCGCCGGCAATGAGAAGAAGTAGCTCCTAAGCGTCCCAGGCCAGGGCGGCGTCGATCAGCTCCTCGGCCAAGTCGGGGCCGCCAAAGGCCTTGATCTCCTGCAGACCGGTGGGGCTGGTCACGTTGATCTCGGTCACCCGGCCGCCAATCAGGTCGATGCCCACAAAAAGGTGCCCCGCCGCTTGCAGATCCGGGCCCAGCTGCTTGCACAGCGCCTGTTCTGCGGGCGTCAGCGGCGAAAGCTCCGTGGTTGCGCCGATGTGGATGTTGCCGCGCAGATCGTCGGCCGGCGGGATGCGCAACAGCCCCGCGCGGGCCACGCCGGCGACAAAGATCACCCGTTTGTCCCCCTGCACCACTTCAGGCAAGTACTGCTGCACCAGCACAAACTCTTTGCCGTGCTTGGTAGAAATCTCTAGCAAAGATCGGGTATTCAGGTCGCCAGGGTGCAGCGCGACGATGCCGTTGCCGCCAGAAAAGCTCAGCGGCTTGACCACCACCCTGCCGCCGACATCGGCCTGAAAGCGCATGATTTCCTTCATGTCGCGCGTCAGCAGGGAGCGGGGCGCCAGCTCCGGGTAGCGCAGGATCGAAGTCTTTTCATTCCACGAGCGCAGGCTGTCGGGCCGCGAAAACACCGGCGTGTGCGGCGGCGCCAGGTCCAGCACGTACGTCGCGGCGATGTACTGCATGTCAAACGGCGGATCCTTGCGCATCCACACGGCATTGAAGTGGCCCAGCGGCAGCGTCGTCACCTCGCCCAGGCTAAAGTGGTTGCCCACCACGCGCTGGACCGTCGTCGAGCGGCAGTTGGCAAAACCGTCGGCGCCGCGGGCAAATAGCCCGTCCGTGTCGCAGGACCAGACCTCGTGACCGCGGCCCTGGGCGGCGATCATCAGGGCAAACGACGAATCCTTGGTGATATCGATGGGCCCCAGCGGATCGACGACAAACAGGTGGCGGATCATGCGGTTCCTTGGGTGCGGCAGGCGCGGTGAAGGCGAGGGCAGTCAGAAGGCAAAACAAAGCGACCTAGTCGGGTCGCCCCGCCGCGGCCAATTTAGGTGCGGATCGCCAGCGCGCAACTCCGCCGTCTGCCCTTGACCGCGGCGCGCGGCAATCCTACCCTTGGGATCCCGCGACAGGCCCTCCCGATCGGGTCAAACGCCGGTGCCAGAAGCGCCGTGTGCCAGGTTGGGTTGAGCAGTCCACACGCGAATTTAGAGGGAGGTCGCCATGGCCCTGAACGACTCACTTGAGCCCATTGAACTCACCAACGATCAGTTGCTCAAGCAGCGCGCCGTGCTCGTCGACAAGCGCGAGAAAAT
>JBIKTV010000435.1:0-5041 GCA_044347905.1 Myxococcota bacterium
CCTTGCTCGCCGACCGCCCAGATCTGGTCGACCGAGGCACCCCAGATGGCGTTCAGGGTGTTGGTGGAGGCCGAGGGCAGCTCTGCCCACTGCCCGGTGAGCGGCTGGGGCACAAAAGTGTCGGCGCCGGTATCTACCGCTGCATCGCTTGAGGAGTCGGCGGTCGCGTCCGAGTCGCTGCCGGTGTCCATGGTTGAGGCGTCTGCGCCAGAATCGCCAGCCGTATCCGCGGTATCTGCGAGGGCCGCGCCATCGCTGCCGCCTGAGTCCCCATCGCCGCCCGAGGTGTCGCTGGCCGTTGTGTCGGTACTTGCCGCATCGACTGCCGTTTTGGCGTCGGCGCTTGGGCTGGCGGCCTCTTCGCTGCACGCGCCGATCAGGGCTGCCGCGCTCAACCACGCCAATGCTTTATAGACCTGGACTCCGACCTTCATGCTTAACCTCATGTAAACTTGCCACTATCAATGACATTTCAACGCTGAATTGCGACAGCACCGCTAAAATTGACCGTGCCGCTGCCAAAATCGCAGGCCAGCCCCAGCTTGGTCGCCGCGCCGTCTTCGCTCAGCTTCACGGCGATCAGCTGGTTCAGCGCGGACACGAGCACCAAGCCGGTCTGGCTTCCCCGCTCGATCAGGTCCATCTCCGCGGCCAGCGGCAGGCCAGTGACTGCCGGGCCCTCTTTCATCGATCCAGCGGTCACCACCAGCGGCGTGACGGCGTTCTTGTCTAAGTTGGAGACCAGCGCGACGTGCTTGCCCTGGGTCGAGGCCGGGTGAAACACCACCTGGAACGGCACCTTGGCGGGCTCCATGCGGGTCACCTCGACCAGCGGATTGCCCAGGGAATACCTAATGATCTCATTGCCAAACAGGTCCGTGGTCACCAGCCCCAAGCCCCCAGCGGGCGAGACGGCCAGGTCATTGGGCACGCCGACATCCGTGTCCAGCAGCGGCGCCGCCAGACCTCCACTCGCCTTGACCGCCGCCACCTGCCCGACTTTGGCCACCGGTCCGGGCCCCAGCACCACGTACGCCCACTCGCCGCGATCCGCAGGGTGGTCCCGCTCCACCCCAAGGGCCATCGCCGGCCGATCAAAATTCGCAAGGGGCGCCGGATCGCCCAGGGAGATCAGGTCTTCCGCGGGCTGGTAGCGCCAAAGGACCGCCGGCTGAGCCGGGCCATTACCATTGGTTCCCAGCACATACAGGCTGCGACCGTCGGCGCTCCAGGCTAGATCGCTGGGCTGACCGTGGGGCAGAGAGAACGGCCCCTGGGCCTTGACCCCGGCAACCGCGGCGTCCAACGGCGTGAGGACCAGCCAAAAAGTCCCGTCAAAATCGGCGATGAGCGCAGTTGCCCGGCCATGAGGCGCGGCGTGCAGCTCGATCGGGCCCTTGCCCACCTGCAGCTTGGTCGGCAGGCCCTCCGCCTTGGCCCCCTGCCAACGCAGCGCACTGACTTCAGTATTTCGCGGCGCCGAGCCACCACCGGGCAGATCCATGGACGGATGGGCGGTCAGCACCAGGCGCGGCGTGTCCGGGGCATTGCGCAGGTCCAAAGCAGCGGTGGCCTGGGATCCGCCAATCTTGATGCGCAGTTGCACGGTCCCGTCGGCGCTTACGTCGGCAAAGGAGTCCCACACGACCGCCAGCGTGCTGCCCTGCTCTTGCCATCCCCCCAGCAGCGTCGCCTTCTTCCAACCCTGGCCCGCGTCAAATTCTAGCGTCGCTGCAGCCAGTTCTGCCACCAGCGGCTTGGTCGACGCTTCCATGCGCAGCTCAACCGGCCCGCGCCTGGGAGCCTGGGGCAGGAGGAATTTCACCGTTGCGCCGGCTGCATCCTGGCCCTGACCCGCATCTTGGCCCTGCCCGGCATCTTGGCCCTGACCAGCATCTTGGGTCTGTACGGCGTCCTGGGCCGTAGAATCGCTTGCTGTATCGACGGTTGCCCCGTCCTGACCAAAGCCATCGGTGGCACCGCCCACTGCATAGCCAGGCGCCGCTTGGTTGTCTGCACAACCGCCCAACCCCAGCGCCACAGCCGCCAGGATCGCCATCACCACCTTGCGCTTCATCGGATTCTCCGCAATGTGACGGATAATGACCGCCGCCACAAAGGCCTGTGAACTCAGCTCTTTTTGAATTTGCGCAAGCCGTTGAGGGCCTGTTTGCGCACCTGGTTCTGCAGCAGGCTCGACCAGCCGAGCAGCACCCCGGCCACGCCCAGCGCCTGCCGCGACCACTTCCAGAAGTCGAACTGGTCATCCTGGCTGACGATCAGCCCCTGACTGCGATCGACCTCCAAGCGCGACACCACCACGTTGACCACCCGGCGCTTGGTCAGGCTGAAGGTGTAGGTCGCGGTCCACTGCGCTTCAACCACCGCCGTCTGCGGTCCACTGGGCAGCAACTGGATGCGGTCTAAGACAATCTGCAGGTCCTGGGCCTGCTTGCAGAGCATCTGCCACATCTTCCCCGGATCGCCATCGCGCAATTCGCCAAAAGCCGGGTCTGAAAACCGCGCTCCAGGGGCATAGCATGCGGCCATGGTGTCGCCGTCTCGCTGAGCAAAAGCGCTGTAGAAGCGCCGGCCCAGGGCGATGGCCTGGTCTTCCGCCGCCGCAGTATCCAAGGATTGCGCCACGCCGCACCTGCTCTGGCCAAATTGGAGGGCCTAAGCGCCAAGGGTAGCGGCTCCGGAGCTATTTGGCCAGGGTGACATTGTCGACTAACACCACCGTGTCGTAAGCGCTGTCGCCCACATCGCCGATCTCAAACAACAACGTCGCGGACGCTGCGCCGGCGGGCAAGCTCAAGGTGGCGATTTGCCACGGCGTGCCCCAGACGTCGCCTTTGTCAAACTTGAGGTCGGTCTTGGTCAGGCCCGCGCTCTTGCTGCCGCAGGTCTGGCATTCGTGGGCGCCCTTGGGGCAAAGCTCATCGATCTTCCAGGTTTCCAGCACCTGCTTGCTGCCGTCCGCTTTGAGCAACGCCACTGTGAAGGTGTCCTGGTAGGTCGATCCGCAGTACTCCTCAAACTCCTCGCTAAAGAGCCGCCAGCTGAAGCTCACCTTGGCGATGCCCTCTGGGGCACACAGGGCCTTCTGCGCCCACGAGGTCTCGGCCGTGCTCAAACCAGTTGACAGCCTGAGCATTTTTATCCCTTGCGGTGGAGTGGCTGGGCCCATTTGCGCCACCACCTCAACGTCGCCCTTGATGTCCCAGCCCGGCAGGCCCTCTTCAAAGCCGTAGAAGGCGCATCCGCCGCCCGGGCAGAAGGTGCAGGCAGAGACGCAGGCCGCGCCGTCGCAAGACTTTCCGGCCTGGCAGACGCCGCACGATCCGCCACAGCCGTTGCTGCCGCAGACCTGACCGTCGCAGTCGGGGGTGCAGATTTCGCAGATTTGCGTAAGTCCATTGCAGGCTTGGCCGCTGGGGCACGCACCGCAAGGTTTGCCGCAGCCGTCGTCCGAGCACTGGTTGGGTTTGCATAGCGGCGTGCACGGCTTGTCGATGACATCGCTGCCGATTCCGTCACTGCCGCTGGCATCGGGCTTGCCGATGTCGCTGCCGCTGCCGCCTTGGCACACCCCCGCTGTGCAGGTGCCGCCGCTGCCGCAGTGGCTGTTCTTGGTGCATTCAATAGGGATATCGATGATCTGGCACGCCGGGGTGCCGCACTGCGCGCCGTACTGCGTGGGGTAGACCGACAAGAAGCCTTCCGCCATCGCCGTGGCTCCGACGTTCATGTAGGACTTCCAATTGACGGTGAGGTTGCTGCCGCCTGGGAATTTATCGTTGCAGAGCTCGCCGTTGGGATCGGTGCCGCCCGCGATGGTGTACTTGTTGGTGGGTCCCCAGGCCGACTTGATCTCGACACCGGCAATGGGCTTGGCGTCTTTGCTGCGGGCGCGGAAGGTCACACAGGTGCGCTGATCCTTGGGAACCTTGAGGAATCCATCGATGTTCCACCAGCTCAAGTGCGGCAACTGCGCGGTCCACACCCCGCCGAGGTTGGCGACGGCCCCTTCTAGCTGCCACAGGCCGGTCGCCGGATTGCCGTAGAAAAGCCCCACGCTCTCCGGATCGCCGGGCTGGGCGGGTGCCTGCAATTGCGCGGACTTGCCGGCGGCGATCTGCAGCATTTGCCCTGGGATGCCCACAGTAATGTCGATCATCCCATAGGTTTCTAGCGGCACAAGCTCATTGCCGTCATAGGCTTGCAGGAGAAATGGTGGATTCTCCAGCGCTTTGTCCGGCGGCAACCAAGTCACGGCCACCGGCACCGCGCTCGCCGGCACCTGACCTTGGGCATCGACCAGCGCTCCCGCGGGAAAGACCACTTTGACGCCGCCGCCGAGATCGACCGTGCCACCCGCGGCTGGGACCACGGAATTCTGCACAGAAATGGGCAGTAGCGCGGCGCTGACCGTGGCCAGAGACCCGCCGCCTTTGACCGCGCGATAAGCCGGGGCGAATCCGGTTTTGGACAAGACCACCACGGCCTGATCCACCTGGCCCAGAGCCAAGGAGAATTGACCGCTGGCGTCGCTCATCGCCGTCACGCCGTTGGCTTGGGCAGAAACCCCAAGGAGAGGCTGCTGATCCGGACCGTAGACCACGCCCATGATCGTCAGGCCGGCGGTGCCGGTCGAGGTATCCGGCTGCGAGAAGAGGTCGGGGACTGAGATGGGGCCGCCAGAGAACACGCAACCACTTAGCAGCAGCCCCGCGCAACCGACCGAGGCCCAGCGAAAAAAGCTAGCAGACATGAGGTGCTCCCGCCTCCGCGGCCGTGGAGCCTTCTCTTGACACGGAGGCTTGGGGACAGGTAAGCACGCCCTCCGCGCCAAAGCACGCAACAATTGCCGATGTCGCTCCGGCTAATTATCACGCCTTTGTCGCGCAAAGGGCCGCAGCGGTCAGCGGAGCGCCAGAAGCTCTTCAAACCTCGCCAGAAACAGCGCTTCGGCCCGATCCGGCGCAATGGGCTCGATCAGCAGCGCCAGCGGTTCGACCGGCAGGCCCCAGGAGGCCGG
>JBIKTV010000434.1:0-5041 GCA_044347905.1 Myxococcota bacterium
GGCCGATCAGCGGTTCTCCGCGCAGCCAATCGGCAATTCGCTGCATGCTGTGCGGACCCAGCAGATCGAGGGCCCACACCAGAAAAGCCGTGCCCAGCACCAGCAGCGCCAGCCGGCCGCTGAGCTTGAAGAGCTTGGCAATCACCTTGGGATCACCGGGCTTGCCCGAGCGCGTCTCAAACACCGACGGCTGATCCGGCGCCTTGGCCTCAAAAACGTCGGACA
This sequence comes from Myxococcota bacterium, assembly GCA_044347905.1. Taxonomy (GTDB): domain Bacteria; phylum Myxococcota_A; class UBA9042; order UBA9042; family UBA9042; genus SXRM01. Next base: position 226 of record JBIKTV010000434.1, read on the forward strand.
CCACCCCGGGCGGCGGCGGCACCACCTCGTACACCACCGGCGGCGGCTGACGCGACGGCTGCCAGTCGGGGTCCGGCGGCAAAATCTCAATCTCTGGCGGGGGCTTAGACAACGACATCTCTCCGTGGTTCAGCAGATTTATCTATCCGTTGAGCTAGCCGATCGGCCGACGCGGCAGGCCCACCGCCTCGCGCACCCTCTCGATCACCGGATGGGCCACCGTGCGGGCGCGCTGAGCTCCCTGAGCCAGGATGTCCTCCAGATCGCCCGGCCGCGCCATCAGCTGCTCATACCGCTCGCGCTGCGGGGCAAAATGCGCCTCGGCCAGGGCCAGCAACTCGAGCTTGGCATGGCCGTAACCGTAGTTGCCGCCGCGGTATTTCTCGGCCAGCTGCGCCTGCTGATCGGCGCTGGCAAAAAGCTTGTATAGGGCAAACACGTTGCAGGTCGCCGGATTCTTGGGATCTTCCAGCGGCGTAGCGTCGGTCGTGACCGCCATGATGCGCTTCTTGAGCTCCTTTTGCGGGGCAAACACCGCGATGTAGTTGCCGTAAGACTTGGACATTTTCTGCCCGTCGAGCCCCGGCACCACCGCCGTCGTGTCGCGCACCAGCGCCCGCGGCCTCTTGAGCGACTGGCCGTCCCACGGCGCGCTGTCGTCCACCGTGCCGCCGGCCTGCTGGCCCATCCACGCCACGTTAAAGAAGGTCGCCATATCGCGAGCCATCTCAAGGTGTTGCAGCTGATCCTTGCCCACCGGCACCACGTCGCTGTCGTACAGCAGAATGTCGGCCGCCATCAGCACGGGATAAGAATACACACCCAAATTCAGGTCCTTGGCCTTGGCGCGGGCGTCCTTGACCGAGTGGGCCCTCTCTAGCAGCCCCAGCGAGGTCGCGCAGCCCAGGAGCCAGGAAAGCTCCAGCACTTCAGGCACATCGCTCTGGCGCCACAGCACGGCGTCGCTTGGGTCCAGCCCGCAGGCGATCATCGTCGCGGCAATGCCGTGGGAATCGCGGCGAAGGGCCTCGCGATCGCGCACGCTGGTCAGGGCGTGCAGGTCGGCGATGAAGTAGAAGGCCTCGTGATCGCGGGCCAGCTCGATCGCCGGCTTGATCATGCCAAAGTAGTTGCCCCAGTGCGGCTGGCCGGTGGGCTTGATACCAGAAAGGGAGCGGGGACGGCGGGGAGAATGCACGCACACCTCAGACAGCTCGCAGGCCTTGGCCATGAACTCGTTTAGATCCAACAGCTTGTCGATGAGGGGCCGGGCGATCTAGTCCGCAGCTACCTTCACCACCAGCTCGACCCACGGCTCGTAGGTCATGCGCTGGCGATTGTAATCGTCGCCCGCGTCGAGCACCTGGATCAACACACCCAGCGCGCGTTTTTCGTCCTTGGTCGAGATCAGCACCTCGCGGTCCTCTTCGCCGCGGTACAGCAGGATGTGCGCCGTGGCCTCTTTGAGCTGCTGGCCGTTGGGCGCCGTCAGGGTCGACCAGTCGATCTTCTGCAGTTCCATCACAATATTGGGGCCGTCGACCGCAATGCGCTTGGCCGAGAGGCGAAATTTCTGCCCCGGCTTGACGTGCTCGCCGCCAAAATCGCGATAGGCGTCCGGGGTCTTGGCCACAGGCGCAGGCGCTGCAACCGCGACCGGTGCTTGATCGGCGGGGATCACGTAGCCGCCTCCACTGCCGCCGCAGGCCGCCATCAGGCTCCCCAACACCGCGATGGCCATCGTGTTCTTTGCCGCAATCATGCTTCTCCCCCGCAGCGCGTGTTTAGGCGTCGCCCCCAACAATAAGCGCAATTCGCCTGTTGACTAGGGCCTAGCGGCGCATCCGTGTCACGGCTAGTTCAGGAGCCTGGGCGGCAATCCCCTGGCCGTGTCCGCGGCGAATGCTATCTTGGGCGCTATGCTCCAACCCCTCCCCACCAATTCCGCCGACGCAGCTGCGCTGGTCCAGCAATTTCTCATGTTTCACGGCGGCCGCTATTCCAGCCGCGCCACGGAAGAGAACTGGAAAGTCGTGCCCGTGACCCTGAGCGTGCCCAGCAACCCCTCGATTTTGGAGGGTGAATGGCTGGTCGTGCCATGGGAAGCGCCCACCCAAGCCCACCTAGAGCTGTGGCTGCAGCGGCTGAGCCAAGCCGGGCCCCTGCCCAAAGTGGCGGTGCTGGCGATGGACCATCCGTACCTGGAGCCGGCGCTGCTCCGCCAGCTGTCCTATGGCAATGGCATGGAATTAATCGCGATTACTGCAGAGCCGCCGGCGGTCTACGGCAGCCGCGCCGCCGATCAACTGCGCGCCGTGCTGGACGACGACGAGCGCGAGCGCTTTGCCCACGTCAATCCCCTGGACCACCTGATTAGCCTGGGCGATCCGCGCGAACCGCAAGTGTTTCTGGAGCGCCTGCGCCGCGCCGCCCCTGGGGTGCCGGTGACCCGGGCGTTCATCACGCTCAATGTCTTGATTTTCATGGCGATGGTCGCGGTGTCGGGCAGCTATGGCCAGGAGGCAGAGGCCCTGAACGACACCGGTCTCTTGGGCGTGCTGCTGGGCGGCTTCTCGATCCCGCAGCTGCAGGCCTGGGGGGCCAACACCGCGCCGCTCACCGTGGGGCCGGCGGGCGCTTGGGGCGAGCCGTGGCGGCTGATGTCGTCGGCCTTCCTGCACGGCAACCTGCTGCACATCGGCATGAACCTTCTGGTTTTGCGGCAGTTGGGCGACACGGCGGAGCGGCTGTTTGGCTCGCGCGCCTACGCGGCGGTGTATCTGCTGTCGGCCCTGGCTGGCTCGGTCGCCTCGCTGGGGTGGCACGCGCTGCAAAATCCGCTGGCGGTCAGCGTGGGTGCATCTGGGGCCGTGTTTGGCGTGATGGGCGCCACCTTGGGTTTTGCCCTGGCGCGCAAGGAAGCCGTGCCGCGGCGGGTCTACAAGGCCCTGCTCTCTAGCGGCCTGTGGTTCGCCGGCATCAACATCGCCTTTGGTCTATCGATGAGCATGGTCGACAACGCCGCGCACATCGGCGGTCTGCTGGCCGGCGTGCTGAGCGGAGCGGCCCTCTCCCGCGAGCTGCCACCGGCGCCTCAGCCGTCCGCGCGGCGACAAATCGCGGTGGTAACCGCTTTTGTCCTGGTCCTGGCGGTGCTTTTCCGCGTGGCATCGGGCCTTTGGAAAAGCTAGTCGCTGGGCCGATCGCCGGCGTGCCCCCCCCTTCGTTGGACCCGGGCGCCATCCCGCGCTATCCTGATCGCCCCCGCCGTCGCCTGAGCGCTCATGCCCTCCAATTCTCCGCCACATCTGCAACAGGACCGCTGGCGCTTGGCGTCCGTCGCGGTGATCGCGGTGATCATCGGTCTTTCGATTTGGCCGATCTGGGCTCGCGATTTCCTGCCGCTGCACGACGCAGCCCAGGTGGAGCACCAGGCCAGCATCCTCTACGACTGGAACATCCGCGCGAGTTTTCGCAACGATTATGAGCGGCTGCCCTACCCCACTCCCAACGCGCTGGGCCCGTATCTGATCACCCTGTTTGCCCCTCTTCTGGGCGTGCACCTGGGCTTTAAGCTGGTGTTGACCCTGGCGCTGTTGGCCCTGCCCCTGGCCGCTTGGCAGGTGACCCGGGCGGCGCGCCACTCGCACTGGCTGATCGTCGCGGTGCTGCCGTGGATGTGGCACCAGGACGTCTGGGTGGGCCACATCGGCCAGATCGTCGGCCTGCCGCTGCTTTTGGCCTTGCTGGCCGTGCACCTCCGCTTTGCCCGCGAACCCGGGCCGTGGCGCGCGCTGGCCCTGGTGACCCTGCTGGCGCTCCTGGCGGTGACGGATCTGCTGCTGTGGCTGACCGGCGCAGTTCTGCTGGTGGTGCTGGCCGCGTCGATCGGCTGGCGGAAGCGGCGGTGGATCGGCCTTGCGGTGTTGGGCGTGCGCGAGGCGGCCGTGGCGCTGCCGTCGATCGCCCTGCTTTTGCCGTGGTACCGCGCGGAGTGGCTGGGCCACGGCAAGCTGGCGGCGGAGTGGACCCTGCCCCTGGACACGCTCAAGATCCTGTTTTCGCGGCTTTTTGACGTGTTTGGCCCGCGCGGTTCCGCCCTGGACAGCATGGCCGATCTGCTGTTTAACCGCCCCGGCGATCCCATCAGCGCCCTGTGGATCATAGGGATGGCTCTGTGGACGCTGGCTTCCGTGCGCCAGACTCGCGAACGGCAGCCGTTTCCGCTGGCGGCGCAGCGGCCAGAACTGCACAGCGCCAACGCTTCTGTGGCCATACCCAGCGCTGCCGACACGCAACCATGGAATGGCACTGCGTATTTGGGCTGGGCTTTTGCCTGGGCCGCCGCCGGGCTGCTGCTGCTGCCGACCCACGTCGTGCGGCCGATCTGGATCTACGATCTGGCCCCGCGCTTGGTCACCGTGATGGCCCTGCTGGGGGCCTTGGCCCTGCCGCTGCGGCCCGATCATCCGCCTTTGAGCGGCCGCTGGCGCACTTGGGCGGGGACCGTGGCACTGGTGGTGGCCGCGGCATGGATGGCGATGTCGGCGCTGCGCTCGGCGATCTTAACCCAAGAGGAATATAGCCATCTGCGCCAGGCGTTGGCCACGATCCCGCCGGACAAGTCGCTGCTGGTGCTGCGGCCCAGCCCCCACAGCCGCTGGATGCAGCCGCCGATCTTTCACGATGTCGGCCAGTGGTGGGGGGCCATGGGCGGCGGCGCGGTGCCGTTTGCCTTTCGCGATCCGGCGCTTCAGCCCCTGCGGCCCCGGCCCGAGCGCTTGCGCCCTACCCCGCCCGGCGATGACCACAACAG
>JBIKTV010000436.1:0-5037 GCA_044347905.1 Myxococcota bacterium
CAAACGCCGTCAGAATCACCATCAGGTGCACGCCGCCAAAGCGCCTAAAACCGTGGGTCCAGGCCAGGGTGGTCACCGGCTTGGCCAGCCCGCCGTGGCTGATGCCGTAGCGCAGGTACATCGACGCCTGCAGGAGATCGCTCGGCGTGAGCAGGTGGTGCAATTCCAATGTCGCGGCGGCACCGTGGGACACGCCGATCAGCTCATCGCCAACGACTTCATCCAGATGCGCGGCATAGTGCAGGCCGCCCGTCACAGCCCAGTGGGGCCCCAGGTACAGCGTGCCCAAGCCCCCGGCCACCATTTCGCCCGGCGCGGGCACCGTGGTATTGGTCGAGTCCGCGCCCCCGAGCGATCGCTTGATCGCCCCCGTAGCGGAGATCACGTAGTTGCCCTGATCGACAAGCCGATAGCGCGCCGCGGCGTTGGGCGTCAGCAACAGCATGAGAATAGGGTGCGTCTGCAGGGTCAGCTGGCCGGTCAGGCCGTACGCCAGCGGCGAGATCACCCCGATGTTGGCCGCGCCCTGCTCCAGCACCTGGGCGGTGCCCAAAGTCACTTGCTGGATGGACTTCCACTCTGCGTGCGCCGCAGCGGGGGTCAGCAAAGCTGCCCAAACCGACCACTGCAACCATCGCAACCGCGCAGGACTCATCGCCCGCCAAGATAGCTGAGGTCACGGCAACCGCCAAGCGGCCAATGTCTCGAACAGGGGGTTGACACCGCCGCAGCAGACGTCTAGACTCCTCGCCCGTTGGAACCGACCGCGGTCGTGGCCGACGACGACAGCAGCAGGCGCGTAGCTCAGGGGTTAGAGCACCACGTTGACATCGTGGGGGTCGGCGGTTCAAATCCGCCCGTGCCTACCAACCGTTTCGGGTTTCTTCAGAAGAGATCACGGCAGACGGACAAAGGGCCGAGGTTGAAAGACCTGCGGCCCTTTCGCTTTTTGCCGTGCTTTTGCTTTTCGCTTGCCCTGTGTCGCCGCCGGGCCAGTCCGGGCGGGCCAGCCTGCCTTTGCAGCCCGGCCGCAGGCAAAAAACCTGCGCTGCCAGCGCCAAAAATCTTGGCCCCAGCGGACAAACCAGGTTGATCTTCGCAGCGTGTTCCGTCAGACTTCCGCGCACCCCAGCAGACTTGGCTCTTTGCCGAAGTCGTCCGCGGCGGGGATCACCCTGAACGGGTGGTGCAAATCTTGCGGGGCTGGGTCGCCTGCATACGCGAAAGGCGTTCGCCCAACTACCCATCGGAGCAACGGAAAAGCAGTATGGCCGTCCCAATCCCACCCCAGACCGCAGATCAGAATGCCCGCAACCGCGAGCCCCGCGTCAACCACCGCATCCGCGTGCCAGAAGTGCGCCTGGTGGGTCAGGAGGGCGAGCAGCTGGGCATCGTGGCGATTGAAGACGCGATGCGCATGGCCCAAGACGCTGGCGTTGACCTCGTTGAGGTAGCCGCGGCCGCCCGCCCGCCCGTTTGCAAGCTGATGGACTACGGCAAGTATAAGTACTTGCAGAAGAAGAAGGCCAACGAAGCCAAGCGCTCGTCGAGCCAGGTAGAGGTCAAGGAAGTCAAGTTCCGCCCCAAGACGGACGATCACGACTTTGAGACCAAGATCAATCAGGCCCGGCGCTTTTTGCTCGACGGCGATCGCGTCAAGATGACCGTGATGTTCCGCGGCCGCGAGATGGCTTACGCCAAGCGCGAGCAAGAGCGCCTCATGGAGATCGCCACGATCCTCGCGGACATCGCCCAGGTCGATGTGCTGCCCAAGGTCGAAGGGCGCAATATGTCGATGATGCTCAACCCCAAGCGCGGCGGTCCTGCTGCGCCTGTGGGTGCGCCGGCGGTCAAGCCCGCTGAAGTCGCGCCTGTTCCCGTGGCCCCAGCGCCGCCGGCCCCCACGGGGCCCTCGGTGACGACGCGCGGATCGACGACCCGTCCGAGCTAAGCTCCAGTTTCTTCTGGGGTTTGCCTTCGCCGAGCGCGGCACAGGGCAAACGCCGGATGACAGGGCGTCGCGAGACGCCATCTCAGGCCGCCCCAGTGTAGGGGCAGCCCCCGCTGTCCGCCCCAGGGGCAGCGATTTTCCAGGAGTAGTCACCATGCCAAAGCAGAAGACCCGCCGCGCCGCCGCCAAGCGCTTCAAAGTGATGGGCAGTGGTCGCATCAAGTGCGGAAAAACCAAGCACCGCCACCTGTTGTCGAACCGCACCACCAAGATGAAGCGCCAGTCCCGCGGCCTCGGTGGGATCCCCGACGTGCTCGAGCACTTCGTGCGGCGCATGCTGCCGGGCTGCTAGTCCACCCCGGGCTAGGCGTCTGTCAGCATCCTCTGGCAATTCGCCAGAAAAAGCGCAGATTGGGGGCGTGACAATCGTCTCCACCCGCGCTAAACTTGCAAGCACTTGATCTCCATGGTGGAGCCCGGGTAGCCGCAAGACCCTTAGAGTTCTGTAGTCGGTGCGTTCCTAACAGTGCAGAAACCTTAGGATTTGCCTCCAAAAGGTGCACGACGTTCCGACCGGGAGAGAGCTATGCCACGCGCAAAAGGCGGCGCAAAAACGCGCCAGCGCCACAAGAAAATCCTAAAAATGGCCAGCGGCATGCGGGCCGGCCGGTCACGCCTGTTTCGCACAGCGCGTGAGCAGGTCTACCGCGGCCTCAAGCTGGCCTACCGCGAGCGCAAGCGCAAGAAGCGCGAGTACCGCGCCCTGTGGATCACCCGCATCAACGCGGCCGTGCGCACCCTGGGCGGCAAGTACTCGGTGTTCGCCGGTTGGCTCGCCAAGTCCGAGATTGGGCTGGACCGCAAGGCCCTCGCCGATCTGGCGCTGAACGATCTGGAAGCCTTCAAGGCTGTCTACAATCAGGTGCGTGTCGCGGCCACAGGGGCCTGAGACCGCTCTGTCCGTCCAAGTCGCGCCGCCCATCGGGGTGGGCTGATTCATCGCTGAAGGTCGCCAGGAGGCCGGAAGCAAGCAACCGCGCAGTCAGCAGTCAAGCGAAACTGCGCAACTCAGGCGAAAGAAGCGCGTCACAAGCGCCAAAAAGCCCAACAGGAGACAGGTCATGACCAAGGCCGAAATCATCGAGGCGGTGTACGGAAAGCTGGGCGGATTCTCCAAGCGTGAAGCTGCGGAGCTGGTCGAGCTGGTGTTTGAGACCCTGAAAGAGACCCTCGCCAAGCAGGAGAAGGTCAAGATTTCGGGCTTTGGCAACTTTGTGGTTCGCGAGAAGAAGTCGCGCATGGGCCGCAACCCGCAGACCAAGCAGCCGATCGAGATCTCGGCGCGCCGCGTCCTGACCTTCAAGCCCTCGCAGGTTCTGAAGGCCCACCTGAACGGCGAATAGTCGATCTCTAGGTGAATCCCGGCGGGGCGGCCTCGAGCGATCGAGAGCCGCCCTTGCCGTTTTTGCCCTGCGCATCGCCGCTTGCCGCCGCCGCTGGGAGCCAAAGGCAATTCTCCCGGACGCCAAAAAAGCCTTGCTGCGCTAGGCAATTCTCCGGCTCAGCTGCCGATGAGAAGCGCGTTTGGCCGCCTACGGGGTTGGTCCGATGCGCGGTCCGTGATAGGCTCCTCAGGGTAGCGCCGAGCCCCGCAGCCCATCTGCTCGCTGCCCTTGCTGATCCTGGAGGTATGGAGATGGTTGCCCCCAAGGCCGCCAAGACAGCGCAGCCAGCCGCCGCCGCGAACCCTGGTCCCCTGAGGCCAGCGGTGCCGCTAGAGCAGTGGCCGGATAAAGTGCTGTTCCGCATGGGCGAGCTAGCCGAGCTGCTGGGCGTAGAGACCCATGTAGTGCGGTTCTGGCTCAAGGAGTTTCCGCACATTCGCACGGAGCGCAGCGACACCAATCGGCTGTTGTTTGCCCGCCCTGCGGCGGAAAAGCTGTTGCGGATTAGAGATTTGCTCTATGGCCAGGGCTATACTCTGGCCGGGGCGCGCAAGGCCTTGACGGCAGGTCGGCCGGCCAAGGGCCAGGAGACAGTGGCGGCTGCGGTGCCGGCGGGGCTCGACGGTCCATCGAAGCTGGAGGCGGACTTGACCGGTCAAGTCCAGGCTTTGCAAGCAGATGTCAAGGCGCTGAACGCTCGGCTGGCGGCTAGTCAGGCCAGTGAAGCGGCGGCGCGGGCGCGACTGCAACAGTTGGAGGCGAACGCCGAACACCTCGCCGCCAAGGTGCAGCAAGAGGCCGCTCTGGCCCAGCATTTTCAGCAGGCCCTGCAAGTACAGCAGGCCCAGCAGGCCCAGCACGCCCACCAAGCCCGCAGCGAGCGCGATCACCAGGAACGCGAACGCTGGAGCGATCTTGCCGCGGCCCTGGGCGATCTGGCTGCAGACATTCGCGGCTAATGGCCACGCCACCGCTCCTTGGCGGCCCCGGCGCCGCCCTCTCCCCCTTTGAGCCCACATGGGCGGCCGGCCCCGGCCAATCCCCAGGCGAATGACATGGAAGAACGCGATGTTGTGCCTCGCCCCGCCACCCCTGCGGCGCCCGCTGAACCGCCGCATCACCGCCCAGACAGCGAGCGGGAGAGTCGCGCGGAAGAGATCTGCAGCCGCTTGCTGATCGAGCGCTGGCTGCCCAAGCGCGGCTACCGCGATCTGTTGCTCGACGACGAGTTGCGCGTCGCGGTTAACCGGCGGTTGGGCATGGTGGGCCTGGAGTTGGTGGAGTCGTTTACCAGCGATTTCTTTGCGGCGCGGCTAAAGCGGTCGATCGAGGGCGATATTAGCTTTGACTGGGCGACCAATTCGCGGATGCCGCGCGGCGGTGTGGCTCTGCTGGTGGTGCTTTGGGCCAAGCTGATTCTGCCCAAGCGCCTGGAGCCCGACACCCCCGTGGCAGAAGGGCAGACGCGCCAGCCGGTGGAGGCGCCGACGCTGACGCGCGATCAGTTGTACGCGGAATTTGGGCGGAAATTTGGCAAGACTTCCTTTCAGCGCTACTTGGGCCAGCTCAAGTCGGCGGGATTTGTCCGCGAGGATCACCGCGGCAACTTGCGCGAAGGGCCCCTGCTGGATCTGCTGATCG
>JBIKTV010000437.1:0-5017 GCA_044347905.1 Myxococcota bacterium
AGCGCCGTGGCCGCCGCGCCCATCGAGCGGAACGTCACGTAGCGAAACACGTTCAGCAGGCCGAACTCGTCGCGGAAGTTGTTGGAGAGCCAGAGAAACACTTAGCACCTCCCCGGCTGAGTGCCAGCGGCGGCGAACCGTTCTTGCAGGGCGGCGATCACCTGCTCCATCCGCGCCCCGCGCGAGCCTTTGACCAGCAGCGTGGCCCCAGCGTCAAGCCGCTGGGCCAACAGTTCCGCGGCCTCTGCGTGGGTGTTGCAGCCGACAAAGCTGGTGCGATCACCAGTAATCCCAGGGGCATACATCGCTGCGCTCGCTCCCACGGCGACCACTAGGTCGATCCCCAGCTCCACGGCGCGCCGTGCCACCTGCTGATGCAATTCGCCTTCGCGGGGGCCTAGTTCTAGCATGGCCCCCAGCACCGCTGCCCGCGGACCAGGCAGGGTCGCCAGGGTCTCTAGAGCCGTCGCGGTCGAGCGCGGATTGGCGTTGTAGCAGTCCTGCAGGACCAGCCACGGACCGATGCGGCTCGGCAACATGCGCTGGCCCACGGGGCGATAATTGCCAAGTGCTGCAGCGGCTTGCTTGAGATCAACGCCCAGCACCCACGCGGCCGCCAGAGCTGCCAGGGCGTTGTGCGCCAAGTGCACCCCCAGCCCGGGCAGGCGCACGTCCACCGCGGTGCCGCCCACGCTGGCGCGGAACTGCTGCCAAGGCGCATCGCCGTCTAGCCCGCCGGTCTGGACCGCGCCCAGCAGGTGCACGTCGCCCTGATCGCGGCCAAACCACACGATTTTGCAGGACAGCTGCGCGGCTCGCTGCTTGAGCGTCGGCTCGTCGGCGGGCAGAATCGCCACACCGTCCGCCGCCAGCGACCGCGGCAGGTCAAATTTCTCATCGGCGATGGCCTCAAGGGTGCCCAGACCCAGCAGGTGCGCCTCCGCCACGCTGGTGACGATGGCCACCTGCGGCACGCCGATATGGGCCAACTGCTTGATTTCGCCAGGGATAGACATGCCCATCTCGACCACGGCGACGCGGTGATGGGCCCCCAGCCGGGCGAGAGTCTGCGGCACGCCGATGCGGTTGTTGTGGTTGCCCTCCGTCGCCAGCACCGCGCCCAAGGGGCTCAGGGCCAGCGCCGCCAGCTCCTTGGTGGTGGTCTTGCCGTTGGAGCCGGTCACGCCCAGCACGGGCAGGGCAAAGCGCAGACGGTACGCCCTGGCCAATTCGCCAAGGGCTAGCAGGGGATCTTCTACCTCAAGCAACCAAGCGCCGTGGGCGTTGGCGGCCAAAAGGTGGGGCTGGCCCTTGCCGACCGCGCAGACCACCCCCGCCGCCCCGCGGAGCAGCACCTCGCCGACGTATTCGCCGCCGTCAAAGCGCTCCCCGGGCAGCGCGACGAACAAGGCACCCGGAGCAATCTGCCGCGAATCGGTAGAGAGCGCTGCGGTCTGGCCGCGGCCTGCGGCGATCAAGCGTCCGCCACACGCGCGCTGAGCCGCCGCGCCGTCAAAGGCAAAATCCCCTGGCTTCATCGAGTTTACCTGCCGGTGTGCTGCCGCTTGGCCGTGCGGCCTGGGGGCACCGCTGGCCCCAAACCCCAACCAGTGCGCCGCTACTTCCGCGTCATCAAAGGGCAGCTTCTGATCGCCGATGGTCTGGGTCACTTCATGGCCCTTGCCGGCGATGCAGAGCACGTCGCCCGGCTGCAGCGCGGCAATCGCCAAGCGCAACGCCGTACCGCGGTCGACCTCGCGCAGAAAGCCGTGGCGGCGCCCCAAGGCGGCCAAGTGGGGGGTCTCCAGCCCGCGCAGCTCCAGCGCATCCGCGGCGACCAGCCCTGGCACCACCGCCGCGACAATCGCCGCCGGTTGCTCCGAGCGCGGATTATCCGACGTCACCACGGTGAGATCGGCGAGCTGCCCCGCGACCTGCCCCATCAGCGGCCGCTTGCCCGTGTCGCGATCGCCGCCGCAGCCAAACACCACCAGCAGCCGTGCCCCCGCTGCCACCAGAGGCCGCAGGGCCCCAAGGACTTTCTCCAGGGCATCGGGCGTGTGGGCATAATCGACGACGACCAGCGCCCCGCGATCATTTGCCACGGGCTCCAGCCGGCCGCGCGGGGCCTTGAGGTGGCCACAGGCGCTGGCTAAGGCCGCGTCCTCTAAGCCAACCATCCGGCAAGCGAGCAGGGCCGCAGTCAGATTCTCCGCGTTGTGACGGCCAATTAAGGGCGCCGCCACTTTGAGATCGGCTCGACCTGAAGAGCGCAGTACAAACCGCAATCCCTTGGCATCGCAACGCAAATCGCAGACTTGGTGCTCGGCTGCGGGGTGGCCGCCCATGCTCCAGCCCTGCGCTTGGCCGCGGTCCCATGGGCCGCTCGCTAGCGGGTCGTCGCTGTTGACCGCGCACTGGCTCAAGGCCAGGCCGTACTCGCCAAACAGCCGCGCCTTGGCCCCAGCGTAGTGATCGACGGTGCCGTGATAATCCAGATGATCCCTGGACAAATTCGTCCACACCGCCGCGGCAAACTGCACGCCTGCCACGCGGCCCTGGTCAAGGGCGTGGGAGCTGACCTCCATGGCGACGTGGGTAAAGCCCTCTGCGCAGAGCTGGGCCAGATTCTGCTGAAGATCCGCGGGCTCTGGGGTGGTCAGCTGGCCAGGCCGCACGCCCTCTGCGGTCCACGTGCCCAGGGTGCCGATGGCCGCCGCCTTGCCACCCGCGGCGTTGCAGAGTTGGGCGATCAATACGGTCGTCGTGGTCTTGCCGTTGGTGCCCGTCACGCCAATGACTTTGAGCCGGCGGCTGGGGTGTCCCCACAGCGCCGCAGCCAAGGGGCCAATCGCCGCGCGGGCTTGGCTAACCCGCACGACCGGCACGTTCCACGCTTCGCACTGCGCAAGGCTCACCGGCACGTCGATGACCAGCGCCACCGCGCCCGCTTGCAGGGCGGCCGGCACGTGATCGACGCCGCGATGGCGCGCGCCGCTGGCCGCAACAAACAGGTCGCCCGGCCGCACCAGCCGCGAATCGGCTACGACCCGCGCTACCTCGACGCCCAGATCGGCCCCAGCAGCGACTTCAGCGGGCAATTCCGCCGCCTCAAGCAGAGTGTGCAAACGCATCATCGCAAGCCCCCTTTGGGCGGCGCGACGGGCGCTTTGCCAGCGGGCAGCGGGCCCTTGGCAGGCACCGCAGCGGGCTTGATCGCGGCGGCTTTGGGGGCGGCGACCACTTCAACCGCGTCTTCATCGACCGGCGCCTGGCGCTCTTCGACCACCTCAGACAACCGCATGAAATTCGCTTGTACTTGGCTGTCGCGCTGGACCACGCTGCCCGCCGTGGGCTCCTGGCTCACCGCCATGCCGCTGCCGTGGGGCGCAAGGTGCAGGCCAGAGGCGGCCATGCGCAACCGCGCCACGCGCATCGGCAAACCGTGGATATCGGGCACGCGCACTTGCTCTGCGCCCAGCTCTGGATCGGGAGCCACCGCGGTCGGCACCCCACCCAGGGCGGTCGCCACCGGCAGCGGCAGCGGCGCCGGGCCGCCTGCGCTCGCCACCAGCTTGCCCGCGGCCTGCTTGGCCTGGGCGTTCTGCGCCAGCTCGATCTGGCGGGCGCGCTCTGGGTCGTCGCGGTCCAGGTACGGCGCACCGGGGCTCGGCGGCACCCCCAAGTAGGGCAGGGCAAACCGCGCCACTTCCCGGGCCACCGGCGCCGCCACCGCCCCGCCGTAGCGCATGATGCGGCCGGCCTTCTCGTCGTAGGCGGTCGGCGTATCGATCGCCACAAAGATCACCAGCCGCGGCTTCTCCACCGGGGTAATGCCGATGAACGAACCGACCCAGTGCGTGTCAGAATAGCGACCATTTTCAGCCTGTTGTGCCGTTCCCGTCTTGCCGCCGATGGTGTAGTTGGGCAGCCGAGCCCGCGTCGCCGTGCCGGAGAGGCTCTGCGGATCCTTGGGGTCGCGCGGCTTGGTCACGGACGCCATCGCGTCGCGCATCAGGTCGCTGACCTTTTGGTCAAACACCCGCCGGCCCGGATCGGCGACAAAGGCCCGCGTCACCCGCCCCGTGGCGTCCAGCTCTTCTCGCACCAGGCTCGGGCGCCGGTAAATGCCGCCATTGCCAATGGTTGCAAAGGCTGCGGTCATCTGCAGCGGCGTGGTGGCGATGCCCTGACCAAAGGCGATATTGCAGTACTGCACCATCGACCACTTGTCCGGCTTGGCCAATTGGCCGTTGGATTCGCCGATGATCCCCAGATCGACCCGCCGGCCAAAGCCCAGGTTTACCAAGTGCTTGTAGTAGTTTTCGCGGTTGATCCGCTGGGCGATCTTGCAGTTGCAGATGTTGGACGACACCTGCAGGCACTGCTTGCCCGTCAGCGCGCCGTGGGGGTGATCGTCTTTGATGACCTTGCCGGGCAGGCCGTAGCCGGCGCCGGTGACAAACATCTCGTCCATGCGCAACTTGCCTTCCTGCAAGCCGATCGCCATGTTCCACACTTTGCCGGTCGAACCGGGCTCGTACTGGAACTCCAAGGCCGGGTTGTGCCAGCCATAGGGCGGAGCGTCTTCCTTCTTGGACTCGTTGGGGTTGAGCGACGGCGACGTGGCCAGCGCCAGCACCTCGCCCGTGTTGATGTCCATGACCGCCGCAATGCCAAACTTGGCCTTGAACTCCTGGACCGAGGCGTCGAGGTGGTACTCCGTCACGGCCTGGATTTTCTCGTCGATCGTCAGCTTGAGGGTCTTGCCGCCGTACACTTCCGGTTCCGGCGCGCCATCCGGATACATCGGATTTCCCTTGGAATCCTTGTCAAAAAGCTGGTTCACCAGCTGGCCCTTGAGCAGCGCGTCGTAGCTCGCCTCAATGCTGCCCGTCTGGGTCGGCCGACCAATCAATGGACCTGCAAGAGAGTTCTTGGGGTAGAACCGCTGAAATTCAGGCTCGATAATCAGGGTTTTTGGTAGACTACCCTGCGCCAGGGCCTTGCGCACCGC
>JBIKTV010000092.1:0-15694 GCA_044347905.1 Myxococcota bacterium
GCTTGGACCCATGTGGTCGGGTCATGCCATTCCGGCGTGTCGGGTGCCTTGGAGATCGCAGCCACGTTGCTGTGGTCCCACTGGTAGCGGTCGTGGCCACCGACGCGCTCGCGGTGCAGCACCTCAGGGGAGCCGTGCACGGCGATTCGCACCTGGCGGTCGACGGGCCAGTCCAACCTGTAGCGCAGTCGATCCACCGGGAACGGGTAGGTGAGACCGAGACCGTCCGTGAATGTGCCACCGAGCGCGGGATGGCTGCCGATCCGGGTGAACGCCTCCTCGACGATGTCGCCAACCCTCAGATCGTCGAGCACGAGCAGCGCGGTCTGGCGGCCATCATACATCTGGGCTTCCAGGCGGGGCTCGCGACGCAACAGTTCGATCCTCGCCGCGTCCAGACGCTCAAGGCGGCGCCCATTGCGGTGGATGGTGACCCGATGCAGGACCAGGGTCTCGTAGGTGGGATCGAAGTCGAGGGAGACCTGCGACAGCTCCTCGACGCCCGCGGTGTGGGTGACTTGGCGCACGAGGTGCAGGTAGCGCTCGACTCGCTGCGGATTCGCTGGCGCAAGGCCGCGGGGGCCATCGACTCGCACCTGCCGGTCGATCAGCAGCACGGCGACGCCGCCCCGCGACTCGGACGGCACGATGGGACGAGCGGGTGGCACCGGGGAGGGATCGACCCAGCCGGGAGCGGGACCGACAACGACGCCGGGGGCGGTCGCGAGACTGCGCACCGGGCGCGCTGGCGATGCAGCCAGATCCCCACTCCAAAGGCCAAGGCACAACAACAAGAGCGTAAGCATGCTTAAGACATACAAATGCCCCGCCCGCCTATTGGACCACCCAGCCAGCGCCATACCGCCCCCGACCAAGACCAGCCCAGCCATCAGCGGCGAGCCTACGCCGGCCAGCCACCTCAGTCAACGTCAGATTGCGACTGAGTTCAAGCCTATCCGCCCGGCTCGACCAAAGCTCCGCGTCGCTCGACCATCCAGGCCAGCGCATGAATTCCGTGCTGGCGCGGTTGCGCCGATCCGCTACTCTCCGGCCCCACTGGCATCCGCCGTTGGCGTGCCTCGCCTTTGCCAGCATGGAGCGCCGGATGAACAAGACCCTGCTGCGAATTCTAATGAGCTTGCTGCCAGTTGCGATCGCCTGCGCCAGTGAAGCCGCTGCTCCGAGCACGACGGCAGCGCCGGCCGACAGCGCGGCGGCGGTTGCGGACGCAGGCGCTTCCACTGCAGATGCGGCCGTCGCAGCCGATACCACCCCGGACGCCTCCGACGCCGTAGACTCCGCTGCCGACGCCGCCAAGCCGACCAGCTACCCCATCGGGGTCTTGACCATGGAGACCAAGGGTCCCTTCTATGACCGCGTTCTGGCGCGACGGCCGCCAGCCTCGCCCCCAGGCCCCTTGGCTGCCAACAAGGCGGCCACTCACGGCACCTTCAACACCTCAAACCAATCCGCACCGGCGTGCGCCGCGGCCCGCCGCCACATGATGCGCGGCCCCTCGCGGTCGATGGTCAGGTCCGCAAACTCGGCCACGGCCCCGCGTTGCTCTTGGGTCAGGAACGCCAACCGCTCGCGAATCTCGCCCTGGCACGGGTCTCCCCAAAGCGGGTGTAGCGACCTCGCGACATTCTGCAACAGTTTTAGGCCGATGGGCGTGTCCAGGTGCTGCAAGACGTACAGGACGCAGGTCGGCAAACGCTCGCGGTAGGCCTGCGGCGTCGCACTGGCCAGAGGCTCGTCCTGCTCGCTTTGGGACCGCTCAGGTGTCCAATTCGCCGCCTCGACCGCCGTCGGAAACGCCGCGAGCCACCTCGCCAACACGTCGGCGACCGCGGGCTTGTCGCGCTCGGGCCAGAATGCGTCGAACCAGTCGCCCGGGCTGCCGGACTCGTCGTGGGCAACTGCCCGGGCCCAGGCCTCGCGCGCTGTTGGATGGCTGTCCGTGGCGGAATAAAAGGCAAGGATGGCAAGGCGTTGTGTAGGGGTGAACAAGGCGAGCTCGGCGCGGCGGTGCTCGCGAAGCTCGTAACCGCCCCTCGGCGACAGCGCCCACCGCAGCGACTCGAACACCGGCAGACAAAGCGCATCGTCGTCGGACTGCCGCCACTGCAGCTCGCGCACCAGGATGGCGGGCGTGTAGTAGTGCAAGCCGGCGCTATCCAGGTGCGCAATGGCCCACGGGCATTCGCGCAGATGCTCGAACGGCAGGTCCTGCCAGCGGCCCAGGTGATCGAGCGACCTGTCGAATTCGGGGGCGTAACTGTCCTTGGCCTCGGCCTGGTAGAGCGTCGGATGCCCTGCGCCGGGAACGGCAACGCCGTCAAAGGCCTGCTCGATCTGCAAAGCTAGCTCGGCGAGGTTCATGATTCCGTCCTGTCCACCGCCGGATACGCCCGCTAATTGACCGTCACGCTACCGCCGATGGCGGCGTTGTTGCCGTCGGGCTCCAGATAGGTCATGTCGTAGTTGACATCAAAGAGCAGGAAGAACTTGCCGGTTGGCAGGGTGAGCGGCAGGGTCAGCTTCTTGGTGGTAAACATATTGACACAGCCCGGCCCGGCCAGCGGCGAGACTGCGTCGATCTGCGAATAGCCAAACAGCCCGGATTCCTTGAACACCACGCTGTCGTCGGCCGAGACCTTGTCATCGCTCGACAACAGGATGCGCGTCTTGAGGTTGCCCGGGTTGTAGATGGTCTGGTTGCCCTTGTTGCAGATGCGCATTTGCATGGCGAGCGGCGTCCCGCGGGTGAGCGAGGTGACCTGCGGCGATCCAGCCGGCCCGCCGAGCTTGGTGAGCGCCAGATCGACGTAGAGGTCGTAGCCAAAGATGGTGATCTTGCCGCAGACCTGGTTGTTGCCAAGGGCGATCTCGTCGACTGCGCCGTCGTGGTTCAGGTGCGCGCAGAGGTACGTCGCACCCACTTGGGGCGGCCGCAGCTTGGCTGAAATGCCGACCGAGAAGGCATTCTCCAGCTTGCCGGGCACAAGGCCGTTGTTCTGCCAATGGCCTGCGGGGACGTCCGCGGCCGTCTTCCAGTCCAGCGGCCAATTGCCGTCTCCGGGATACGCCTTGCCGGCGGAGTCGACCCAGCACCGCACAGCCACAGGGGCTTTGGCCAGCTGGTAGGAGGCGTTGGCGATCTGCGTGAGATGGCAGGTGTAGTCGCCGCCAAAAGCCGGGTTGGCCGTGTACGAGCCGTTGGCGCTGCGAAACATGATGCTAGACGCAGAGATAGCGAGATCAGAGGGATTGCGCAGCTTGGCAAATTGGCTGCACAAAACATTGTCTTTTGCGTCCACCTCCTTAGCGGCCAGGGCCTGGTTGACCACAGCGCAGGCCCACGGCTTGCCCGCCACCGCGTCGGCCGGCAGAAGCAGGCTGGGCGCATGGGTCACAGAGGCGCCCGGCGCAAGCTCGCCGATCACAAAGGCGGTCTGGCCGTTGACCGCGGCCAGCGCCACGTCCTTGGCGTCGAGCACGCCGTCCGCCGAAAGGAAGTAATTGACCACCGGCTTTAGCGCTTGACCGCCCAGGTTGGTCACTTTGAGCTGGTGCAAGATGTCGCTGCCGGCAAAGACCTCGCCGGACGGCAGGGTGTAGCTGACGATCTTGTACTGTGGGAAATTGAGAGTGATCTTGGCGCAAGCGCTGTTGTTGGCGGGGTTGGTGTCGCCGCCGTTCTTGAGGTGGACGCAGGCGAATTGCGCCCCGGGGCTGAGCTTGCTGAGGTCGTCGATGGTCAGGCCAAAGGCCAGCGCGTCTTGCGGCTTGGCCGAGCCCACGGCGTAGCCCGTCCAGTCCTGGCTGGCCAACACTAGGTCGCCGGCATCCCAGGTCGCGTCCGCTGAAATGGCGATGTCGAACCCCAAGCGGTTAGGGCCAACCACGATGATCTGCTTGCCCAAATTCTTGATCGTCAGGGTGCCCAGCAGGCTGCCTGGGACCTCAAGCGCCGCGGCATTGAACGTCAGTGCGCCAACCATGGGGTCGATCGGCGCGCCACAATCGGCGATGGCGGTGTAGCTACAGGCGCCGTCCTTGCAGAAATCGCTGGTGCAGGCGTTGCCGTCGTCGCAGGCCTTGAGCGCGCCGCCTTTGCAGGAACCTCCAGCGCACGCCTCGCCTTGGGTGCACGGGTTGCCGTCCTCGCACAGGTTGGGGGCGCCTGCCGGCGCTTGGTCGGTCGAGCCGTCGCAGTCATTGTCCACGCCGTCGCAGACCTCGGCCGGCGGTGCGGTCGGCTTGCACGCCGCTCCAGCGTCGGCGCCCGCGTCTGGTGCGGCATCGGCGGCGGTGTCGTTGGTCGCCACTTCGGCTGAAGCGTCCACCGCTGCGGCGTCCTCTGCGTCTGGCGCGGAATCGGCGGCGGTGGCGTCGCTGACCTCTTGGGCTGAGGCGTCCGGCCCAACGCCGTCTGATCCTGCGGCGTCCGCAGCGGTTTCGGCCGCCGCGCTGTCCGGCGTCCGGTTCGCGAGATCCGGGCTCATGGCGTCGCCCACGGCGTCCCCGGCGAGCTGCCCGCCGGTCTGGTCACCGACGGCGATGCTGCCGCAACTCGCCACGAGCAGGGTCGCCAGGGTGGCCAAAGGTCGCTGTATGCCGCTGGTTTGCCAAAATGTCATGGTTTCCTGTCCAGAGCGCCGACGGCTTGGGCTGGAGCCGGCGCCAGGCTCAAACCTTCTGCTTTGGATGCCACTGGCCGCTCGCGCGCCCTCGACCGCCGCCCCGGACTCCGCGGCCAGTGTGGCGCCGGTGGTACGGATACCGCAAGCGGTTTCTGTTGGGGCGCGGCTCCAATTCAGGGGTCAAGAATGCCGCGCAGTGGCGGCGTGCGACGCCAGCCCGTCGCCGGGATCGACGCCCATCGCCAGGATCTCCGCCCAAGCGGTCTCGCCGGCCTCATGGCAAGCGGGCCCCCGGACGCGCGGAAAGGTCTGGCCTTATCCGGTCTTGTCCAGCCAGGCCAGCAGGGTTTCGTACAGCACCTGCGGCTCGACCGGCTTGGCGACATGGCCGTTCATGCCCGCGGCGAGGCAGGCCTGCTTATCTTCGTCAAAGGCATTTGCCGTCATCGCCAGGATCGGCGTGAGGCTGTTCTGCGCCGCCGCGCCCAGGTTGCGAATCGCCTTGGTGGCATCGACACCGTTGAGGTTTGGCATCTGCATGTCCATCAGAATAAGGGCATAGCGGTTTCGCTGCGCCAGGTCCAGCGCCTGCTGGCCGTCCTCGGCGAGATCGACCACCAGCCCCGCGTCCTCCAGCAGGCTGCGCGCGACTTCCTGGTTGATCGGCTCGTCTTCGGCCAGCAGGACGCGGGCGCCGGCATGGCGAGTCATCAGCCGCGCCTCAGCACTCTCCTCTGCAAACGTCGAGGCTGGCGCGACCGTGTTGATGTCAGAGGCGTGGCCCAGTCGCGCGGTGAACCAGAACGTGCTTCCCTGGCCTGGCGTGCTATCTACGCCGATCTCGCCGCCCATCGCCTTTGCCAGCCGCTGGCTGATCGCCAGCCCCAGCCCGGTGCCGCCGTACTTGCGGGTCATGCTGTTGTCGGCTTGCTCAAAGGCGCGGAACAGGCGCTGCTGTGCGGCCGCGTCGATGCCGATGCCGGTGTCGCTGACTTCCCAGCGCAGCAGCGCGCCGTCCGGGGTTTCCTCCACCACGCGGGCGCGCACGGTGATCGCCCCGCGCTCTGTGTACTTGAGGGCGTTGCCGGCGAGGTTGAGCAGAATCTGCCCCAGGCGCATGGGGTCGCCGCTGAAGCGCTGAAAGCCGAGCCCTTCCTGCAGCTGGACCAGGAGGTCGAGGCCCTTTTCCGCGGCCTTGTGGCCGATCAGGCTGACGAGGTTTTCCAGAACCATCGCCAGCCGGAAATCGACCTGCTCGAGATGCAGTCGTTCGGCGTCGATTTTGGACAGGTCCAAGATGTCGTTGATGACGTGCAGCAGGTGCTGGGTGGCGGTCTTAACCTTGCCCAACTGCTCGATTTGCTGCGGGTCGGTCGCCCGGCGCAGGGCCAATTCGGTCATGCCCATGATGGCGTTCATCGGCGTGCGAATCTCGTGGCTCATGTTGGCGAGGAAGCTGGCCTTGGCCCGCGTGGCCGCTTCCGCCCGCTCCAGTGCGCCGGCCAGTTCCTGCGTGCGGGTTTCCACCAGTTGTTCCAGGTGGTGGCGATAGCGATGGAGTTCCGTCAGGTCGACAAAGGTGATGATGTTTCTTTCGCCGATCGAGGCCAAACCGACGCTCACGTAGCGCGTGGAGCCGTCCTTGCAGGTGATCGTGGCTTCCATCGGCTCGATCTGGCTGTGCGTGGCGATAGCCGTCGCGGCCCGCTGCAGCCACTCGGCGCGGACAGCTGCGCGGACCTGATCGTCAGGGTAGGCCAGCGGCCACCAATGGCGGACGTCGGGCATGTCGTCCAGGGTGTAGCCGAAAAGCTCGGTGAACTGCCGGTTGATCAGTTCGATGTGCTCATCCTCTTCGACACCGACATCGACCAGCATCGCGACCGGGGAATGCTCGATCAGCGAATGCAGCATCTCTTCCCGTTGCAGGATGGCCGCTTCGGCCTCGCGACGCGCATGCTCGGACCGGATGGCGGCGATGCCGAGAGACAGGCCCTCGGCCAGCTGTTCGAGCAGCAGTGCTTCTTCGCGCTGGAACTGGTCCGGTTCAATGGCGTAGATGGACAGGACCCCGAACGCTTGCTCCCCGTTGAAAAGCGGCAAGGCGATGCTGGATTGATAGCCGTGCCGGAGCGCTGCCTCTCGCCAGGGTTTTGTCGCCGGATTGGAGGCGAAATTGTGATTGATCTGCGCAGTCCGCGTGCGGATCGCCATGCCGGTGGGGCCCTGGCCGCGCTCGTTATCGGCCCAGGAAATCCGGGCTTGCGCGAGGTAATCGCCGTCGACGCCAGCTTCCGCGAGCACATGGATCGACTGGTCCGCATCCTGCTCGGGAACGCCCACCCAAGCCATTCGGTAACCGGCGGATGCCACCACCAGACGGCAAATGTCGTTCAGCATGGCCGTCTCGTCTCGGTTGTGGCTGATCGCCCGGCTGCCATCGGCCAGCAGGCGCAACGCGCGGTTGAGGCGTCGCTCCGCCTGCCGGGCGCGCTCGCGTTCCGTCACATCGCGGATGGTGCTTTCAAGGGCATACGGCACGCCGTTCGCATCGCGCAGCAGATGAACGTTGCTATCGACCGTAATTGGGGTGCCATCGCGACACTTGAAACAGACGATGGCGCCCGCGGCCGAACCATCGCGCAGCAAGGTTGTCTTAAGCCTCTCGCGCACTGCCGGATCAGCGTAGACCTGAGTGGCAGTGTTCTTCCCGATCAACTCGCTCGGCGAATCGCAGCGCAACATCCTGATCATGGCCGGATTGACGGACAGAATCGTACCCTGCATGTCCGCTAGGAGGTAGCCTTCCTCCATGGTCTCAAAAATCCGCCGGTAGCGCTCTTCACTTTCGCGCAGTTGGGCCGCGCGCTCGGCCACCAGCCTCTCCAGATTCTGTTGCATGCGCCACAGGCGCACATGGGTGCGGACCCGGACCAGCAACTCGGTGTCCCGCGCCGGCTTGATGAGGTAATCCACCCCGCCCGCCTTGAAGGCGCGCACCATGTCGTCCACGTTCGACAACTGCGTCAGAAAGATGATGGGCACGCCCCGGCTGGACGGGTTCTCGCGCAGGGCCGCGCAGACCTGGTAGCCGTCAAAGCCGGGCATGAGAATGTCCAGCAGGATCAGGTCGGGCATCTGCCTGGCCACCGCCTGCAGGGCCAGTTCGCCGCTGATAGCACCGCGCACCTTATAACCCGCGTGGTGCAGCACTTGCGTCATCAGCCGCAGATTGTCCGGTTCGTCATCCACGACCAGGATGTCTGCGCCGTGTTCCGGCTGGATGGCGGTTTCAGCCGCTTCGCCGGGCCAGTGCTCTGACCTCGCTTGCCCGGGAAGCTTGCCCGCCTGGCTCTCGATTAAGGCAGCCTGGCTTTCTAGGGCATTGCGGGTCTGGATCAGGTCGGCGCGACTGCGGGCGAGCTCCAGATGAGTGCCGACGCGGGCCAGCACCTCCTTAGCCTGGAAGGGCTTGGTGATGTAATCCACGCCGCCAGCCTCAAAGGCCCGCTGCTTGTCGGCGGCGTCGGTGAGGGCGCTGAGGAAGATGATCGGGATATCGCGGCTGGCCGCTTGTTGCTGCAGCGCCTCGCAGACCTGGAAGCCGTCCATGGCGGGCATGCGAATGTCCAGCAAGATCAGGTCCGGCGGCTGCTTGGCCACGGCCTGCAAGGCCAAGGCGCCGTTCGGCACACCCCGCGCCTTGTGGCCGGCCTCTTTCAACAGGCCGATGACGACGCGCAGGTTCTCCGGGGTGTCATCGACGACCAGAATATCGGCATCGCGCGGTGCGAAAGGTGAGGACTGCAAGGTGGCGCTCATGTCTCTACCTTCCTTTCCAGGTATCCCAGAATCACGTCAAAGCGATAGTCGTCGGATAGTCGTCTGAGGAAGGTGGCCAGGCCTTCATCCGCCCGGGCCAGCTTGCCCAGCCCGGCTTCAAAGCGCTCCTGATCGCCTAGTTGCGCGGCCTCGATCAGCTCGCCGCACAAGACCGGGTCCAGGCCGGCAAGGGCCGCCCGCACCTCCGGCTCGGACAGGGGCGGTGGCGCTGTCGGCGCGGTGATTGCCGCCTGGTAGATGTAGCGCAGGCCAAGCAGCCTTCCCATCGTTTCAAAGATGTCCTGGCGCCGATAGGGCTTGTGTACGATATGGTCGCAGCCGGCGTCGAGGATCTGCCCGTGCTGCTCTTTGAAAACGCTGGCGGTGATCGCCACGATCTTCACTGCCTCGCCGCCCGGCAGGGCGCGGATCCGCCGGGTCGCCGCGTAGCCGTCCAGCACCGGCATGCGCATGTCCATCCAGATGAAAATCGGCTGCCACTCGCAGAACCGGGCGATGGCCTGTTCGCCATTGGCGGCTTCGCGCACGTCAAATCCCGCCGCCCGCAACAGGCTGACCAACAATTGGCGGTTGTTGTCATCGTCTTCCGCCACCAGCACGCGGCAAACAGGCTGGTCCGACGCCAGTCCCACGATTTCCGGACGTTCCGCCGCGGCGGTGGGGGCCCTGGCACCTGCGGCGGGCTGCACCGGCACCTCCACCCAGAACAGCGATCCCCGGCCGGGTTCGCTTTCAATGCCAATCCGACCGCCCATGAGCTCGACCAGGGCGCGGCTGATCGACAGCCCGAGGCCGGTGCCCTTCTGACCGCCCCTCAGCGGCTGCCCCAGCTGCTCGAAGGGCTTGAAGATTTGCTGCTGCTGATCCGCGGCGATGCCGGGGCCGCTGTCCTGCACTTCCAAGCGCAAGCACAGCGGCTTGGCCTCCCCCTGCGCCGCAAGGGTGCCGACGCGCAGGGCAAAGCCGCCCTCCTTGGTGAACTTAAGGGCGTTGCCCAGCAGGTTGATCAGAACCTGCCGCAGCTTGTCGGCATCGACCGTGACGTAGCGCGCCGTGTCCGGCGCCAATTCCCAGTGGCAGCGCAGCCCGGCGGCCTGGGCGCGGACCTCGAACATGCGGCCGATGTCTTCCACTAGCGCCGGCAGATCGGTGGGCTCAGGGCTCAGGCTGAGCTTGCCGGCTTCGATCTTGGCCAGGTCCAGGACGTCGTTGATCATGGAGAGAAGGTGCCCGCCGGCGCGGTTTATCAGGCCCACCTTGTCCTGGGTCTCCGCCGCCAGGCCGTGGTCGTGCCCGAGCATCTCGGAGAATCCGAGGATGGCGTTGAGCGGCGTGCGCAACTCGTGGCTCATATTGGCCAGAAAGACGCTTTTGGCGCGATTGGCGGCTTCGGCAGCGTCGCGTGCCTGGACCAACTCCGTCGTCCGCTGCTGCACTTTGTCTTCGAGAAGGTCCTTGTAGCGCCGCAGTTCGTCTTGCGCCCGCTGACGCTCGGTGACATCGCGCCCCACCAGGATGCCGTACTGCTCGCCGCCCAGCGTGCCGATGCCGTAGGTCACCTCCAGACAGCCAGGTGCCGCCGGATCGCCAAACGGGATGAGCTCGGTGCGGGGGTGGTGCTGGTCTGGACCGCGGCCCATGTCGTCGCGTAGCCCGGCCAGAATCGCCGCGGCGCTGCTGAAGCCCAGCGTGTCCAGCGTGCGGCCGATGAGAGGCCCAGACGCTGTGCCGAGCAGCCTGCCGAGTGCGGCGTTGGCGTCGATGATCCGCCCCGCTGGCAATTCCATCAGGATAAGCACGTCCGGGGTATGGTCCAACAGGGTGCGGAAGCGCTCTAGGCGCCCAAGGTTCTGCTGCAGCTGCGGGTAGTAGCTCTTCCTGAACGAGCGCTCGCCCAGGCCGACTATGCGATCTGCCTGCGCTGCCCAGTCCAGGTCAGGATCAGAGGGCTTCTCCATAGATGACCTTGATATCCCCGATGCTGGCCTGCCGGGGATTGGTGAACAGGCAGGCGTCCTTGGCTGCATGTTTGGCCAGTTCAGGGATGTCGCTACCCGTCACACCGCGCGATCTCAGGGTGTCGGCGATGCCGAGCCGTTGGCGCATCTTGGCCAGTTCCTCAATGATGAGCTTGGCCCGCTGCGGCTCGGTCATCCCGCGCGTCTCCAGCCCCATGGCCTGACCGATCCGACTGTAGCGCCCGGCCGCGCTCGCCATGTTAAAGCGCACCACGTGATCGATCAGCAGGGCGTTGCATTCGCCGTGCGGCAGGTCCAGATAGCCACCCAGGGAGTGGGCCATGGCGTGCACCGCGCCGAGACTGGCGTTGGAGAAGGCCAGGCCGGCGTGCAGGCTGCCGAGCAGCATGTTCTCTCGGGCCGGCATCGCCTGCGGCTGCATCACGGCCTCTTCCAGGTTGTGCCAGACCAGCTCGACCGACGCCAGGGCATGCACGTCCGAAATCGGCGAGTTCGCGGTGGACACGTAGGCCTCGACCGCATGGGTCAGCGCATCCAGGCCGGTGCAGGCGGTGAGGTAGGGGTCCATGGTGGTGGTAGTTTCCGGATCGATCAGCGCCACGTCTGGGATCACGGTCTTGCTGATGATCGCCATTTTGTAGCGGGACGGACTGTTGACGATGATGCAGAACTGCGAGATGTCCGCCGCCGTGCCAGAGGTGGTGGGGATGCAGATCAAAGGCGGCCCCGGAATGGCCACCTGATCGACACCTTCAAAGGCCAGCACGCTGCCGCCGTTGGAGTGGACGATGCCGATGGCCTTGGCGCAGTCGATCACGCTGCCGCCCCCGACGGCGACGATCACATCGCACTGCTCGCGGGCATAGAACGCCGCCCCGGCCATCACCTCGTGATCCTTGGGGTTGGCCGTCAGTCCGTGGAACAGCAGCCACTCGATGCCGGCCTCGGTGAGGTCGTCTTGCACGTCCTTGACCCAGCCAGCGGCGATTACGCCGGGGTCGCTGACGATCAGCACCCGCTTCGCCATCATGTTGCGGGCGTAATAGCCCACCCGGTGCCGGGACCCAACGCCAAAGATGAATTCCGGGGCGACGAATTTGCGTATGGGATAGAGTGACATAACGAGCTCCTTTGAGCTGGAAATGGGGGACACCCTCACACGGAAAATATAGTCCGAAGCGGATGGAGTGGGCTAGGGGGCGCGAAAATTCTTGAGCTGCTCAAGCCGCGCAAACGCCCCGCCCGCCCCGTGGAGGACCTGGCCAGCGCCATGGCGCCCCCGGCCAAGACCTTCCAGCCGTCAGCAGCGAGGCTACGCCGGCCAGCCACCGCCATCAGCGGCCCGGCTGGAAAAGAACACCTGCGGACAATGGGTCTCTTGACCCTCAAGGCCGCGAAACAGACGTTCTTTCACATCCTCTCAGCCCTGCATCTCTACGGTGCGATAGCTGAGCACCGGCTGCCAGCCCGCCAGGGCCATGGCCTCGCCCAGCTCTGCGCCCTCGGCAAACGCATACAGCTGGCGGCCCGCGGCCGGCGCCAGCCCGGGCAGAGGGGCCAGCGCCTGGGCGACGAGGCGCTTGCGCGAGCGCATCGCCCGCGGAACGAGCCAGGGATCGAGCATCGCGACCTGCGGGCCGAGCGGCGTCAACTCGCCGACCAGCACCGCGACCCCGGCGTCGCGCGCCACCACGCCGGATCCGTCGCGCAGGACCTGGGCGCAGCGCCTCTCATGGGCCTCGCGTCCGGTGCGCCGGGGGTCAAAGCCGCGGGTCTCCAAGATGGCGTCGGCCAAGAATTCGCTAAAGAGTTTGAGGTCTGTGGCGTCGCCGCTGCGCACCTCCAGGCGGCTCGGCCCCGCGGGCGCGGCGCGGTAGAGGGTCGCGGTGCGGTCGGCCACGACCTTGCGGCCGTTGTGGCGAAAAGCCTCCCAGAATCGCCCCATGACCGCGGCGGGGCCGCGCACCACGTGCCTGTCCCCGTGATCCCGGCCGATCATGCGCTGATGCTGCAACAGCCCTTGGCCCAGGGCCGCAGCGGCTTCCCCATCGGCGGCCAGGAGGGTGGCAGTCGTCCCCTCTACCTGCAGCGCCGCGCCCAGCGACGTGCCGTTGCGGCCGACCGCGCCGTACCACCACAGGCCGGCCGACGCGGCGTCGCGGACGTAAAGCAGCGCGTTCGGGTCGCTGGCGTCGCACAGCTGGCGAATACTCGGCCTATCTGAGTCGCGCAATTCGCGGCAAATCCAACCTTCGCTCATGACACCTCGGTCTTTGCGCCGGGTGGCGCGGCACGCGAGGGTGTCTGTTGGGCGGGCGCTTCGTCAAGTCCAGGGGTGCGACCGGGGTGAGGCTACAGAACCGGGGGCTGTTGCACGCCACGGCGCTGCCGGACCCGGAAAGCGGGAAATCTATGTGCTTACAACGCCTGCTGTTTGCGCCAGCTTCTCGCGCCACAGCGCCTCTAGCTCCTTGATATCTGCGGCGAACGCAGCTGGACTCTGGTCGACGCCGCGGGCCAGGCCCTCAAGCTCTTCGAACACAAAGGCGTCAGCCCCAAAGGCCCGCCAGTCTGCGGCAAGGTCGTGGTACACACAACTGTTGGTCGACACAGCAAAGGCGAAGCGATTCCGCGCCGCAGCCAGGTCGTTGGCACTGGCCAAGAGCACCCGGCCGGTCCGCAGATTGCGAACCTGATAGACGCCACCGACCACCACGCGCTGGTCGTACGCGTCAGCCATGGCCTTTCGATTCATCGGATCCTCCGTGGGCATCGGGCAAGAAGCGGCCTTGTCCGAGCGAGTCAGCAGGCGCCGGGGATTGAGCGTGGCATCGGCACGCCGTGAAATGGGGGAAATCGAACATGTCAAACGTCTGATATGTCCGGGACGGTGGGCGTGGGTGCGCGCACGGCTGGCGACATGGCCAGGTTTGTTGGGGGGCGACAATCGGGTCGGGTTGGCCTTGTGTATCGTCGGCGGGACTCGGTTTGGGCGCCTCGCCTGCGGCGACCAGGCTGCGACTTTCGGCGACGCAACGGGCGGCTAATTCCCCGGGCAGGCAGCGCCGAAAGCGGCGTCGGACGCCGTCGCTCCGCGATTCGCATCCTTGGCGCGGGGTTAGGCCGCACGGCAGCTTTGCATCCCGCAAATGCTGCGGGGCCCCTGTCGGCAGCGGCGAGGCTACGCCGGCCGATCACGCCCGTCAACCGCGAATTCAGCTTGAGTTCAAGCCCATCCGCCCGGTCTTGCAGGGCTCCACCGGCCTGCAAACCTTCAGGTCCCCCAGCTGCGCCGGCCAGTTGTCGGCAGGCAGGTCGTCAAGGAGCGGCTGGCTCAGGTCCTCGTCGACAGCGGCGAGTTCTGCCGGCAGGCTGGTGTCGTCGAGACCGACCGGTTCACCAGGCCCATCGGACGGCTACCCCACGCCGCACGGCCCCCCGCACCGCCGGTTGGGGCTCCACCCTTGACGACGGCGCATTTCGTCCTAGTTTGCGGCGACCATGACCTGACCCCCTCCAGACCAGTGCAGCCGTTGGACCGACCCCGGGCAGGACCTTCCCGCGGGAAAGTCTGACCGTGCGCTGTGTCCGGCTGCCTCCTCGCCCCCATGGGGTTGGTTGCGGTCTCCTCTCTGACACCAGCGTCAACGCGTCGAACGCAGGCGGTTTTCGCGACCGCCGCGCTGGCTCTTTGACATCGCGCCACCGCACCGCTTTGCCCCGCGGCGCGAAGCCTCCCCTTGTCCTTGCCTCCCCTTCGACGTCGCCACACCCTCCGCTTTCCGCCCCCTTGCCAGCAGCACGCAGTGCCATCGGCTACGCGATGGTGTCCGCGTTTGCGCCGCGCAGGCTTGCCTGCCAACCCACCCATCGCACGGCCACGCCGTTCAAAGGAGCTCCCCATGAGTGCTGACTTCCTTCCCGACCCGCCTCCCTGCACGGGCGCCCAAGACGCGGACTCCCCGGCCGGGCAGTTCGATTCCATCGGCCACCCGATCGTCCATGGCGTCACCTGGATGGACCGGCCCTGCCCGCATTGCGGCGACTTCATGATGTACTCGACCTACTCAAGCGACCCCGAGATCATCGGCTGGGACTCCGAGTTCTGCCGCCGCTGCGACATTTGGCTCATCAGCGGCGGCGGCGACCGTCCCGAGCGCCCGAGCCTGGTGCCGTTCCCCGAGTTCGGCGAGGAGCCGCTGGCCGTGCCCACCCGCCGCGGCGACGTGCGGCTCCTGCCGGTGCGCGGTCGCGAAGGCGAGCCTGGCGTCGCCTGGGTGTCCTTGCCCCTGGGCGACGGAGGCACCGGGTTGGTCGGCGTCGAGATCCGCATAGGAAGCGCTGAAAACCCCAACAACTTCGCGGCGAGCCGGGCTTGCCTGCGTCGGCGGCATGAAGACGTCCGGCTGAGTCTCGCCGTCGCCGAGTCGCCCGTCGCCAGCGCCGCGGCCAGCGCGGCCGAGCTGCGGGACCTGCGCATCGCACCGAACGCCGAGTACGAGCTGACCTTTGGCGGAAAAGCCGACCGCAGCTGTCGCCTGTCCTTCTCGGGCTCGAGGCTGTACCTGCGCCGCTACCGCGAACAGCAGGCGGACGACGACTACATCCGGGACAACGCCGTCTCCTACTCCGAGTGGTACAAGGTCGAGTGCACAGAGATCTTGGGCCACAGGTCCGTCGTCGTCGTCGGCGACGCCTGACGCGATGGGCGACCGAGCCAGGCACCGCGATGGGCCTGGCGGGAGGCCTGCCTACCTGCTAGCAGCGGAGCAGCCAAGACGCTAAGGAATTCATGCGTCACTGCCGACGCCTCTGCCAGGCCGGGTAGGGGCGGCGCCTCTCGCCCGACCGGCTCACCTCGCCCTAGCTAGGCAAGCACCTACAGCCGCAACAGCGTCACCGTCCGCCCGCTCGGGGTCTGAACCTCGGCAAACTCGCCGCGCGTTTCCCAGTCGTCGCCGCTGGGGGCTGCCGGCCGGGCGTCGAACAGCATCAGCGTCCCGGTCGCCAGGCCCAGGCGCTGCAAGTAGCCGTCGATTTGGGTCAGCCCCAGCGTCAGCGGGTCCTTCTGACCGTCGCGCCAGACCTTGAGCTCCAGGGCGTGGCGGTCCTCTCCTGTGGGCAGCCCCGCGGGGTCCAGGCCGGTAAACCAGCGAATTAGCAGGTCCAGGCGCTTGCGACCCAGGCCGTACTCGCGCTCGATGTAGCCGCCGCCGTTGACCAGCC
>JBIKTV010000093.1:0-15652 GCA_044347905.1 Myxococcota bacterium
CGTCGAGGGTCACGGCAATGTGGTTGTCGGGCGTCGGGTCGGTGTTGGGGTCGCCGTTGTTGGCAAAGGTGTCGATCTCCAGGTGAAAGGCTGAGATCTGCAGCGTGCCGCAGCCGCCGGCGACACCGTAGCCCAGACAGCCGCCGTTGCCGGCCTTGGCGAGGATGCCTTCGAGCTCGGCGACGTCTTTGGCGTCGATGACCGACAGGGCAAAGCCATCGGCCCCGCCGTTCATGCCGCCGCCGGTCTGGATTTGAAAGGAGATTTGCACGTCGCCGGGCTGCACGTAGTCGACCACGTTCCAGATTTTGCCAAATTTTGACTGGGCATTGCCGGTCATCTCCAGCCAGCCGCCCGGGTCCCACGAGGCATCGCCGTAGATTTTCCACTTGGCGCCGTCGAGCTTGGTGTCAAAAGACTCGGGCGAGGCCCAGGCGCAGATGCCGAGCGCGACCGCATCCGCCGCAGCAACCCCTTGGGGATTCTTGGCTTCCAGCTGGATCAGGTGCTTGCCCGGGCTGAGCTTGGCCGCCGTCCACTTGACCACACCGGCGGCGTCGGGCTTGCTGGTGCCGATCAGGCCGTCTTTGTCAGAGGTCCAAGTGGCCAGCAGGTCGGCGGGCGGCGCGAGAGAATCCGAGACGATACCGGCCAGTTCTACGGGTTTGCCGAGCTCCACAACCGCCCCTGGCAGGGGTGTCGTGATCTTGGCCGTCGGCACGCCCTTGGGCGGCGGGGCGACCTCGGCGGTCGCGTCGGCCGTGTCGGTCTGCGCCGTGTCGGCTGCGGTGTCGGCTGCGGTGTCGGTTGCGGTGTCGGTTGCGGTGTCGGCCGTGGCGTCGTTTGCAGTGTCGAATTCTGGGGTTGTGGCGTCAACCTCGGCGACCGCATCGCTCGGCATGGCCGCGTCGGCTTCTGCCGCGTCTACCGTCGCATTGGCGTCAGCGGCGCCCACGGGCTTTGCCGGCAGCGGTTCGCTGCACGCCATGCACAGCCAGCTTGCCAGCGCCAACCCGTATCCAAACCCAGCAGATTTCATCGTCACCCCCGCACGGCATCGTAGACCATTGCGGGCCACGGGTGTCAAGCGCGGGCTGCGCGCTAGGCCAGAACCGCCCGCTGCTGAACGCCTGCCGCTTGTGCCCCCTTGTCTGCTATGGCACTGTGTTTTTCAGGCCCCACTGGCCGGATGCAGGTGTCCATGCCCCCCGTCGATCGGTTTCGCGAGGTTATTCTCGCCGCTCTTGGCCTTGCCTCGCTGCTGCCGATGGGTTGCCAAGCCCAGGCCGAATCCCGCATCCCAGCGTGCTGACATGGCTCGCCAGAGCCAACCGCGGAGCCCCCATGGCGACAGCCCGTAACCCGCGCCCACCCCGCCCTGCCTTCACGTTGCTTCTGTTCGCCCTCACAGCCGCCCTCTGGTCCGCCCCAGCCTGGGCCCGCCCGGTCATCTACGTCCAGCCGCTGCAACCGGCCCCGGATGCCCAGGCCCTGGCGGGGGTGGTCGCGGGCCTGCGGGCGTTCTATCCGGTCGAGGTCAAGGTGTTGCCGGCGGTGCCGCTGCCCAAGCGCGCGTGGTATCCGCCAAGGCAGCGCTGGCGCGCCGAAAAGCTTTTGGATTTCCTGAGTGAGCGCCTGCCCGCCGACGCCACCAAGGTGCTGGGCCTGACCGCCGCCGACATTTCGACCACCCACGGCGCCGTTCGCGATTGGGGCGTGCTGGGCCTGGGCACCCTGGACGGCAAGAGTTGCGTCATCTCCACCTTTCGCACCACCCGCGGGGTGAGCGTCGCAGTCGCGCGACAGCGCCTAGCCAAGGTAGCGGTGCACGAGGTGGGCCACACTTTTGACCTGGATCACTGCCCCAACCGCGGCTGCCTGATGGAGGACGCGATGGGCAAAGTCGCGACCTGCGACCGCGAGGACGACCTGTGCCCGCGCTGCCGCAAGGCCTTGGCGGCCAAGGGCGTGGCGGTGCCGGAGCGGGTGGTCAAGCCGTGGCCGAGTCCGGGCGCGGCATTGACCAAGTAGAACAGACAGTTGACCGGCGACCCTGCCGCTTTGTCACAAGTGACAAAGCGATTTTCTCGCTGCGCCGCCAGGCAAAGCGCCAAAGCGCGAAGGATCGAGACCGCGGAGCGGCGGCATCCGATGCCGTTTTTTGGCCCTTTCCGCGGCTGCCCCGCAGGGGCGGTGCGGACGGCCAAAAAATCCGAGCCTGGTCGCCGCTTCGGCGACGCGCCCAAGGGCCACGGCGTCGAATTGGCCCGAGCAGCGCGCCGTCGAACCCGCCCTCGCGCCCAGAACGAGCGGCGCTTACTCGCCCTGCATGGCGGTAATTGCCGTGCAGCCCTTTGCCCGCTGGCGGCGCAATTCGTAGGCACCATCGGCCAATTCGCCCACATAGTCGGCCACCAGCGCCGCGATGCGGGCCATGTGGTCGTAGTCGATTCGCTCGGCCGTGTCGCAGGTCTTGTGGTGGCAGGCTGGGTCTGGGGTATGAAAAAACGTCCCAGGCACGCCGAGTTTGCAGAAGCTGACCTGGTCGCCGCTTTCGCCCTCCGTGCTGGTGTCGACCGTCAGGCCCTTGTGGTGCGGCAGAACAGCGTCTAGGGCGGCGCGTCGGGCGGTGCCGGCGTCGACATCTAGGGCAAACACGCAGTCCTCCGCGCCGTAGGTCCCGAGCATGTCGAGGTTGACCAGCATCAGCGTGTCGGCCAGTGGCGCGGCCTTGGGTGGATGGGCGAGGTACCAGCGCGAGCCATCGAGGTCGACCTCCTCGGCACCAAAGGCGGCAAACACCACGGTGCGCTTAGGTTTTTGCGGGCGGCGCGCCAACACTTCGCTCACCGCCAACAGCACGGCGACCCCCGAAGCGTCGTCGTTGGCTCCCAAAAACACGCCGCTGCTGTCGCTGCCCAAGTGATCGTGGTGCGCAGAAACGACCAGCACGTCGCTGCGCAAGAGCGGGTCGCTGCCGGGCAAGATGGCTACCACATTGGCAGTCTTGCGGTCCTCGCCGTCGACAAAGGGCTGCGAGTAGTCGGCAAAGGCCGGTTCGAGCCCCTGCGCCGCAAAGGCGTCGCGAATCAGTTTGCGGGTGGCGCGGTCCCCGGCGCTCTCGGGTTCGCGCCCGGCCATCTCGGCAGACGCCAATTGCGCCACGCGACGCCGCAGGGCTTGCGCGCCCAAAGGATCGGCTGGGGGCTCGCCCGCGGGCGCCGCAACCGGCCGCCCAGCCTGGTCAATCGCATGGGCGGCTGGGCCGGGCACCTGCGGATCGCGAGCCGGCATGGCCAGGACCGCTGGCCCCGCAGCCGACTCCCCCGCCTGGCCCGCGATAGGGGTGGGCACGTGGGCCCTGTTGCAGGCCGCGCTAACTGCGGCGCACGCGACCCATGCAAGCGCAGCGGCAATTGACCCAAGCACCCTGCCCTGAACGGCAAGCGGATGGGCCAGCTGTGGGCCTTGCCGCGCGACAGTTGGGCACCCCGATAGTGTTGCGGCTGCCGGGGCGCTGCAGTTCATCTTTGGCTCAGTTGCGATCGCCAACCACCCGATTGCACCACCAGATTTCATCGTCACCCCCTGCGCTGCATCGTAGACCACCGCAGGCCGGGCGTGTCAAGGTCACGGCCGGCGCGGCGCGGAGGCCGGCAGGCCGGCGTAGCCTCGCTACAGACGCCTGGGGCGGTCTTAGTCGCGAGCGAAATGGCGCTGGCGGGGTGGACCAATGGGCAGGTGCGCGGTTTGCGTGTCTTGCGCAGCCTTTGACGCCCTGCGATGGCGGGAGTAGCCTCAGCCCTGGCAACCGGGTAACCCTCGGTGCGGAGTGAGCAAAGGTGCTCGTGAGTCTTGCAAGGAGTTGCGGTGGCGGCTGTCGGCCGTCAGCATTTTGACGCGGCCGCGTTGACGCCAAATGGCAGGCGCGCCGAGTGATTCTAGCAGGAACTCAGCGCCGAAGAGGCCTGATATGAAGCTAGATTCCAAGTTCGCTCTGCAAACCGCGTTGCCCACGGTCGCGGCGCTTGCGTTGCTGGTCGTCGTCGCTACCCGGAGTACTGGGACTGCACTGCAGGCGGCGGCGGAGAGCAGCTTGGCGGCCATCACCGAGGCGCGCCGAGAAGGACTGCAGGTCCGGCTGACGAATCTACAGGTCGACGTGACGACCCGGGCCAGTGCGCCATCGCTAGTGCGGGCCTTGGAAGAGCTTTCTGTGGCCTTCGCGGCCTGTGGTGAGGGGTCAAGCGCCGCGCTTCAGTCCCAGTATCTTGGCGTTCATGACTCGGCTGCCCCTACCCCAGTCAACGCGGCCGCCCAGGAGCCCCCGCTAGCTGGTCTGAGTGGCTACGCCAGGACTCACTCTGACAACGACGCATTCTTGCGCGGTCAAGTCGCCTCCTATGGGTGGGCCGACATGATGCTCGTGGACCTCAAAGGCAACGTCGTCTACACAGCCCGCAAGAACAGCGACTTTGCCACCAATCTGCTCAGCGGCCCCTGGAAGGCTACCGGTCTGGCGCGCGCGGCGACCATCGCCCTGCAGCACGGCGTGCGGGACACCGCGGTCTTTGCCGACGTCGCGCTCTACAATCCCGCTGGCAACCAACCTCGCATGTTTCTGGCCGTGCCGGTGTTTGAACCGAGCGGTAAGCGGGTGGTCGGCGCCTTGGCGGTGCAAGTTGCCCTAGTTAGGCTGGGCGAACTGATGCAATTCAAGTCCGGCTTGGGTGAGACCGGAGAAGCATTTGTCGTTGGCACCGGTGGCTGGATGCTGACCGACGGCTTTTTTGGCCCTGAGTTCGCCGCCTATAAGAGGCAACTGAAGACTGAAGCAGTCAGTCGCGTGCTAGCTGGGGAAGAAGGCAGCGGTGCCTTGGTGGACTACCGCGGCATCGATTCCTTTGTGGCCTATCGCCCTGTGCGGCCCTTTGCCGGCGCCCTGGGAGATCAGCCGCGCTGGGGCGTCATCGCCAAGATCTCGCGCGCTGAAGCTCTGGCCCACCTCGCTTCCCTACAGCAGATCATGCTCCTGAGCGGCTTGTTCGTCGCCTTGGCCGCCATCGCCTATGGTTGGTTTGCTTCGCGCCGCCTAGTCGGCCCGGTGCTGTCCATGCAGGACGCCTTGTTGCGGCTGTCCAAGGGCGAGCAAGCGCCGATTCCCTGCCTGGACCGCAAGGACGAGATCGGCGAGATGGCCAAGGCGGCAGAGACCTTCCGTGAACTTTCCGAAGATGTAGCGCGGGCCCGCTGGATTCGCGAGCAAGTCGCCGCCGTGACGACCCTGGTCAGCCAGCAGTCCAGGATGAGAGTAGTTCCTGAAATTGTTCTGAACTTCCTGAGGGAACGGCTTCAGATCCCGGTGGCAGCGTTTTTTCTGCGCGATACCCATGGCGAATACCGCCGAGCGGCAGTTCACGGGCTAGAGCAGGCGCTTCTGGAACGCGGAGAGCCGCTGGTCCAGCAGTGCGCGCGCGATGGTCACCCCCTAGTGATTTGGCCGGTTCCACCGGACCTGAAGCTGATCGCTACCGGCCTGGTGGAGTTTGCTCCGGAAGAGCTTGTGCTCTATCCCGTTCTCTACCAGAAGGAAACCCTGGCCGTGGTGGAGATGGCGTCTCTGCGCAGGCTGTTGCCGCCGGACCACGCCCTGTTGTCCGCCCTTCTAGAGTCGCTTGGCCAGCATCTTGCCAACATTGCCGCCTTCGAGAGCAACCTCGACCTGCTGGAGGAGAGCAAACGAACGGGCGAGGTCTTGAGACAGCAGTCGGCTGAGCTGCTTTCCCAGCAGCAGGAACTGGCAGCGAAGAACACCGCCCTACAGGCGCAGGGGCATGAGCTCGAGGCCAGTCGCCAGCAAGCGGAGTCGCGCTCGCGGGATCTGGCCAGATCGAGCGAATACAAGTCCCAGTTTCTAGCCAATATGTCGCACGAGCTGCGCACCCCCCTGAACAGCATCCTGATCTTGGCCAAGCACCTATCTGAGAATGGCACCGCTCACCTGGACGCAGATGAGGTCGAGTCGGCGAGTGTCATCCATGAGAGCGGCAGCCAGCTGTTGTCGCTGATCAACGATATTTTGGACCTGTCGCGCATAGAGGCCGGCAAGCTTCAGATGGAGGCGGAGGATTTTCCCGTCGCGGACCTGCTGACCTACCTGCGCCGCCTGTTTGGGCCGCTTGCTGAGAAGAGGTCGATCGGGTTCACCATCGATGCTGGCGAAGCCGACCCGGGGCTGATCCACAGCGATCGTCGGCACTTGATCCAGGTATTGACCAACCTCGTGTCCAATGCCATCAAGTTTACAGATAAGGGCTCCGTGCGCGTCGTTGTGGAGGCGGGCAGCGAGGAGGTGTGCTTCCACGTCGTCGATAGCGGAATCGGCATCCCGCCCGACAAGATCGAGCATATTTTTGGAGCCTTTCAACAGGTCGATGGCAGCATAGCCCGCAAGTATGGCGGCTCTGGACTGGGATTGACGATCAGTCGTCAGCTCGTGGAGTTGCTGGATGGCCACATCTCGGTCGAAAGCGCGCCCGGCCAAGGCAGCCGCTTCTCCGTGCGCTTGCCGCGGGTGGCCGTTCTTGGCAAGCCGGCAGCAAGCCCCACCAGCAGCGCCATCCTGAGCGCGGTCGCGCTTGAGCCCAAGCCCCCCATTTCTGCCGCGGCTGCCACCCCCAGGACTGCAGTCTTGGTCGTAGAGGATGACAAGCGCCTGCTGCCGATCATTCGTCGCTTGCTTGAGGCCTTGGGGTACAAGGTGACGACGGCGACAAGTGCGGAAGAGGCGCTTGCCCAGGTGGCCGTAGAGCCGCCAGCCGCCATGTTGCTGGACCTGGGCTTGCCCGGAATGTCCGGCATGGAATTGCTTGGCCGACTCAAGGCTGATGTCGCCACCGCCGCCATTCCAGTCTGCATCATGTCAGGCGCCCCAGATGCTGGCGAAGCGCGGACCCTAGGCGCGGCGGGCTACATCCGCAAGCCGATCACCCGGGATGCGGTATCGACGGCTCTCCAGCTCATGCTCAACACCGCCCCTGCAGCGGGCAAGAGTGGAGCGGCGGCGCCCACGCCTCGGTTGTTGCTGGTGGAAGACGACGACGCCGGGGCTTTGGCTGTCCGCGTGCTTTTCAAGCAAGTGGACATCGAGATCAGCCGGGTGCGCGACGGCGCTGAAGGGCTGGCAGCGCTCAAATCCACTGCCTTTAACGCGGTCATCCTCGACCTGAACCTACCCGACATGAGCGGTTTCGAGTGGCTGGAGCGCATCGTGGGCGAAATGCCGGGCTATCCGCCGGTCGTGGTCTACTCGGCGCGCGACCTCGACAATGCAGAGCTTCTGCGCTTGCGCGCCTATGCCGATGCCGTGGTTTCTAAGGGCAGCCTCACCGGCCAGACCAGCGCTCGGCTGCGTGAGGAAGTCCTTTTGGCCCTAGCAGCGAGACGGCGGAGTCCCTCCCTGCACCTCTCAGCGCCAAAGACTGCGAAGGACCGCGAGCGGCACGGCAGGCTGCTCGTCGTCGATGATGATGTGCGCAGCCAGTCGGCCATGTCGAAGGTGCTGCGGGCCCGCGGCTTTGACGTCACGGTCGCAGCGAGTGGTCCGCTGGCCCTGACCCTCCTGGAAAGCGCATCATTTAACGTGATTCTCAGCGATATCATGATGCCGGGGATGGACGGCTTTGAGTTCATCCGTCAATCGCGCCTCACCGGTGCAAAGGTCACGCCGATCATTGCCGTCACCGCCAAAGCAATGCCGGGGGACATCGAGTCCTGCCTCGCGGCCGGTGCAAACGACTACCTCGCCAAGCCGGTTGATATCGACCGCCTGCTTGCCCTGTTAGACCAATGGCTCTAACCCGAACCACTGGGCGCAGGCCTGAAGAGATCGAACTTGACCTCGTCCTTGTGGCGCTGCGCGAGCGGTACGGCATCGACTTCTCTGGCTATGCCCGCACCTCGCTGGCCCGTCGCTTAGCCCAGGTCGCTGAATTATTCGCTGTGGCCCACGTCGCAGACCTGCTGCCCAGCCTGTTGCGCGATGCGAAAGTGGCGCAGGCCACCATCAACTACATCTCCGTGCCGTTCTCAGAGTTCTTCCGAGATCCGCAAGTTTGGAAGCATGTCCGCCAAAATGTCCTTCCAGAGCTGGAGAGTTTTCCGCGCATCAACATCTGGCAGATCGGCTGTGGCCATGGTCAAGAGACTTGGACGGTGGCGATCCTGCTGCAAGAGAGCGGCTTGGCCCACAAAGCGCGGATGGTGACAACCGATATCAGCGCGGACTTGCTGGATGCAGCTAGGCGTGGACGCTGGCCCTTAAAGCAGTTCAAGGACTGGCGCGAAAGCTACCTCGCTTCCGGCGGCACCCAGCCCTTTGAAGACTATTCTGACTTCACCGATGACGAAATGGCGATTCGCAGCAGCCGGTTGCCACCGGTTGAGTTTGTGGAGCACAACCTTGTCAGCGATGACGCCTTTCTGGAGACCCAGCTGCTGATCTGCCGCAACGTGCTCATCTACTTTGGTCAGGCGCTGCAAGCCCGCGCCTTTGGCGTCTTTGAGCGCAGTCTAGAGCGTGGCGGCGTGCTTGTGCTCGGAAGCGCCGAGTCGATTCCCGCCGGCGCCACAGACCTGGTGCCTCTGCAAAGAGAGCTGCGGATCTTTCGCAGGTCGGTTTCGGGGGATCCATGTATAGAATCGTAGTGATAGGATTCTCTGCCGGTGGCCTCGTGCCGGTGCGCGCCTTGCTTAGGGCACTTGGGCCGGACTATCCCGTGCCTGTGGCCATGGTTACGCACTTGCCCGCTGGCGACTGTGCGGCCTTTGTCGGCCTTCTGAGCTCGGCCAAGGGCTTGCCGGTGGCGCTTGCCAGTGACAAACAGGCGATTGCTCCAGGCTGCGCATGGCTGGCGCCCCCGGATTATCACTTGATGGTGGAGACCGTCGAGCATTTTTCGCTCTCTGTGGACGCCCCGGTCAACTTCGTCCGCCCAAGCATCGATGTGTTGTTTGAGTCCGCGGCCGAGGTATTTGGGCCCCAGGTGATAGCGCTGACTTTGAGCAGTTCCAGTTCGGATGGCGCCCGCGGGATGAGTAGGGTGAAGGCGCGCGGCGGCCTGACGATTGCGATGGCCGCCGCCAGCTGTGAACATCGCACGCTGACCGAAGCCGTGCTGGCCCGAGTCGATGTGGACTACTGCGCAGAATTAGATGAGATCACTGCTTTGCTGCAGTCGGTAGGGTGAGTTATGCCCAGCAGGCCCCAGATCCTCGTCGTCGATGATGTTGCAGCCAATCGGCTGGCGATCCGCACGGCTCTCAAGGGGCTTGACGTCGACATCGTCGAGGCGGACAACGGCTTTGATGCCCTGGTCTTGGCCCTAGAAGTCGAATTTGCCTTGGTGCTGCTGGACGTGCAGATGCCAGAGATGGACGGGTTTGAAGTCTGTGAGCAGTTGCGCGCCAGTCCACAGACCGCAGACACGCCGGTGATCTTCATCTCTGCCGTGAGCCGCGGCGAGCAGGACCGCCTTCACGGCTATCTCACGGGCGCCACGGACTACCTCGCCAAGCCGATCAACGACGAGGTGCTGAAGTGCAAGGTGCAGATCTTCCTGCGCCTGTACCTCCAACAACGCGAACTGCAGACAGCGCTGATGGCGGCCAACGCAGCCAACCAGGCCAAGAGCGCCTTCCTTGCCAACATGAGCCACGAAATCCGTACCCCTATGAACGCCATCGTCGGCATGGCCAGCATCCTGCGCAGGGAAGGCGTGACACCCAAGCAAGAGCAACGGCTCGCCACCATTGACACGGCGGCCCAGCACTTGCTGACGCTCATAGACAACATCCTCGACCTCTCCAAAATCGAAGCGGGGAAGCGCCTGCTGGAGGAAGCGCCGGTCCAAGCCAGCCGTTTGATGGCCAATGTCAGCGCGATTCTCTCCGAGCGCGCCCGGGCCAAAGGCATTCAGTTGCTGACCGAAGCGGACCATTTGCCGCACAATCTGATGGGTGATCCCGCAGGTTTGCAGCAGGCAATTCTGAATTTTGCCACCAATGCCATCAAATTCACGGAGGCCGGAACGGTCACGCTGCGCGCCATTCAGCAGGACGAGACTCCTGAAGCGGTGGTGGTGCGGTTTGAGGTCACCGATACGGGGGTTGGGATCGCCCCCGATGCCTTGGCGCGACTGTTTCACGCCTTTGAGCAGGCCGATAATTCGATTACCCGAAAGTATGGCGGTACCGGCCTGGGCCTGGCCATTGCCCGGCGATTGGCCGAGCTCATGGGTGGCCAGGTCGGAGCCCGCAGCGAGCCTGGGGTGGGCAGCACCTTCTGGTTGGAGGCGCGGCTAAAGAAGGGCACCGTGTCGATGACTGCGCCGCCTGCCACCCTAGAAGACACAGAAGCGGCGATTCGCCGGGGGTTCCAAGGTCAGCGCGTCCTGATCGCCGATGACGAGCCGATCAACGTTTTGGTCCTTCAGTTGCAGCTGGAGGCGTTGGAATTGCTTGTGGACGCTGCGGAAAACGGTGCGGACGCCCTGGCCATGGCCCACAAGCACCGCTACGCGGCGATCTTTATGGACATGCAGATGCCAAAACTGAACGGGCTGGACGCCACGCGGCAGATTCGGCTGCTGCCCGAGTATGACCTGACGCCCATCATCGCCATGACCGCCAACGCCTTTGCGGAAGACAAGGCCCGGTGCCTAGAGGCTGGGATGAGCGATTTCTTGACCAAACCATTGGAGCCGCTGCTTCTGCTCTCCACTTTGCTGGGTTCGCTGAGTCGTCGCGATGGGCAGAGGGACGGTGCTGCGCGGATTCGGTTGGACGAGGGCTTGCGGGGGTAGGGGTCGAGAGCCTCAGCTCGCGTGGGGTTCCAACCGGCGTGGGGTTCGATGGACGGAGAGATGTCAACCGCAGCGTCAAGCTGGAAGTCAGGCGCTCAGGCCACCTACACCAACGTCAATGTGCTCACACCGCGGCCCGGCGAGACCGGCGGCGACACCATCCATCCCCAGGGCCAGAAACCAGCCCTACAGCGAACTCGCCGCAAAAATCGGCCAAATCGCCGCGGCAATGTCAAACGGGTAATTGCTGCCGTTGGGGTACTGGTGAATGGCATCTTGATGAATGATCAGGGTAAAGGCCGGCGTCTTGCCCGCGGGACCGTAGCTGTAGGTCACCTGCTTCTTGCCGCCCACCGTTTGCTGGGTCGCGGTGCGCGTGCCCGCATCGACGCCCAGGGCCTTGAGAAAGGCGTCGACCTGCGCGGCAAAGCTCGGCACGTCAAAAATGCTTTGGTTGATGGGCAATTCGCCAAGGTTGTCGCTGGGGTCAGACAGCACGCCGGTCTTGGCCAGCGTCGGCGCGTCGAGCGTGCCCACCGAAACGACCACCGGCCGCGGCGTCTTGACGGCGCCCAAGGCCCCGCGTAGCCTCGGCCGCGGCCGACCCTCTGGCGAATTCGTCGCCGCGCTGGGAGAAGAGCATGTACCGGCTCATGGCGATCTGCGGGTGGTTGCTGGGATTCTTTGCCCTCTGCATGGCCGGCGTTTACCTAGACAAGACCCTGGACGGCACGAATAGCGCCCCCGTGCTGATGGCCGTGATGACCGCCATCATGGGCTTTGGCGGATTCCAGCTGGTTCGAATGGGCCGCCGCGGCGCCAAGGACGGGCGGTTGCGCGACGGGAGCGGCCAGGCCCAATCGCCCGAGCATGTGGTGCTGCGGCTGGCGCGCGACCGCGGCGGCGAAGTGACGGCGGCTCAGGTGGCCGCAGACTCGGCCCTCTCTTTTGACGACGCCCAGGCCGAACTCGACACCCTGGCGCGCAAAGGCGCCTGCGAAGTCGACGCGACCGAAGACGGCGTGGTGATCTACCGCTTTGGCGGATTGGTGGCGCGCCGCTGACGGTGCCGGGCCGTCTGACCAGACCTCCCGTCAGGGCCCGGGAACAAGCTCGTCAACAATTCAGGGGCCCATTCGCCTGCTGGGTGGGTCGCAAGTGCTCGCTGCCAATCGGCTTCGTCGCGCCGTTGCGCGAGAGGTCTTGTCGAGTTATCGCGACACGCGCCTGCACTGAGGCCGAAGCGCGAAGGATCGAGACCGCGGAGCGGCGGCATCCGATGCCGTTTTTTGGCCCTTTCCGCGGCTGCCCCAGCGGGGCGGCGCGGACGGCCAAAAAATCCGAGCCTGGTCGCCAAGGGCGACGCGCCCAAAATCCGCCTCTGCGTCTTACCGCCATACAGCGCCTCGCCCGGCTGGGGCAATCAGCGCGCCAGATGGGCCAGCTTCAGCAACCCAGCCCCAACTCAATCCCGCGGCTTAGGCGGCGGCAGAATATCCGCGCACGTCTCGCTCGACATGCACGCTTCCGCGGCAAATTCCTTGCCCGCCGTGGCCATGTAGCGACCCAGGATCGCCACGACCATCGAGCCGTGGTCAAAGAATTCCTTGCCCTTGCAGCTGTTGGGGTCCTGGCCCGCCGCAGTCGCATCGGCCTTGCACTGCTTGAACAGCATGTCGTAGTGGGCGCCGGGCTCCCAAAAGCCGTGCTTGCCGCCCGGTTCGATGTACGGAAAGAAGGTG
This sequence comes from Myxococcota bacterium, assembly GCA_044347905.1. Classification (GTDB taxonomy): domain Bacteria; phylum Myxococcota_A; class UBA9042; order UBA9042; family UBA9042; genus SXRM01. The sequence goes on from JBIKTV010000093.1 coordinate 12,605, forward strand.
CCCGAGACACCGCCAAAGGCGTCTTTGCCCACGGCCTTGGTGTGTAGCGGTGGGCTGAGGCGCGGCACGTAAAAGCCGTCGTTGCCCCGCGGCGCGGCGGTGGCGTACTGGACCTTCTGGCCGGCCGGCGGCAGCGCGGCGTGAATCGGCGAAAGCCCAGCGCTTTTTGACAGGTCCTCTGGGTCAAACAGCACGCCGTTGCCGTTGGGATCGACAAAGCGCGGAATCTTGTCGACCGCTTCCAGCACAAAGGTATCCACCAGCACTTGGTTGAGGGTGCGGCCGCCCCATTCGGCCACCTTGGCCTTCCAATCCAGCAGGCCCGCCGCCCGGCCGATCGCCGCCCCGGTGGACACGGGCACGTTCATGTCGCCCACGGTGTTGACCACGAGCGCATGGGTCTTGTTCTCTGGATCGGCAAAATGCTGAGCCCAGATCGCGGGATCGGCGGGGTCGAGCACCATTTGGGCAAAGCCCAGAAAGCGCCGCAGCGACGGCCGGGCCCGGTGCAGCCCCAGACCCTCGGCCAGCGGCGCCAGCGGCTCGCCCTTGGCAAAATGCAGCGGCGCCGTGCGCGCGTGGAACTTGACGGTCTGGCCAAATTGGTGAACCTGCACCACCGGTTTAGCGCCGCTGACCAGCTTGCATGCGCGGTGCTTGACGGGATCGCGCACGCCGAGCTGAAAGGCCTCACCGCTGTAGAAGTCCAAGGTGTGGGTCTGGCGCGGGCCGACGATGTCCGACGCCAAGGCGACGCGGAAGGTCAAACAGCGCTTGGCGCAAGTGGTTTTGTCGGTGATGGCGGGGGAAGCGGCGCAGCTATCGGCGCAGCCTTTGTCGACGATCAGCCGCGCGCAGTCGTATTCGCCGTTGCTCAGGTTGTCGGCGCGCAGGCCGTCGCCGGGGGCCAGCTTGGCGACCTCTTCAGCACTCAGCCGCGCGACCTCGACCTCCGCCGTGTCATTCAGGCTTGGAATCACGGTCTTGACGGCGATGGTCCCCGCCACCGGGTCCGGCACGCCCACATACAGCGGCCCCATCAGCCGCAGCGACACCGCCTCGCGCACGCCGCCCTGAATCGAGCGCAGGCTGACGTCGATGAGCCCCGCGCCGCCGGAGACAGGCACCACCGCGTCGAGCTCGGGCTCCAGGCCGCCGACCACCGCGCTCATGATGCCGCCCAGCGACCCGCCCAGCATGACGATCGGCATGTCCGGCCCGCCAAAATCGACCGCGCCGTCGCCGTCCAGATCGCCTGCAATATCGTCGGCCTTGCCGTTGCCGTTGATGTCCGCGGGCCACAGGCGCTTGCCGTCAAAACCGCGCACCACCCGCACCAGCTGGGCGTAATCCACCGCGGTCTGGCGCACTACGTCGCGGGTGTGGAAGGTGTAGGCGGTCCAGTAGTCGGCGCCCGAGTCCTCTACGCCGTCCAAGTCCTGATCCCAGCTGCGATTGCTGGTGAGCGCCTTGGCCAGGCCGCTGACGCCAAACGCGCCAAACACGGTGTCCAGCGTCTCTTTGTCGCTGCCGCTGACGGAGAAGCCGTGGCTGACATTGTCGATCGCCACCACGGCGAGGCCCATTTTGGAGAAGAAGTGGTGGAACCCAAACATCTCCGTCTTGCTGCTGGTGTAGCCGTGGCCCAAAATCACCAGGGCTTTGGGCTTGCCCGTCGCGGTCGCCTCTTTGCGCGGCACGGTGGCCCAGAAGGTCACGTCTTCTGCCCGCGCCTTGGCCGGCTTGACCGACACATCCGGCGGCCAGGCCTGGTCATTGTAGCCCAGGTAATTGCCCTGTTCGTCCTGGCGGTTAAACAGCTGCGGCGACTCATACGTGCCCAAGAAATGGTGGCCGACATAGGGCAGCGCCGCCAAAAAGCGCTTCTTTTGCTCGTCTCCGCCAAAACTCACCAGGCCGCCTTGGGCCAGCAGGGTGGCGAGGCTGATAAAGCTCTCGCCAGAAAGCGTGTACGGCGTCTCAAACGGCTTTTGATGGTCCTTGTCCACCAGCTCAAACAGCTTTTTGACCTGCGGCGGATACTCCTGGGCCAGGTGCTGCTGGGCGCCCTTGCCGTAGAGCCCCTGGCGCACCGCCTGCAGGTCGGCCTCAATGCTCGCGGTGGTAAAGGTCCAGGCAAAAGCCACATCGCCGATGGCCAGACCGCCAAAATCCGCTTTGCGCGCCGCAAGAATCTCTGGCAAGGGCGCCAGCGCTTTGGCCTGGGCCAAGTGGTGATTCCAGGTAAACGGCGATCCCACCGGCTTGCCCTTCTCGTCCAGCACGCGGTTGGTAATCAGCACGGCGTAGGTGGTGCGTTGGCGCAGCGGCACCAGCGGCCGGGCCAAAAGCGTATGGGTCTCGCGCTCATAGAACGACAGCAGTGCGTCCGCCCGCTCCGCCAAGTTCATGTCGCCCATCTTCTTGGTCGTGCCCGGCTTGTAGTTGCCGCGGTCCAAAAAGCCATCCAGGTCCGTATCTTCGCCGGCATCGAGCTGGCCGTTGCCGTTCTTGTCCTCGTCGTGCTCGTCAAACAGCAGCGAGAGGGTGTCGCCGCGCACGTCGCTTTTCCAATAGCCGGCCAACTGCTCCAGCACCACGGGAAAATTGCCGTTGCCCAGGTCGATCTCGCGCGGCTTGCCGTAGGTCGGCGATCCCGGGGTGACATCGACCAAGTAGATGGCGTCATTGCCAAAGGCAAAATCGTCGCCGTGGTGGCGCGCGGCAATGCTCTGCGGGTCGATCGGCCCGTCAAACGGCACGCTGATCGGCGAATACACGCCCCAGCCGTCCAGCTGGTCGACCAATTCGCGGGTGCGGCGCTCAAATCCCGTGGGCGCGACCATGGAGGCGTTGACCCGGCGCAAGGTCGGCGAGCTGGCGTCGTAGCGGGTGGCCAGGTCGTTGGGCAGCGGGATCTCTGGCAGCGGCCGCGCGGCAAAGTCCAGCTTGACGTGGACGGCGGCACTGGGCGCTTTGGCCAGCCCCAGATCTTCTTGGCAGCCCAGCAAAAGCAGCAGGAGCGCGGGCACAGGCAGGCGCAGCAGG
>JBIKTV010000438.1:0-4982 GCA_044347905.1 Myxococcota bacterium
GTTGATTCTCCTCGACATGTCGGCGCAAAGAGCCAGGACAGCGATCGCGGAGACGGGGTCGGCGGCCTGCTCTGGGGCCTGGCCCTGACCGCCCTGGCGACCGTGGTGTTCCTGGTGGCCAACGGTCCCCACGCCGCGCCGGCCCGCCCGAGCCACGCCCCCGCCAGTCGCGATGCCCTGTCGCCGATCCTCCAGTCGATCGAGGCGATGTCGCAGCGCGAGCTCGATCCGCCGGCAGAGCGCGACAGCCACGCCCGCCAGGTGCTGGCCGCGGCCAAGGGCGTCGCCGCAGGAACCCTGGCATTTCCAGAAATTCACCAGGCATCGAGCGCAATTACCAAAGCCCTGGGTGATCAGGAGGCCAGCGCAAAGCCGGACAAAAGCCGCCGGGGCCAAAGTCGAGACGCCGCGCTGGGCAAACTGGACGAACTGGGCGAACTGGGCAAACTGGACGAAGTGGGCGAGCTCGACCGGGCCCAAGGCGACGCCGACGGCGAAAGCGCATTCCCCGCCGGAACGGGTCAGCCCGCGCCGTTTCAGCAAGAGGGCTCCGCCACCCGCCAGCCCCTACAGCGCAGCGCCGGCAAGTACGCGGTGCTGTGGACCGACGCGCGCCCGGAATACGCCAGCGAACTGCTAGGCCGGCTCGACAGTTTCTTGACCCAAGCCCACGCCGAAATGGGCCGGGTGCTGGACGTCCAGGTCACCGCCAAGCCCGTGCAGATCTACGTCTTTGAGTCGCAGGAGCGCTACCAGGAGTACGCCCGCGAGCACGCCCCGGGGCTGGTGAACAACGGCGGCTTCTATGACGGCGGCATGCGCACCGTGGTGACGTACCGCTACAACAACTCCATGCAGCTGTATTTTCACGAGATGGTCCACGCCATGATGGGCGAGCAGTTTGCCGACCACAACTTTACCCGCTACACCCGCCGCCACTGGCCCATCTGGTTTGACGAGGGAATTGCTGAATACCTGGGGTCTTTTGAGCTGCTAGGCCGCCATGTCCAGGTGCCAGCGGTCAACAAGGGCAAGCTGGCTTATCTGGTCAACGCCATGGCCAACCGCGCGTTTATCGACCTGCCGACCCTGCTCAAGGCCCCGGCCGAGCGGTTCTCCGGCCCGTCCATGAACATCTACTACGCCGAGTCGTGGGGGCTGCTCGACTTCCTGCTGAGTTCGCCCACAACCCGGCCCAAAGTTGCGCAGTTCTTTAAGAAAATCAAGGCCGGCGAGGATGGCTTGGGGGCATTTCGCAGCTGCTTTGGCGACAACCTCCCCGCCCTGGACAGCGCTTGGCGCAGCTATTTGAGCGAGAAGGCCAAGGTCGGCCCCGGCACCGTTCAGCTGTTTAGCGGCGAAACGATTGACGATTGGACCATCCACGAGGGCGGACAGTGGAAGGCCGGCGGCGGCGAGATCAGCGGCCAAGGCGACCGCAACTACAACTACCTGATCAAAAGCGAGCTGCCCAGCAGCGAATTCACCTACCAGCTCGACGTCAACCTGTCGCGCGGCACGGCGGGGCTGATCCTCGGCAACAATTTCCACGGCGAATACCCGTACTACTACCTGATTGAGATCGCCCGCGACGTGGTGATGGTGCGGCGCGCGTGGTCGGCCAGCCACATTGAGCCGGTGATTCAGGCTTATGCGGAGCTGCCGCCGTCGACCTGGGTGCAAGTGCGCGCCACCATTCAGGATCGCGTGCTCAGGCTGTCGATTGGCGGTCGCGAGGTGCTGCAGACCCGCGTCGATCGCGAGCGCTATTCGCTGTTTGGCCTCTACCTGTACCGGGCCAAGGTGCGATTCCGCAACATCTCTCTGCTCCGCGAGGCCTCTACGCCAGCGTGGTCTTCGCTGCCCGCAGCGCCCGCAGGTGGCCCGCCCGTGTCCATGCCGCAGCCGCCCGGGGCGCCCTCGCCGCTGTTTGGACCGCGCACCCCGTAATCGCCGCCCCATGGCCCACGGCGAGCGAATTGTGCCGGGGCCAGGCCGCCGCACCCTCGACAACTGGCGCTGCCGTGTCATCCTGTTGGGCGCTCGCGACAGGTGCGCGCAGCCAGAGGTGGCATGGTAACGTCTGAGGTGGCTGCACTGCGGGAGCTTCGCAGTGTCGTAGAGCGGGCGATCGGGCCGGTGGCGGCGCCGCTGGGGCTGGTGCTGGGCAGCGGTTTGGGCGGCGTGGCCGATCAGATCCAGGACGCCCGGCGCATCGCGTACAACAAGTTACCGCACATGGTGGCCTCTACCGTGCAGGGTCACGCGGGCGAATTGGTCGTCGGCCACTGGCACGGCAAGCAGGTGATCGCCCTCTCTGGCCGGGTGCACCGCTATGAGGGCCACGATTTTCGCCAGGTGGTCATGCCGGTGCGGCTGCTGGCGGCCCTGGGCATCGACACGCTGATCGTCACCAACGCCGCGGGATCCGTGCACACGGGCCTGCAGCCCGGCGACCTCATGCTGATCCGCGACCACATCAACCTGAGCGGCGGCAACCCGCTGATCGGCGTCAATGATGAGCGGCTGGGCCGGCGTTTTCCAGACATGACCACGGCTTATGACGCTGAGCTGCGCGCGCTGGCCCTGCAAGTAGCCGCCGAGCGCGGCCTGACGCTGCACCAGGGCGTGTACTGCGGGCTGTCGGGTCCGAGCTACGAAACTCCCGCAGAGATCAAGATGTTGCACCTGCTGGGCGGCGATGCCGTGGGCATGTCCACCGTGCCGGAAGTCATCGCCGCGCGCCACATGGGCGTTCGGGTGATGGGCCTGTCGTGCATCACCAATTTGGGCGCGGGCCTGGGCGAAGGCACCCTGGACCACAGCCACGTGGGCGCAGTCGCGGGCTCGGCGACGGCGAGGATGACCGACCTTGTGGCGGGCGTCGTCGAGGCCCTCCCCGAACTGCCCATTTGCCGGAGGCCGCTGTGACGGCGAGTGCCCTGCAGGATCACCAGTTGCGTCATGCGTTTGCCGCGGCCCTGCCGGATCAGCCGCAATGGGTCGACCTGCTGATCCAGGCCGCGCAAGTGCGAGGGCGGGCGTATGCGCCGTATTCGGGCTTTGCCGTGGGCGCAGCGCTGCTGAGCGACTCTGGCCAGGTTCACCTGGGCGTAAACGTAGAAAATGCCAGCTATCCGGTGGGTTGTTGTGCAGAGCGCAGCGCGGTGTGCGCCGCAGTGACGGCCGGCGAACGCAGATTTGCGGTCATCGCCATTGTCACAGACGCCGACCACCCCGCGGCGCCGTGCGGGCTGTGCCGGCAGAACCTCGCAGAATTTGGCCTGGATTTGCGCGTTGTCCTGGGCAGTGTCAGCGGTCTGGTGTGGCACGCCCCCCTGCGCGAGCTGCTGCCGGCGGCCTTTACGCCCGACAGTTTTGAGCCGCGCCCCGGCCGCCAATAGCCCCAACACCCTCACTGTGGAGGCGTGGCCATGCCCAGCATCCTCATCGTCACCGGCTGGTTTAGTCCCAGCCGGCAGATCGGCGCGCGGCGGGTAGAGCGCATGGCCGCGCAGCTTCTGGCCAGCGGCTGGCAGGTGACGGTGCTGTGCCCCCACCCGGCGTATATGGCGCCGATCGATAGCGAATTGGCGGGGCCGCCGGTCGAGCGGATTGGCGTGCATGTGCTGACGCCCAGCGCTTTTGCGGCGGCGCGGCTGGGCCGGCACCACATGCGCGCCGCACCAACGCCAGGCCCAGGCGGATCGCAGCGCCCGAGTCAGCGCTGGACTGGCCTGAACAGCTTCAAAACCCTGGCCAAAAATGCTGCCAGCCGGACCCTGCGCCTCAGCGATTTCCCCGACGCGACCATCGGCATGCTGGCCCCAGCGCTGGCGGCGCTGGCGGGTCGACGCTTTGACGTCGTGCTGGGGTCGCTGCCGTGGCGCTCGATTGGCCCGATCGCGGCGGCGCTGGCGCGGCTGACCGGGGCTAGGCTGGTGCTCGACTATCGCGACCCGTGGACCGAGGGGCTGGGCGATCAGCGCGGCGAAGCCCGCCACCCCAAGGCGTGGCACCGCTGGCTGGAGGACCAATGCCTCGCTCAAGCTAGCTTGGTAACTGGCGTTTCCCCCACCATCGTCGGTTGGCTTCAGCGGCGCGCCCGCTGCCCAGTGGAGCTGGTGACCAACGGCTACCTCGCCGTGCCCCGCCCGCGCCCCGCCCCGCCCGCGCCGCCCACGCGCCTGGTCTATGCCGGCTCCCTGGCCTACGGCCGCGACCTGAAGCCCGTGCTGCAAGCGGCGGCGGCGCTGGGCCTGGGGCCGCAGCAGCTGACCATCGACATCGCCGGGCCCCACGGCGCAGCAGTGCTGGCCCAGGCCGCGGAATTGGCCCTGGACCCGGCGCTGGTGGTGGACCACGGGGCGCTGAGCGCGGCCGGCGCGCAGGAAATGGTCGAGCGCGGCCATGTGGCCCTGGTGCTGGGCTCGCCGGGTTACGAATACGCTTACCCCGGAAAAATCTTTGAAATTCTTAGCCTGCAACGCCCGATGTGGCTGCTCTCGCCTCCGGGGGCCGACGCCCAGACGCTGATCGAAGGCCACCAGCTCGGCTGGGTCAGCGATCCCGCCGACTCGGCTGAGGTGCAGCGGACCCTTGCGGCGATCCTCCGCGGTCCCCCGCCGCAGCCGCGCGATCTGGAGTCTCTGCAGGCGCCGGTCGTGATGGATCGGCTGGAGAAACTGCTGCGCGGGGTCGCCGGGGCGTGAGCGGACAATTGCCGCTGCAGACGGCTTGGGCTACTATTCCGCCGCATTGCCGCGCCTCTGAAGCCGCCGAACCGTTTTGGTGGTGCTTGTGGCGCCGATCGGGTGGAAACCATGGATCTGGATCCGGAACGCCTACGCCTAAAACGCATGGAAGAGGCCATGGAGGCGGAGCGCCGCAGCCTTCAGGAGGACAAGCGCCGCCTGGAGCAAGAGCGCGCTCAAATGGACGGCCAGCGCCACGCGGCGGCTCCGCAAAGCCCGCCGGCGGCA
>JBIKTV010000094.1:0-15637 GCA_044347905.1 Myxococcota bacterium
ATCCTCGCGGCGGTCGCAGCGAACACCGCCGTGCTATCGACGCAAGTGCTCATGGAGTTCTACAACGTCGCTGTGCGGCGCCTGAAGATGCGGCCGGAATTGGCCCTCGAGAGAACTCGCGATTACAGTCAGTTGCATGTGGTCGCGCCGGACACGCCCCTGGTGCTTGCGGCACTAGAGCTTTGCCAGCGCGGGTCCTTGTCTCACTGGGATGCCCTAGTGGTCTCGGCAGCGGCCGCAGGCGGATGTCAGGTGCTGTACACGGAAGACCTGCAAGACGGCCGCGTCTTTGAAGGTGTACGCGTAGTCAATCCATTTGCGTCCGCTGGACTGTAGGCATACGGGGCAGGTAGAGGCACGGCGCGCCGAAGTGTTGTAGCGACGGGCAGCGCCGACCTCGTGGAAACCCTTTGTTGCTTGCAGCGCGGCGACGGCGACGGCTTGGGGCTGGGCTGCCGCGCTGGAAATGTGTTTTGGAAACGGGCAAAACCTCAGGCGCGGTGCAGAGTTTGGGGTAGGGTCACCCCTCCCCAGATTGGTCCAGCTCCGCGGGCAGAATGCGCGCGGAGCGCCAGCGCTCTACTTCGCCGAGGCCTTCACGTCGATCTTGAGCACCACGCCGTCGCGAATGAGGTCGTCGGCCTTGCCGGCATAGACCAAGCCAAAGTCCTTGCGGTTGATGCTGAATTCGGTCTTGCCGCTGATCTCACTGCCCTTGACCACAATGGTCGCGGGGAAGCTAACGACCTTGGTAACGCCGCGCAGGGTCAGGTTGCCCTTGACCGTGTGGCTGCCGCCCGTGCCGCCGGCCTTGATCTCGGTCGAAGCAAAGGTGGCGGTCGGGAACTTGGCGGTGTCAAAGAAGTCCGCGCCTTTGAGGTGCTCTTCCAGCTTGGGCGTCCAGTCGTTGCGGCTGCCTTCGTCGGCGACCACAGAGGCGGTCTGCACGGTGAACTCGAGCTTGCCGCCCTCCGCCTTGCCGCCCGCGAGCGTCACAGAGCCGCTCCATTTCTTGAAGTCGCCGGTGTGGGAGCCGGTCACTTTGCTGCCCACAAAGCCGATTGTGCCGCTCAGCGGCGCCGGTTTGGCGGCAGGGGCCGCGGCGAGGGCAACGGCGGAGAGCAGAGAGAGGGCGGTAGCGGCAAAGACAGTCGAGAGCTTGGTCATGCAATTCTCCAGGTAGCGAGGGCGAGAGGGCCGCGCCAGTGCGGCCACCCCCACAGAGTAAGTCCGGCCGTCCTGGAAACAATATGCCAATTTCGAACGACTCTGTTGCTGTCAGAGAAACAATCGCGGCGAGATTCGCGCTATCGAGTCGAGCCAGCTTGGCGAAGACGGGTGCGCAGCGGACAGAACCGCTCGGACCGGCGACCCGCCGCTACCCTGACGCCCCCCTCACGCCGCCTAAGGAGCTGTGACAGAACAAGTTGTTCTGTCACTGGGCTCCGTTGCTTGCTAGGTGGGTCGCAAGCTCGCGACTTCACAGTCGACTCGCCGCTCCAATCCAGGGCCTATCGATCGACTTGAATTGTCACAGTTCCTAACCCCGCGCGAAGGATGCGAATCGCGGAGCGACGGCGTCCGACGCCGCCGGCGCCTCGCCGGTCGCAGCCTGGTCGCCCCTGGCGACGCGCCCATCCCGCACCGCGCCAGAGCATCCACAACCCGCCGCCGCCATCCCAGCGGCCCAACGGCTCCGCGTCAGTCGGTCTGACCGCCCAGTTTCCCATAGCGTTTGAGCTTGCGGTACAGCGTCGCCGAGCCAATCCCCAGCTGTTCGGCCGTGCGCAGCTGGTGGCCGCCGTTGCTCGCCAGCACCGCGAGAATGTGGGCCCGCTCGATGTCGTCCAAGGCGCGCACCACCTCACCCGCGCCAGCCGCTGCTGGGCCGCCCACCCTGCGGATCTCATCTGGCAGATCCTCCATCTCCACCACGTGGCCGCGAGCCAAGGCCACCGCGCGTTCCATGGCATTTTCAAGCTCGCGAACGTTGCCCGGCCAGCCAAACTGCAGCAGGCGCTCCGCCGCTTCCGGGCCGATGCCGCTGATGGATCGCTTCATCCGCCGCGCCGCATCGTCCAGAAATACCCGCGCCAGGGTCAGAATGTCGTCCCGGCGCTCGCGCAAGGCGGGCACGCGCAGCTCCACGACCTTGAGCCGATAGTAGAGATCCTGGCGAAAGCTGCCGTTGGCCACGCCCAGGGCGAGATCGCGGTTGGTCGCCGCCAGAATCCGCACGTCTACCTTGCGGCTGGTGTTTTCGCCGACGCGACGGATCTCGCGCTCCTGCAAGGCCCGCAGCAGCTTGACCTGCATGCTGGGGGACACTTCGCCGACCTCGTCGAGCAGCAGCGTGCCGCCGTGGGCCGCTTCAAAAAGCCCAGGCCTGGCGCTGGTTGCGCCGGTAAATGCCCCGCGCGCGTGGCCAAACAGCTCGCTTTCCAGCAGCGTCTCCGCGATGGCGCCGCAGTTGACGGCGATGAACGGTCCGTCGGCCCGGGTAGAGCCGTCGTGGACCAGCCGGGCGACGCGCTCCTTGCCCGAACCGCTCTCGCCCGTGACGAGGACGGTCGCATCGACCTTGGCGACCCGCCGCGCCAGATCCACCACCTGGCGCATCGCCGAGCTTTTGGCCACGATGCCCAGCGGCTCCTCGATCGCCCGGGCCAGAGCGCGCAGGTGCTCGCGTTCGGCCTCTTCAGCGGCTTGCTTGGCCTCTTGCAGGGCCCGCTCCAGCTGCCTTTGCGCGGACTGTTCCTCCACGACCTGTTCGTACAGCCTGCGGGTCGTGGCGTGCAGGAGGCGCACCTCTAGCATGTTGTAGACGCGCATCAGCACTTCGGCTAGGTCCAGAGGTTTGCTGACAAAATCCCTCGCGCCGACCTGGAGGGCCCGCAGCTTGTGCCCAGGTTGGGCGGTGATCACCAGGACGGGGAGGTAGCCGCCCGTCTCAACCGGCTTGAGGCTTTCCATCACCTCAAAGCCGTCCATGCCGGGCATGATCAGGTCGAGCACGATCAGGTCAAAGACGTGCTCGCGGTGCAACTCCGCTACTTCGCGGGGGTTACTTGTGGCAAAGAGCGAGGTGTAGCCGGCGCCCTTCAGCGCGCGCACCAGCAGCAAGACGCTGGCCTCCTGGTCGTCGACGATCAGCACCTTGGCGGCAAAAATGGCGGCGGAACTGTTCATGTGCCCCTACCTGGCCTTGGCGGACTCGAGCGCTGCGTTCAGCGTGTCCGTGAATTCCCTGACGTTAATCGGCTTGGCGAGGTAGTCAAAGAACCCCGCTTGGCGGCCTTTCTCAACGTCGCGGGCCATCGCATTGGCGCTGATGGCAATGACGGGGATGTGCCGCGTGGCCGGATCCCAGCGCAAGGCCCGCATCACCTCAATCCCGCTGATATCTGGCAAGTTAATGTCCATCAGGATCACTTCTGGCAGGCGCGCGTGGGCGAGCTCAATGCCCGCCTTTCCCGTGACCGCGCTGATCAGCTGCAGCTCAGGCCGCCGGCCAATGAGCCGCTCGACCAGGCGCAAGTTGGCCAAATTATCCTCGATATACAGCAGCAACCGCACCGGATCGCCGGTGTCGGCCCGCGCCTGGGGGTCCTGGCCATCGGCCACATCGCCGCCGTCGACGGCAAATTGCGGCTCTTCCGCCGCCAGGAGCTCAAACCAAAAGGTGCTTCCGCTGCCCACCGTGCTATCCACGCCGATGACGCCATTCATAAGCTGGATCAGCTGCTTGGCGACAACAAGGCCGATGCCGGTGCCCTCTTGCCCGCCCGCCTCTTGGCCCAAGCGGTTAAAGGGCTGGAACAGCTGCGCCAGCTTCTCCGGCGGCAAGCCGGCCCCCGTGTCGCGGATGCTGACCCGCACGCGCCCCGGCTCAGGCGTCGCGAGGGTCATAGCGCGACCAACACCGCGACCTTTGCCCCCGATGTGCCGCTGGAGGCCGGCAAGCTCTACACCGCGACCATCACCACCGGGGTCAGCAACACCGCCGGCACCGCGCTCGCGGCCAACTACAGCTGGTCCTTTACCACCGCCGCCGCCGTGTTGCTGGCGCCGCAAGTGCAAACCACCTCGCCGCTGAACCTGGCTGTGGGCGTATCCACTGGCAAGAAGCCCAGCGCCACCTTCAGCAAGCCTATGGACCCAAAGACGATCACCAACGCGACCTTTGGCCTTTCTCAGGGCGGGACCCCGGTGCCGGGCGCGGTCACCTATGACGCGGCGAGCCAAACCGCGACGTTCTGGCCGGCAGCCGCGCTCAAGGCCGGATCGGCGTATGCGGCCAAGATCACCGCAGCGGCCGTGGACACCGACGGACTCGCCTTAGCAGCCGATTACAGCTGGACATTTGCGACCGCCGGCAGCTCGGCCGTGGCGCCCACCGTGGATGAAACGACACCGCTGAACGCGGCCATCGACGTACCCGTGGGCAGCAAGCTGAGCGCGACGTTCAGCAAGGCTATGGATCCACTGACGCTGACGGCGCTGACGTTCACCGTTCTGCAGGGTGCGACCCCCGTTGCGGGGACGGTGACCTACAAGCCCGCGACCAAGACGGCGACGTTTAAGCCCGCGTTGCCCCTGGGCAAGGGTCTGCTGTACACCTGCACAATCACCACGAGTGTCAAGGACTTGGGCGGCCTGCAGCCGGCGGCCAGCTACGTGTGGACTTTTGCCACCAGTGAAGCCGCGCCAACAGTCCTGTCCACCAGCCCCTTGAATCTCGCGACCAACGTCTCTATCAACAAGCGCCCCACGGCTACCTTCAGCAAGGCCATGAACCCGCAGACCTTGGATGCACTGAGCTTTACCGTCAAGCTCGGCCTGCTGCCGGTCAATGGCACCGTGAGCTACGACAGCCTGACAAAAACCGCGACATTTACGCCCACATCGGCGTTTGTCGTAGGCAAAGTCTACACAGCGACCATCACCACCGGCGCAAAGGACACCGGCGGATCGGCCCTGGCCGCGGACTATGTCTGGAGTTTCACCACTTCTGCGTGCAGCCAGGCCCCGGTCGTCCTGGGCGCAGCGGGCAATTTTGTGGTCTTGGGCGGCTCGACCGTCACCAACACCGGGCCGACCTCCGTCACCGGCGACCTGGGCGTGAGCCCCGGCACCGCGGTCACAGGCTTTCCGCCGGGCACCGTGATTGGCTCTAAGCAAGCGGGAAATCCAGCCGCCGCACAGGGGATTGCCGACCTGACCACCGCCTACAATGACGCCGCCGGCCGCACGCTCTGCCCAGTGAGCAAGGCCGGCAACCTGGGCGGCATGACCTTGGCTCCGGGCCTGTACAAGTCCACGTCGTCCCTGTCGATCTCTTCCGGCGACCTGACCCTGGATGCCCAGGGCGACAGCGACGCGGTGTTCATCTTCCAGATGGCGTCCACCCTGACCACCACCAGCGGCCGGCAGGTCATCCTGGCCAACGGCGCCAAGGCGAGCAACGTGTTCTGGCAGGTCGGTACGTCTGCAACTTTGGGCAGCACCTCGGCTTTTGTCGGCACGATCATGGCGGACCAGGCGATTACCCTCAAGACCGGCGCCACGCTGACCGGCCGGGCGCTGGCCCGCATCGCCGCCGTCGCCCTGGACAGCAATGTGATTGTGATGCCTGCCAAGTAGCGCGCACTGCGGGGGACGGACTGGCGAGCGGTGTTGGGCTTGGCTGGTTCGTCCCTGTGGCGCGCTTTGGCGCTTTGGAGCGAATTCTTGGCAAGCCACAGAGCTTGTAATTGCTGGTCAATCTCGAATCCGCGCCCACCGATGGCACGGAGATCTTATGTCAACACCCCCTGAACTGTCCGACGCAGAGACCAGCATCCGCTACAAAGCAATTACGCCACCAGACCGGAGAATAACCAATGAAGTTCAACTATTCGTCTAGCTTTTCTTTCCTCGCCGCAATGGCTGTCTTACTGCTCGGCTCGGCACGCCCGGCCCAAGCGCAAGGCCCTGTGGGCACATCCAAGAACCTCGGCATCGGCGTCGAGTTCGGCCACGGTGCCGGGCTTTCCGTCAAGTATGCCGCGACGCCCTCCTCTGCGTGGCAGTTTGGCCTTGACGGTCACGATTACGGGCGCTACCGCACCTACTACAAGGACCACGGGCGCTACTACTACGCCTACAACTACGGATTCGACTCCGCGTCCTACCTGATCCACGCAGAGTACCTGGCCACCCAAGGCAACCTTGTGCGCTCGGCGGCCGTCACGTTGCCCTGGTATGCGGGCGGCGGCCTGGACCTGGGCGTCGGCGCGGGCACCGCACTGGCCGTACACGGCAACCTCGGCCTCGCCATGCAGTTCACGCGCGCGCCGATAGACTTGTTCGTCGAATGGACACCGCGAGTGTGGCTCGTCGACTTTGTGCAATTGCAGCTCATTGGCTTCAACAGCGGCGTGCGCGTTTGGTTTTAGGTCCCTCTTGGACCGGGCATTGGCAGCAGCCCGGCGTGTGCGTCCAAACGGCGCCACGCTGACCGGCCGGGCGCTGCCTTACCGGTTGCCGACTATGGCCCCCAGGCCGCCTGTCTTGCCAGTTGAAGTTCGACATGCGCGCGGTTTTTTTGACCCTCACCCCCGGGCTGCGCCCGACCCCTCTCCCACGAAGTGGGCGAGGGGTAAAGAGAATTTGCGTTTCCCCTCGCCCACTTTGTGGGAGAGGGGTGCCGCGATAGCGGCGGGGTGAGGGCGACTGAGCGGCATCGAACGCTGGTACTGAGGACGGCCCTCGTCGGTCGTAGCCAACCGGTAAGGCAGGCTGCAGGGCCAACGAGCAGATCTGTTTGGCGGAACCGCGCGGGTTCTCCCGCACCGCCAGGGCATCAGTGGATTGCTGGCTGTCGAAATCGGTGTACTTGTTGTCGCCGCTAACTGGCGCTGAAGCGGATGCAGCGCCGGCTTGTCTCGGGCTGGGTACGGAAGCGCCGACCAAGCCTGAGGATCCTGTCCGGCGGATCTCGATGACGCTGGGCTGCCGGTCGAGGTGGACGGCGGCGACGACTAGCCGGGCGAACCGCTCTTTGACGAGCTGCCCACGGACGAGAGGGCCGCGTAGCTGGGTGACCGGACCGTCTGCTGGCTGGCGGAGTCTTGCGTGGACCGGGCGGATCAGTTTGAACAGACTCGAAATTTCGCGGTTGACGGTGGGGATTTGCCGGCGTAGGCTCGGCGCTGATGGCTGGGATGGTCTTGGTCGGGCGCAGCATGGCGCTGGCGGGGTAGTCTGATGGGCAGCTGGGGTATTTGCGTCCCCTACACATATTGGCTTTTTCGGGGTGGCGCAGCGGGCGGTTGCTGGGTTTACCGATCGACTGCGCGGCGGGCAAGCGTCCAGCTAGGCCCGGGTCGACTGGCTCGACTTGCCTTCGCCGCTTGGCTAATCAGATTCATGGTCGCTAGCCCAGCTTCTGCCGATGACGTCTTCCATCGCAACGAATTCGAGTTTGTAATGGCCGAAGTAAAGGGAAAGTCAGGTAGCCCTGCCCGAATACTGCCGGACGGTACGATAGACGCTACACAGCCTTGGAGCCACACCAACCATGACGCGACGGACCTTCTGGTTCGTGGACGCAAGTGGGCGCCATCTTCGCTGAGTGGGCCAATTCGACTGGGCGTAGAGCTACGGCTGGGAATGATCATCCATAATTTTTGGTCTGTAGAGCATCATCCGGGTGTGGCTGGCGGCGTACCAACGGTAACGACCGAGGGGCAGTCTGAAGTGCACCCCCGATGGCATGCACTGCTGCTGGCAGATTGGTCGTATCTTTCAGCATCCTATGGCCTGGCGAGTCGGTATATATGGCAGGGCCGCGCCGCACTTGAAATGGCGGGCCACCTACGCGTGGGCCCGCGATGGTTGCACTTGGCCGCACACTTGGCGGACGACGGGTGGATGATGGCGGGCCTGACCACCGAAAGCGTTGGCATTGGAACCGACTTTGAGGTGCCGGCCGTACCGCGAATTGGGCCAATCCCGTTCGGCTGGGACACTCCGTTGCTCGTACAGGCTTGGGTAGGATCGGATACGGGTACAAAGAGGCGAGAGATCCAGGAGTTGACCAATCCATTTCAGGTCGGCCTGCGCATTGTCGGCAAGCGGTTTGGCCTGCGCGTGGCAATGCAACCGGAAAGGTACAATTATTTCAAGCGCGAGTATGGCAGCTCCAGCGCATGGTCAGTCGGCCTAACGCTCCCTCTCGATTGAATTTCGATCAGACACAAGGGGGGCCGTTGATTTCACTTGTTTCCGGCGCCCCTGCGGTCAACGCGTCGCGCCCGCGCTCGTGTCCTTCACCGCACATCTATACCCTCAAGAAGCCTGCGGTCCCGTTGGCCACATGGCGCCGTCAACCGGACATATTTAGGTCTTTTCAACAGTTTGCCAAAGCCGGCCACTCAGGCGCTTGCCCGCTCTGGCCCACCCTAAGCCCGCCAGGACGTCCGCACCCGACCGCCCGCAGCCTTTTCACCAGCCCCCGCAGGGACCACAAAAGCCTCCTCAAATTCCACGGCCCCCATAGCAACCAGCTCGCATGGGCGGTGACGGTCGACCTGGTCCAAGCCGCGATTGGACCCCAACGCCTATCGAGTGCAACTGCGGCCGGCTGACGCGGGCCATTTAGTCGATAGACCTATGATCACATTGGCTAAATGAACCTGGCGGGCACGGAGACCCGCCCCTACCCGCTCTCCAGGGGCCGCGCTGACCACGGAGAAGTCGACATTGCCTTGGACCCGGTGCTGCGCATCGATAAGGTGCTGAAACGCAAGAGCTGGCAGGACCTAACGGACGATCCCTTCGCCGAATCCGACCCCGCGCTAGCCGAGCCGTGGAAGGCGGCACTGGACGGTTGCTGGCGCCCGCCCCGCAGGTTTCTCAGTCGAGGTGGTCGCTCTGCCGCCGCAGTGACCACTCCCACCCGCCGCGTCAGCGATCCTGGCCCCAAAGGGGTGGCGGCGCGGCTGAGCGTCGCCACCGCCGGGAGCCGATCGCCGCGATTTCCGACCAAGCCCGCGTCGACCGGCGGCCGGAGCGCGACGGGCCGGCGCTGACCCTCGCGTGAACCCGACCAGCCCCTGTCGCCGGCCCGGGACGCCCAAACCCTTGGCGTAACCGCTGCCCGAACTGGCAAGCCGAACCCCACCAGGCTACGGAAGCGCTGACCAAGCCTGAGGATCCTGCGCGACTGCCAAAGAAGTCGAACCTGCGCGGTCCGCGCCTACATCGAGGTGACCGGCGGCACTCCCGTCGACGGCGTTCCGTTCGCGGGGGAAGCCTAGGACCTTGCCGCATTATGTCGATTCTGACATCATCCTATCGCCGCAGCGGTTGCGACTGAGCGCGCTAGGAGTCCATTCGACGCGGTGGGCTAGAGGGGGAAGCATGGACGAGGCCAAGCGGGAACGGCTTGCTGCGGCGGGATGGCGCGTCGGCGATGCCGCGGACTTCCTCGAGCTGACGCCGGGGGAGGCGGAACTGGTCGAAGTCCGCCTGCGCCTTGCGCGCGCCGTGCGGTCTGAACGCGAGCGTCAGCACCTCTCCCAGTCGGCGGTGGCGCGGCGGCTGCATTCGAGCCAGTCGCGTGTGGCCAAGATTGAGGCGGGCGATCCGTCGGTGTCGCTCGACCTGATGGTGCGCGCGCTGCTGGGGCTCGGGGCAGGACGGCGGGAGCTGGCGGAGTGGCTTGGTGCGGCTTGAGTAGCCATGATCGGAGATAGGGGCCCGTGAGGAATCTACTCGGTTTTCCCCGGTCCCATTTGCCTATCGGGTTCGTCGCACCGCTCCGCGAGAGGTCTTGGCGTCAGCGATCCTGGCCCCATAGGGGGGGCGGCGCGACCAAGCGTCGCCACCGCCGGGAGCCGATCGCCGCGATTCCCGACCAAGCCCCCGTCGACCGGCGGCCGGAGCGCGACGGGCCGGCGCTGACCCGCTCGTGAACCCGACCAGCCCCTGTCGCCGGCCCGGGACGCCCAAACCCTTGCTGTAACCGTTGCCCGAGCTGGCAAGCTGAACCCCACTAGGCTACGGAAGCGCCGACCAAGCCTGAGGATCCTGTCCGGCGGATCTCGATGAAGCAGGGCTACGGGTCGAGGTGGACAGCGGCGACGACTAGCCGGGCGAACCGCTCTTTGACGAGCTGCCGGCCGAGGATTGGGGGGCGTAGCTGGGGGACCGGACGGTCTGCTGACTGGCGGAGTCTTGCGTGGACCGGGCAGATGAGCTTGAACTCACGCCACATTTGCGGTTGACGCTGGTGGCTGGCCGGCCTACGCTCGCTGCTGACGGCTGCGATGGTCTTGGTCGGGGGCGAAATGGCGTTGGCGGGGTGGTCTGATGGGCGGCTGGGGCGTTTGCGTGACTTTTGCGTGCGGTAGGCCGTTTGCATGCGCTGCGACTCGTTGGTCGCGTGCATGGTCGCGAACGGGTGCTTGGTCGGTATGCGTCAACAGCGAGCAGTGTAATCTGTAGGTCGCGACGGCAGTTCGCAGCAGCCATTGCCGTCGCCACCCACAACCGCTAACCTGCTTTGGCCACAGCAAAGTGGCGAGCGCGAGGTCGCAGGTGGAAGCATTTCGTGAAATGGCGGTCGTGACCGACACGCAGCACTTGGCGTTGGACCACCCGCTGCCGCTGGTTCGGGGTCAACGTGTTCAGGTGTTTGTGGTGGCCACCGACGACGACCCGGAACTCAGCGCCGTCCGCGACCGCGTGGCGCAGCGCGGCGTTCGACAGGCTGACGTTGCTGATGCAATTGCCTGGGCGCGGGGCGAGGGTTGAGTGCGCGTCGTTTTTGACACCAATACGCTCATCTCCGCCTTGCTCTTTGGCGGCAGCTTGCGCTGGTTGGTGGGGCACTGGGGCAATCCGTCGGTCCTACCGCTCGCCAGCGCAGCGACTGCCAGCGAGTTCATGCGGGTGCTGTCCTATCCGAAGTTTGGGCTAGTGCGGTCAGAGATAGACCTGGTCGCCGGGCGGTTCTTGGTACACGCCGTGCGCGTAGTGGTACCGATGGAGCTGGTGTGCGCTCGGGTCCGCGATCCAAAAGACCAGATGTTTGTCGACCTTGCAGTTGCCGGAGCAGCGGACATGCTGGTGACCGGAGACGGCGACTTGCTGGCGCTGGTTGGCAAGGTGCCGTTTCGGGTTTGCACGCCGGCCGAGTACGGAGTGATGTGGTCGGGGACTTGAGGTTGGCTATGGCGCGACGGTCAGCGGGCCGGCGATGGTGGCGGGCAGGCCGAGGCCGGATAGCGAGATCTTACGAGCGGGTGTCAGACCGCCAGCAGCCGCCCCTGTATTGTCAAAAACTTTGCCGCTGCCGCCCACTTGAGCAAGCTGCGCGCCAAGTGCTTGTCGTCCAGCGGCAAGAACTGCATGGCGACGCCGACCAACGCTTTAGAATGTCTGGCAGATTGCGTAATGGGCTTTTCTGGCAGTGGCTTTGACGAAACGAGCGCGGTCTGTCGTATCTGTTTGGGCCAGTATGCGACGTGCGCCGCCAACCGGTGCAAACTACCCTGCGCCGCCGGCACCGAATCAGAGTGCTACGCGTGTGCCGTCGCCACCTGCGGCGACGTGGCAGACGTATGCAGCAATACCTTTCCCAAGATACCGACCTGCGGCAACAGCGTGTGCGATGGTGACGAGGACCATTGGTCCTGCCCGGCCGACTGCAAGTAAGAGCCGCGTCCGTCAGCGCCATCTGGCAGCCATGTCCGTCCGCCGGCGGCTTGTCCGTCCTCCGCGGAGCCTGCGCTCCAGCCTGGACCACCAACGGCCGGCGCTAGGGCGCGACACTGTCCGCTCCCAGGACCAGCCCCCCACCCGCCGCGTCAGCGATCCTGGCCCCGCAGGGGTGGCGGCGCGGCTGAGCGTCGCCACCGCCGGGAGCCGATCGCCGCGATTCCCGACCAAGCCCCCGTCGACCGGCGGCCGGAGCGCGACGGGCCGGCGCTGACCCCCGCGTGAACCCGACCAGCCCCTGTCGCCGGCCCGGGACGCCCAAACCCTTGCCGTAGCCGCTGCCCAAACTGGCAAGCCGAACCCCACCATGCTACGGAAGCGCCGACCAAGCCTGAGGATCCTGTCCGGCGGATCTCGATGACTCTGGGCTGCCGGTCGAGGTGGACGGCGGCGACGACTAGCCGGGCGAACCGTTCTTTGACGAGCTGCCCGCGGACGAGTGGGCCGCGTAGCTGGGTGACCGGACCGTCTGCTGGCTGGCGGAGTCTTGCGTGGACCGGGCAGATCAGCTTGAACTCACGTGAAATTTCGCGATTGACGGTGGGGATTCGGCGGCGTAGGCTCGGCGCTGACGGCTGGGATGGTCTTGGTCGGGGGCGGCAATGCCAGAGGTTGCGGCGCTGCGGATGGAGAGGCATCTGCGGATGATGAGGGTTGCTGAATGAGGGCCAAGACCGAACTAGTACCGGCTGGTTATGCGCAATGGCTAGGCGAACTGAAGGCGCAAATCGCCGGAGCGCGCGCGCGGGCCGTGCTCGCAGCCAATCGCGAGCAGATTGCGCTCTACCACCGCATTGGGGCCGAGATTCTGGCCAGGCAAGAGCGCGATGGATGGGGGACCAAGGTCGTGGACCGTTTGGCGGCGGATTTGCGCGAGGCGTTTCCGGAGATGAAGGGATGGTCTGCGTCCAACCTGAAGTACATGCGCTTTTTTGCTCAAGAATGCCCGGAGTGTTCAATTGGTCAGCAGCCTGCTGACCAATTGCCCTGGTTCCACTTGGTGACACTGCTGACAAAGGTCGCAGATCCAGGCCTACGCGAATGGTATGCGGAGCAGGCCGTTGCCCGCGGTTGGTCGCGCGACACGCTGGAAGGGCAAATCAGGAGCCAACTACACTTGCGGCAAGGCGCGGCCATCACCAATTTTGCCCAGCGCCTGCCGCCAGACCAGGCCGAAATGGCGCGCCAGGTCCTGAAGGACCCGTACCACTTCGACTTCTTGGGCTTGGGCGAGGAAGTCCACGAGCGCGACATCGAAAATGCACTGGTGCGGCACATTACGCGGTTCTTGCTTGAGCTGGGCGCCGGCTTTGCGTTTGTGGGCCGGCAGGTTCGGATCGAGGTCGGCGGCGACGAATTCTTTGTCGATTTGCTGTTTTACCACACACGGCTCAAGTGCTATGTGGTGGTGGAGCTCAAGGCCACGGCGTTTAAGCCCGAGCACGCTGGGCAGCTGAACTTCTATCTGAGTACGATCGATGCGCAGGTCAAGGCGGCGGACGACCGACCGACGATTGGGCTCCTCCTATGTCGCAGCCAGAACCGGCTGGTCGCTGAGTACGCGCTAACTGGGATCGATAAGCCGATTGGGGTTGCGGAGTACCAGCTGGTGCGGTGCTTGCCCGTGCCGCTGGATACGAGCTTGCCGAGCATTGAGGAGATCGAGGCCGAGTTGGCGCGGGGATTGACGAGTGCAGAGGTGGCATGAGCTGTGAGGCGGGGCGGCGCGGTTTGGGCGGCGACGACGGCGCGTCTACATGGACACTGCACTTGGAAGCGAAGCAACCCCACGACAATGGGCTGCGGTGGCTCACCAACGGCGCCCAGGCCGTGGACATGCTGCGGCTGTGGGATCGCCTGCTCGCTCAGGCCCAGGCGGGGCCGGACGGGATGGCAGAACTGCAGCGGATCTTGCGGAGCGCCGAGCCAGAATGCCAACGGCTGCGCGAGTTTGCCCCCCTAGCCGGCATGATACCGCCCGAAAAGCGGCGCCAAGCGAGGGACCTGTGCGGCTACCGCCATTGATGCACCTGCTGCAGGTTGTCGAGGCGGTCGAAGGTGCGGCGGATCGGCTACACCGGTCGATCGAGAGTGTTTTGGGGCGCCTTCAGCCCCACGGCTAAAGCCAAAGCGCGTTGATCAGCGGAGCTTTGCCATGGGCTACCGCCCTATAGCACGGGCTGCGCACCTGCACGCATTTTGACAGTGAGCGTAGGCCCGCTGGGCAAATCTTGCAGCCGCCCCTGGGAAGGCGATGGGGCCTCCGCCGCGAGGGGGGCTTGGGTCGCGAGCACGCAATTGCCGGCGAACCGCTCTTTGGCGAGCTGCCTTGGGAGGCTTGGACGGCGCGGTCACCCTTGGAGCTCGGCCGAGGCCTCAATCTCCACCAGCCACTCTGGGTTGATCAGGGCCGAGGTGCCAATGAAGCTCGAGGCTGGGCGGATCTCGCCAAAGACCTCGCCGTGGGCCCTGGCCGCGTCGCGCCACAGGCTCATGTCGGTCAGAAAGATGCGCGTCCTGACGATGTCTGCCGCGGTGCCGCCGGCCTGCTCGACGGCGGCCACGATGATGGCGAGCGCCACCTTGGTCTGGGTGTAGGCGTCGCCGATGCCGGCGGTCTTGCCGTCGCGGATGGGCGCTGTGCCAGAGACTTCGATGCGCGTGCCGACGCGGACAGCGCGCGAAAAGCCGATCTCGCCTTCAAAAGGAGAACCGGAAGAGATGAGTTGGCGCATGGTGCGTTCCTGCCTGGGCCGGGTGCGCGGCCGCTCAAAGGTGGGCGTTCCGGCCTCGGCCGTGCGCCTTCTTACACCAGCCGCGGCGCGGGTGCCAGAGAGGCGGCCGACTCGGCAAACACCGGCAGGCGTCGGATTGGGACAAGCCCTTGATTACCCAGCGATTGCTCCCGCTATATTTGGCTACGGCGGGCAAGCTCCGGCCGCTGGTGGCAACGGGCCGCCTGGGCGACGCGCCCAGAGGTTTGCGCGACTCCTGCGCCTGCGCTCAGCCACCGCCGCTAAACCTTGAACCGAAGGCGCTGATGCGCTAGCATCAGGTGTATGCGCACCACTCTAGACATCGACGACGACATTCTGGCAGCCGCCAAAGAACTGGCTCGCCGGGCGGGCAAGACCGCCGGTGCGGTGCTGTCTGATTTGGCCCGGTCCGCCCTCCTGCATCCGCCTGGCCCACCGGCTGACAGCACCGCCGTGATGGGGTTTGAGCCCTTTGCCTCCCGCGGCCAAGTCGTGACCACTGAGCTTGTGCGGCGCCTGCAAGACGAAGAGGACTGACCATGCGGTCCTTGCTGGACGTCAATGTTCTGATTGCCTTACTCGACGCAGACCACTTGCGCCATGCGGACGCTCGCTCTTGGCTGCTTGCCAACGGAGGGGCCGGCTGGGCCTCTTGCGCCCTGACTCAAAACGGCTGCTTGCGCATCATGGCGTCACCGGCCTACCCCAATGCGCTGCCAGTCGCGGCGGTGGCAGCGCGGTTGCACAGGGCCGCCGAGCATCCCGCCCACGAGTTCTGGCCCTGCGACGTTTCGCTGTTGGACGCACGTCGGGTGGCGCAGGCGCACCTGCTCGGCCCGCGCCAACTGACGGATATCTATCTGCTGGCGCTGGCGGTTCATCGCGGGGGACGGCTGGTCACCATGGACGCGCGGATTAGCAGGGTTGCCGTTGTCGGGGCCAGGCCTGAGCATCTGGTGGTGTTGTAGACAGGCTCTTGGACTCGTCGCCGTCAAACTGATCCACCCGTCAAAAAACGCCTGAGAATAATGGGTTGACCAGGGTAGAAAAGGCCCGTAGCCTAACGACGAGCCGACCGAGAGGCCGAAGGTGGGGAGCTTCGACGTGCGATTTGC
>JBIKTV010000439.1:0-4964 GCA_044347905.1 Myxococcota bacterium
GCGCCAAAAACTCTTGCCGCGTCGCCGCTTCTTCAAAAAAGGCAAAGTAAATCGAATGGATCGCCACGACCACGTCGTCGTAGTCGCTGAGCACCGCCAGGGTCGGCCGCTGCATGCCCATCAGCAGGTAGCACTGATCCGAGCCGACGCCCATGAACGCGCCGCCGATCCCCTTGAGCGTCTCGCCGTACAGGTACAGGTGCCACTCATTGCCCGCGAGGTAGTGCTTGTTCTCTAGCCCCGGCGCCTGACCCAGCAGCACCTTGGGTGCCTGATCTTCGCGAATGTTCTGGAGAATTGCCCGCTCGTCCGCGGTCAGAGGTCGCAATTCCTGGCTGGCCTGGGCCTGGCGAACGGCAAGGGGCGCAACCGCAGTCGCGGCCAGCAGGGCAAGGAACAACACCAAGCGGATCATGAGCTTCCACGGGGCGCCTGAGGCGCGCAGACAAAGGCGTCGCGGCACGATACCGCGAAACCTTTGGGCAGAGATGTCGATGTGTGAATGGTGGAGACGGCGGGAGTCGAACCCGCGTCCAGAAACCCTCCACTGAACCTTCTACGTGCGTATCCCTGTGATTTGTACGACGTCGGCGGCCCCCACAAGGCAAGGTCCGTCCGCGGCGATCCGGTTTATCTCACCGCACTCTGCTCGGATTGGCTAGTGCGGCCAGCCCACCCTGATACGTCCCCGAGGCCAGGCAGGCGCTGCGTTCGGGAACGTCGTCGTTAAGGTTTTTTAAGTCTTAAGCGGCGAGAGCAAGTTCAACGTTGTCGTTGGCACTTGAGGATTGCCTTTTTGTAACGCGGCCAAAGGCTCCGCGGCACGCGAGCTCAGCTTTGTAGCCCCTGTCGATACCGTTGCGTCCCCGTGGGTGCGCGGCCTCGCTGGGTGGCGGGGCTGGGCGCTGGGGGCCGGTTGTTGGGCAACACAGCCATGACCGGGCGCACCGGTCGCCTGCACGATAGGGGTTACAGGCCGCTACGTCAAGGACAGCCGCCGCAGCAGCCCCATCTCCGCCACCGGCAGCTCGCCCAGCAGCGAGCGGAGCTGGCCCAGGGCAAGTCCGTTGGATCGCTGGACTTTATGCGCCAGGATCAGCTCATTCTTGGCGGTGTGCTCCCAGCCGGTCAGCTCTGTGGCGGTCACGCTGTAGCCGTGGGCCTCGAGCACTAGACAGCGCACGACGTTGGTCAAATGCGCACCAAATTCGCGGCGGTGGATGGGATGCCGCCAGAGCGGGCCCAGCGCCGACCGCACCGCCGAACCGCCGGCCAGCAGCTGCGCGACCTCCGCCTGGCAGCAGGGCACCACCGCGACCACTGGGCTCTCACTGCGAATGGCCAGCACCAGCGCGTCATCGGTGGCGGTATCACAGGCGTGCAGTGCCACCACCGCCTGGGGTTTTTCGCCCTGCAGCCCCGGTTCGGCGGCGTCGGCCAGCTCACCCATGAGCCCCAGGACGGCGCTCAGGCGGTCAAAGCCCAGCAACGCCGCGCGCTCATTGACCCTTTGCACAAGGTCCGGGCGGCTCTCCACCCCCACCAAGCGGCCGCGACCGGCGGGACGCAGCAGCAGGTCGTAGAGCACAAAGCCCAGGTAGCCGTTGCCCGCGCCCGCGTCGACGATCAGCGGGTCCGCCCCATCGGCCAACAACGGCTGCAGGCGCTGCTTGATCATGCCGTAGAGATGGTTGATCTGCTTGAGTTTCCGCCGGGCATCGGCGTTGAGCTCGCCGTTGCGGGTCAGCAGGTGCAATTCTTGAAGCAGCGCGGGGGATTGGCCGGGCAACAGCTCACTGGCCACGGCGTTGGCCGCCACCGACTGGCGCGGGCGATCGCTTTGAGTCTTCTGAGCCAAGGGAATTCCTTACATTTGTTCAGTGGCGTGGCGCAGCCGCTGGGTCAGCACGCGAATGATGCCGCGGGCCAGGGCCGGGTGCATGTCGAGCAAGTCTTGAAAATCGTCGCGGGCGATGGCGAGCAATTCGCAGTCCGTGCGCGCCTTTACGGAAGCGGAGCGCGGTGCAGGGTCCAGCAGGGCCATTTCGCCCACGCACTCTTTGCGCCCCAGCCGCGCCACCCGCTCAGAGCCGCGCATGACGTCGACTTCGCCTTCTAGAATCACGTACAGGTGGTTGCCCGGCTGACCTTCGGCGAACACCAGATCGCCCGCTTCGACGTGGACGTGCTGGACGATATCGGCGATGGGCAGCAGCTGTTCCCCTGATAATTCAGAGAGAAATGGCACGGCCTTGAGCAGGAACACCATGTCCATGGGGTCGCGCGTCATCTTGCCTCCAGAGGGCGTCTGCACCCACGTCCACACCCGCACCAGCCACGGATCGGCGTGGGCGAGCATTTCACCAATGGCGGGGCCGTCCAGCGCATCGGCGGCATCGGCTTGGGCGCCGTCGTGGCGTTCAATGAGACCGACAACGGGCTTGAGATCGGGGTCGACCACGTGCTGATCGAGCAACTCAATGGCATTGGAGCGCACGCGCTGCTGCGGGCTGCGGTAATGCAGATAGGCGCGGTGCAGGGCGGCCCGCGACTCCAGCACCCCCAGGAGGCGGAAGACGCGCATCTCTGCCTGCAGGCGCAGGGCTTGCACCTCATCGGCAAAGAACTGCAGCTTGGTGTCGCGCGCAGGCGCGTGGCGGACGATGGCGTGCAGCAGAGAGAGCGTGTCGATCTCCGTCAACACCCGGCCCTTGAGCCAGGATCGCGGCGGGCGAGGCGCTTCCGGATCGCGGGCCACCCGCCAGAGAGACTGGACGGCGTTGTTGCGCACCACAGAGGGCCGCGAGTCGACCTGTTCGGTCAAATAGCGCACCGCGGCCTCATTGCCAAAGCGCTCGACCACCCGCAGCAGCCGCAGCTGGATGGCCAGACCTGGGGGCCGCCGCTGCATCCGCTCGCGCAACGCCGGGATCAGCTTGGGGCCAAAGCGCACGAGCGCCGCGGACGCCGCCGGCACCAGGTCGCCGCGAGAGAGGCTGTCGACCAGGGGATCGACGTACTCCATCGCCCCGACTTGGCCCATCGACACCACGGCGTTGAGCCGCACTTCTGGCGAGGGGTCGTGGACCATGCGCGCCAAGTCCGACTCAGACTCCAGATTGTAACCACCTGAAATAAAGGCAGCTCTGGCGCGGCGATGCGCTTCTGGGTGGTGCAAATCGGCTCGGAATTGGCGCTGCAGGGGCTCGCTGTAGGTCTCACCGCCGACTTTGTGGACCCACGCCACCGCCAAACGGGCCACGCCGACGTCTTCATGTTGGATGAACAGGCTGACCAGCGGCAGCAGGCTAGGGTCGGGGAAATGCTCCAAAAGCCTAAGGACTTCGCGCAGAACTGCGGGCGGTCGCTCGTTTTGCAGCAGCTCCAGCAGCGCACCGCGCTCAGGCACCAGGCCGAGCTCGTTGACCACTTCAAGGGCGCGGCGGGCGATGTCGGCATTGGCGTGGCCAGCCGCGGGCATCAGGTCTTGCACCCGCACGGGCAACCGGCTTTCGCGAACAATTTCAAGGGCAGCCAGGATATCGCTCGGCTGCGAGGAGGCCAAGCGCTCGCGGACTTCGCCGGTGGCGGAGCGCTGCAGCAGGTCGCGGATTTGCGGATCCACATCGGAATCGACGCGGCGGGCGCGCAGGCCCTCAAAAAGCGCGCGGCGATAGTGGGGATTCATGGACAGGCCGATGGCGACCACCCCCAGGCAAGCCAGCAGCGTCACCGGGGCCAGCAGGGCCAATTGCTCAGAGTGCGGGCCGATAAACAGCAGGGCCACAGACGTGCCTGCGGTCGCGACGCGATAGACCACGCCGTCGATCAGCGTCTTGGCCCGCTCGCCCTTCTTGGCGTCCAGGGGCGCTACCAGCATCTGCATGGCGTTGCGCGTGAGGGCAAACTGGAAGATGCGCTCCAGGAAAGAGGTCACCACGATGGCCCAAAACGCGCTGCCCAGGCCAAAACCCGTAGGCGCGGGGCCCAGAAAGCCCAGGCCGGCGCCAAAGTACCAAAGGCTGCCCAGGCCCACAAAAATCGCGCTAGCGGAGATGGCCACGCCGATGCCGACGACGCGGACGATGCGCGAGGTCGCCAGGAGCGCCACAAAGAAGGCGACCGTGTTGGCAATGGCGTAGTAACTGCCTAGAAAGCTGGCCATTTCATTGCGGGTGAAGCGCAGCTTGAGCTCGGTAGAGAACTGGAAGTCGATCACCAAGGAGGCGGTTTGCAGCAAAAACACCAGCGCGGCCAGGCGCAGCAGCAGGGGCGTGGCGGCAATGGCGCGAAAACCCCGCATGACTTCTTCAAAAGGTTGGCCCTCGCGGTCCTGGCTGCGGCGATGGAGCGAGGGGGGCAGGGCAGAAGCGCCGTCATCTTGCAGGTCTGCGGCGGCTTGCAGCTCGCGAACCACGGTTTTGACCCGCCACAGCGGATAAGTCTGCAGCAGCAGCACCAGCCACATGAGGTGGCGAGCTTCGACGACCTGCAGGCCGGCGCTGACCAGACCGCCGCCCACCGCCGCGCCTAGGGTAGAAACGGCGGCAAACACTGGGAAAAGCCGCTTGGCTTGCCGCGACGGCAGCATCACCGAGGTCGTGTTCCAGGTCTGCACCAGCAGCAGCTGCGAAAGCCCTGTACACCAGATCAGCTGGGCGAGCGCCATGGCCTTTGGCGCCAGCGGGTAGAGCAGGTGCAGGGCCAGAAAGGTCGCCTGCGCCACCAGCACCAGGCCCAGCCAGCGCCGCGCCGTGTCAAAGCGCCCGGCGATCGACACGTAGGCAATAGACAGCGCGGCGGTAAACAGCGAGCTGCCCAGAAACATCAAAGGCAGTGTTTCAACGGCATATTCGGCCAGAAAGGCCGTCTTGGTGAACGTGGCGACAATCACGCTCGCCGCCGTCACCACGGCAAACAGCGGCGCCATGAGGGCCAGGACGGGGCGGTCTTGGCGGCGCAGG
>JBIKTV010000096.1:0-15604 GCA_044347905.1 Myxococcota bacterium
GAAACATTAGGGAGGTAGGGGGCGGAACGCCCCCACGTTCCCTATGGTTCACCCTTTGCAAAACATAAGTAATGAATAGAGAATTCCCCCCTCGCCCGGAGGGCGGAAAAGCCATTGTCCAGCTGCCCCGTCAAAGATGCACGCCGACGACATGAAAACCCCCGGCACTTGGTGTAAGATGAGTGGTTTGGGCAGTCGCAGACCTCCCGACGGACAGGCACCGATGACGAAAATCACCATGCGTAGCAAGGAAATCCTTGGCGTCCTCTGTGCGGCTCTGCTGCTGATGGCAGCCTGTAGCGACAGCAACACCGCCGGTGGCACGACCTCTTCAAGCGACTCCGGCGGCGGAATCAGCCTGGACATTGCCACCTCGCTGGACAGCGAGACCCCACCTCTTGATCTGGCCACCGGCACGGACACGGCCGACCCCGCCGACAGCGCCGACGCCACCGCGGCCGACAGCGGCAACCCGGTCGTCGGCCAATTTGGCGCCCCGTGCAACACGGGGGACGACTGCGACTCTGGCGTATGCGTGCCCTCGGCCTCGGGCTCTGTATGCAGCAAAGTGTGCGAGACGACCTGCCCGGACGGGTTCAAATGCACGGGCAAGCAGAGCGCCACGGGGGACATCGTCTACCTGTGTGTCCCAGGTGGTCTGAGCCTGTGCGATCCCTGCACGCTGAATGCGGACTGCAATGACGTCAGTGAAACGGGCAACGTCTGCCTGACCTATGGCGCAGAGGGCAAGTTCTGCGGGGTGGCCTGTGGCCCGGGCAAGCCCGCGTGCGGCCCCGGCTATTCGTGCGATTCTTTGGTCGATCCGGAGTCGGGCAAGTCGATCAAGCAGTGCGTGCCAGAAGGCGGCAAGCTGTGTACGTGCAGTGTCAAAGCTGCGTCGCAGTCCAAGTCGACGTCTTGCTACACCAAGAACTTTTACGGCCAGTGCCCAGGAACGCGCAATTGCAGCGCTAATGGCCTGTCGGAGTGTAGCGCGGCCGTGCCCAAGGCAGAGGAATGCAACGGCCTGGACGACGACTGCAACGGCAAGACCGACGACTTTTCGGTGTCGGCCAAGTGCGAAAAGAAGAACGAGCACGGCGCGTGCAGCGGCAAGGTCATCGAGTGCGTGCAGGGTCAGGCGATCTGCGATGCGGTGGAGCCCAAGCCCGAAGCGTGCAACGGCTTGGACGACGACTGCGACGGCAAGACCGATGAAGACCTGTGCGAAGACGGCAACCCGTGCACCCTGGGGAGCTGCAACACAGACGGGTCGTGCAAACAGGCGCCGCAATCGGGGGCGGTCTGCGACGACGGCAACTCGTGTACCACCAGCGATAAGTGCGCGAACGGCAACTGCACCGGCGCCAAGGTGATGGACTGCGACGACGCCGACCCGTGCACCTTGGACGGCTGCGACGCCGTGGCGGGTTGTACCCACACGCCCAAGGACGGCGCTTGCCCAGATGACGGCCAGCCGTGCACCCAGGACGTGTGCATTGGCGGCAAGTGCGTGCATCCCGCGCAAAGTGAAGGCGGCGCGTGCCCAGATGACGGCGAGGCGTGTACGCAGGATGTGTGCCAGGCCGGCGTGTGCAAGCACCCAGCCCAGGCGGATGGCGGAAAGTGTTTAGAAGACAGCGATCCGTGCACCCAGGACGTGTGCAAGACGGGCAAGTGCAGCCACCCGGCGATGGTGGACAACACCGCGTGCGCGGACGACGGCAACGCGTGCACGAGCGACGTCTGCGTGACGGGCAAGTGCAGCCACCCGCCGGTGTCGTTTACCGTGCCGTGTGCCGATGACGCCAACGCCTGTACCGCGGATGTGTGCGATAAGGGCGGATGTACCCACCAGAAATTGGGTTCGGACAAGAGCTGTCTGGACGATGGCGACCCGTGCACCCAGGACGTGTGCGTCAACGGCGCGTGCGGCCACCCGCCGGCCACCAACAACTCGCCGTGCCTGGATGACGGGCTTTTCTGCACCAACGACGTCTGCAATTCGGGCAAGTGCAGCCACCCCGCCAACAGCGCGCCGTGCGCCGAGGACGGCAACCCGTGCACCCTGGACCAATGCGCGGGCGGCGCGTGCCAGCACGGTCCCGGCAACGCCAATGCGCCGTGCGCGGACGACGGCAACGTCTGCACCACGGACAAGTGCCAGAACGGCCAGTGCGTCCACCCGTTCTCATCCAGCAACCCCTGCGATGACGGAAATCCTTGCACCATCGGCGAGTTCTGCACCACTGGCACCTGCAAGTCGGCGGGCACCAAGCAATGCGACGACAACAATCCGTGCACCATGGATAAATGTGTCGCTTATCAGGGCTGCGTGTATTCGGCGGCGGACAACGTGCTCTGCGACGACGGCAACAACTGCACGACGGGCGATAAGTGCCTGTCTGGCAAATGCATTGGCACCGGCACCAAGACCTGCGATGACAACAACCCGTGCACGACCGACGACTGCGCGGGCGGCTGCAAGTACACCAACAACACCAGCAAGTGCGACGACGACGGCAACCCCTGCACCAATGACGTCTGCGCCAGCGGTGCCTGCACCCACCCCGCGGCGTTCAACAACCTGCCGTGCGGCGCGTCCACCGGCAACCCGTGCATTGAGGGCATCTGCCAAAGCGGAAAGTGCAATGGCGTCAGCCAGGAAGGCAAGCTGTGCAACGACTCCGACGCCTGCACCTCCAATGACAAGTGCACCAACGGCGTCTGCAAGGGCTCGGCCTTCAAGAACTGCGACGACGGCAACCCCTGCACCGCCGATTCCTGCGACCAGTACGGCACTTGCGTCCACAAGAGCGCCGACGGTCAGAGCTGCGTGTCGCCCAGCGGCGATTGTCCGAGCGGCCAGTGCGTCGCCGGCAGCTGCCAGTCCAAGTCGGGCGTGACGTGCCAGGCCGAGTACGACGTGGACCTGTGCGCCTCGGTCAAGGTGCCCGGCACCTGCAGCGCCAACGGCAAATGCGTCGCCAACCAGGGGCAATCGGGCTTTACCTGCCCCGGCTGCAGCGGGGTGTGCCTGCAGTGCACGATCTTTGGCGGCATCCAGCTCAAGTACTGCCTGGCGTTCTGACTTTCGGGACATAGGAGCGGGCGCGCTTTACGCCGCGGCGACCCTGCCGCACAATCGCGCCGCCGCGCTGCCTGCGACGCTGGAATTGGCCATGGACCTGCGCGAGACCGGACTGCAAGCCCGCCATCCCTGGGAGACTGCGCGATGGCAGTTCTTTGGCCAGGTTTTGCAGCGCCACGGCCTGCTGAGCCATACCCGCGCGGTGATTGACGGCGGGGCGGGCGACGCGTGGTTTTCATCGCAGCTGATCAAGCAACTGCCCGGTGACGCGCAGATCCACTGCTGGGACTCCGAATATACCCCAGAGATCATGGGGGATTTGCAGGCGATGCTGTCCGAGCGCATTCACCTGTCGCCGCAGCGCCCGGAGGGGCAGTTCGATCTCCTCACCCTCTTGGATGTGCTTGAGCACGTGCCGGATGACCGGGCCTTTCTGGGCGATGTGGTCAGCCAGAACCTCGCCCCGGGCGGGTATGTGCTGATCAGCGTGCCGGCCTGGCAGCCGCTGTACACCAATCACGACCGCTTTTTGCAGCATTGCCGGCGCTATTCGCCCGAGCAGGGCCTGGCGGTGCTGCAAAGTGCCGGCCTGCAAGTGCTGGAGCACGGCGGGCTGTTCCACACGCTGCTGCTGCCGCGGGCCCTAGAAAAGGCTCGCGAATTGTTGATTCCTCCCCGCGGCAGCCACAAGCCGGGCATCCACTGGCGCGGCGGCAAGCTGTTGACCCAGGGGGTGCAGTCGCTGCTCCAGGCGGACAATGCCCTGACCCACTGGGCGGCCCGCACCGGCACGGCCCTGCCCGGTCTGTCCTGGTATGCCCTGGCCCGCAAGCCGCTGCTCGTGCAGGCCAAAATCCCTTGACCGCGGTGACGATTGCCGTTGTACCAGCCGCTGTTCCCTGCTAAAACCGCTGTGTAGAGCGCCACGGAGAGGGTGTGAAAGAACGCCAGTTCCGCGCCCGAAAGAGTCGAAAAAGCCAATCCTGTCCATTGTGGTCCTTTCACATCCCGAACACTTCCACAGGCTCTGAGCGCCCGAGGTCCCCATGCCCGCCCCAATCAAGACATCCTCCCTCTGGCGCCCGCTCGCTGCGGCGCTGGTCGTGGCCATGGCCGCACCTTTGGCCGTCGGCTGCGGCGAAGAAAAGAAGCAGGGCACCCGCGAAGAGGTCGCGACCAAGTGCATCAGCGACCTGCTGGACGCCCGCCGCACCCGCTCGCTCAAGAACCTGCCCACCCAGGACGAAGCCGGCGACGACGAGCATCCGTGGCTGGCGTGGATGAAGAAACTCGCCGGCGTGGCCCAGGGCTCCGACTACAAGGCCTGCTCGATCAAGGGCGAAGGCACGCCGGCTGAAGAAGTGGCGGACACTTTGGGCCGCTGGCTGGAGCTGCAGAAGGTCTACTACATCGACGAAAAGACCGGCCCCAATGAGTACATGGCCGCGCTCCAAGGCGCCCTGCGCGTCTCCAAAGGCAAGCCGTGGGAATCGGATATCGAGTTTGAGCTCGTGTACTTCCACGCCGCGGAGCTCGCGCGCAGCTGGACGCTCTTTGCCTCCGAGCCCAACGACGACCGCGTCACCCGCTTCTACACGTACATGAAGTACGCCTTTGGCATCACCAAGCCGGTCGACGGCCCGCTAGAGGACAAAGACAACCAGATTTGCCAGGAAAAGCTTAAGGATTTCTGCGCCAACGTGCCGATGGAGAAGCGCCCGTACGCCCTGATGAAGCCGTACTTTGAGGCCGCGTCCAAGCTGATGGAGGGCTTCAAGGCCAAGTACCCCCAGAGCCCCTACGCCGAGTGGGCCGGGCGCATGGCCAAAGTCTACGTCGACCGCGCAGCTAAGGTGCCCAAGTACGAGGAATACCCGGTTCTTCCGGCGATTCGCTCCACAGTTGCAGCGCCTTACAGCGGCAATGCCGTGCTGATGATCACCGCCGACCAGGGCTTGGCGCTGATGGACAACCTGCTGCGCTCACCGACCCCGCCGGCGCCCAAAGAGGGCGAAAAGCCCAAGCCGGCCTGGAAGGGAGACTACGCCTTTGATGCCGAGTTGGTTAAGGAAGTCAAGCAATTGGTCCAAGACGTCCGCGCGTCAACGGTGTCGCAGTTCAATCAGTCGCAGATCTACGTGGTCGCGGAGCCCAAAGTGCCCGTAGGGTTTATTGAGCCGCTGCTGCGCGCCAGCATTGAGGGTGAGAACAGCAAGGGTTGGCCGACCACCGTGCTCGTGGGTCGGCGCCGCGCCGATGGAACGAACCGCCGCGCCGGCTTCACCTTGACCCTGTCCAAGGCCAACGAGGTGATTAAGTTCAAGATCAAGTCGCCGGCCGGCAAGGCAATGGCCTGCGAGGCCTGGGCGGCGATCGGCAAGGATCAGCTCACCGGCGCGGGCTTTAAGCCGATCGTCTTCCACGACGGCACGCAGGTTCACACGGGGCGATTGGCGGAGGATGGCACCATCCAGGGCCTGCAGAGCGCGCCGGGCCACGGCGACGGCGATCGCCTTGAGGCGTGGACGGATCAACAGAATTCGTCTGTGGTCGTGGCTATGCCGGCGACGGCTACCTACGCCAACTGGCTAGAGGCGCTCAATAGCGTCGCCCTCAAGTGCAGCGATGCCGAATTCTGCAAGACCGAACGGAACGTCAAGGTCTTTGTGGCAACCTGCAAGTAGGGTCCCTGCCGCGGCCCGTCCGGCCGCCGGACCGCCGGGCGACGGGGCGCCGCGACAGCTCAGACCCCAGTCTGCCCAGCGCCAAACGCCTGCTCCGGCCGCTACCGGGCCCACGCGGCGATCGACCGCAGCATCACTTCCGCCGCGACCGGCAAGGCCTTTTCGTCGACGACAAACCGCGGCGAATGGTGCGGCGCCGCCTCCGGTCCACCGCAGCCGACAAAGAAGAAGCACGCCGGCACCTCGGCCGCGATGTACGCAAAGTCCTCGCCGGCCATCATGCGCATGCTGCGGTCCACCCCGGCGACCCCTGGCGTCTGCTCGGCCACCTCGGCAACCATTTGAGCTAACGCCGGATCATTGTGCAGCGCGATGGTGTAACGGCTGTAGATGGTCTCGGCCGACGCCCCGTAGGCCTGCGCCGCTAGGTGAGCCACTTCCGGCAGCAAGCTAGGCAAGCGGGCCGCGAGCTCCGGCGAATAGCTCCTCACGGTGCCGTGCATGTGCACCTCTTCCGCGATCACATTGTACGTGGTGCCGCCGTGGATACTGCCGATGCTGACCACCACCGGGTCGAGCGGGTCAATTCTGCGCGAAGCCAAGGTCTGCAGCGCCTGCACGACGCCCGCGGCGGCGACGATCGCATCGACCGCCTGGTGGGGCAGCGCGCCGTGGCCACCGCGACCGCGAACCGTGGTGCGGAAGTCGTCCACAGTGGCCATGACGGGGCCGGGGCAGGCGCTCACCACCCCGGTGGGCAGCGGGCTCCAGATGTGCAGCCCCAAGGCCGCCTGGACCTTTAGGCCCGGATCATTGCACCAGCGGCCATCCAACGCGCCGGCCTCGATCATCTTGACGGCGCCGCGGCCGTCTTCTTCGCCGGGCTGAAAACACAGCACCACCCGCAGGGGCAATTCGCCCTCAGCGGCCTTGAGCCGCGCGGCAACGGCGAGCAGACAGGCCATGTGGGTGTCGTGGCCACAGGCGTGCATGCAGCCGCGGCGCTTGGAGGCAAACGGCAAGCCGGTCTGCTCCTCAATGGGCAGGGCGTCCATGTCGGCGCGCACAAGCAAAACGCGCTCCGCGTCGGCCGGCCCCAGCGCCGCCATCAAGCCGGTCTGCCCGACCGATGTGGCAGTAATACCAATGGATTCCAGCTCGCCGCGCAGGTAGGCCTGGGTGTCGACCTCCACGAGGCTCAGCTCAGGCTCCGAATGCAAATGCCGGCGCCATCGGTTGAGCCGCTCTATCTCATGAGGCTGCAATGGTTGAGTCCACATCGGCGCTCTCCTCCCCTTTCTAGGGCCGCGGTTTGGTGCGGGGCCCTTCAACCACCGCGACGACCTGCTCTACGGCGCTGCCAATCTGGCGCTTGCCGCCGACACCGGGGCGGATAGCCGCCGTCTCTGGTCCAAGCGCGCCACTGCGCAGGCCGCGGCGAGTCAATTCCTTCATCCTTGCCTGTGCTTCCGGGCGATCCGCAGCGACCTCGTGGTGCAACAGCGCCCCAAGCGGCAGCTGGTAGACCAAGGCGCCCTCCAGCCAGAATGTCGCACTGGTGTCGCTGCGGCGCAGTTCATCCGCGTGAATCGCGCAAATCGTCTCGCCATTGGTCTGGCGCACCCGCAGGACGTGGTAAGCCATGATCGACCTCGGACGTTAGCCCTGAGAGGATGTGAAAGAACGCCGGTTTCAGGACATTGAGAGTCAAAAAACCCAATGTTGTCAATCGTCAGTTCTTTCACATCCAGAATATTTTCACAGGCTCTGAGTAGGCAAGCCCGCGGCGAGCCAGGCTTTCCAGCCGCCAGCCAGCGACCAGACCGCGGTGTAGCCCATCTTCTGGGCATTGTCGGCGGCGAGGGCCGAGCGGTAGCCACCGCCGCAGTAGAGCACCAGCGTCTCCGTTTTGTCGGGCACCTGGCCGATCAGATCGCGCTCCAGCACGCCGCGGCCCAGGTGTTCAGCGCCGGCCGCGTGGCCCGCTTGCCACTCGCGGTCTTCGCGCACGTCGATGAGCCGCACCTGGCGTCCTTGGGCCTGCCATTGAAGCAGCTCGGCAATGGTCAATTCGCGCACGCGCTGCTTGGCGTCGGCGACTAGGGCTTCGAATTCGGCGGTATGCTGCACGGGTTCCTCCTCAGTCCTGCGCAGCGTAGCCGGACCGAGCGAGTTTGGCGAGGCGAAGCACAGCGGTGGGGCGCAAGAGCTCGGGTCCCTTCGCGATGTCGCCTTATTGGCCTTGTCAATTTGGCCAAAGTCAGCGCTTCCCTGGTTGGCAGCACCGCGGCGAGCCCCGGCCCCCTTCTTGGATCGCCCCGATCGACAAAACCGGCCATTCCCTTTTTCGCGTCGGTCGCTTATCCTGTCTGACCCCAAAGGCCGTGGGCATCCGTCCGCCCGACGCCAGACCAGCCCGCCGCTCGCGCTCAAAGCGCAGACAATTCGTGGAGCCTGAGATGAAGCCGTTGTTTTCCCTGCGCTCTTTGGTCGCCGTGGCGGCCCTGGCCTGCACCGCGATGGCCTGCACCGATGAGGCTGCCGAGCCGACCCCGACCCCCAGCAGCGTGCCCGCCCCGGCCGTCTGCAAGATCGACGCCGACTGCCCCACTGCAGCCGACCCGTGCATGACCAGCGCGTGCAGCGCGGGCGTGTGCGGGGCAAAGGCCAAGGCCGAGGGCGCCGCCTGCAATGACGACAACGTGTGCAACGGCACCGCCGAGAAGTGCTCCGCGGGCAAATGCCTCGGCACCGCCATCGCCAAGGTCTGCGACGACAGCAACGCCTGCACCAGCGACACGTGTGACCCAAAGGTCGGCTGCGTGTTCCTGACGCTCGCCAGCAAGTGCGACGACAACAAGGCCTGCACCGCCGACAAATGCGACCCGGCCACCGGCAAATGCAGCAACACCTCGCTCGAAGGCCAGCCCTGCGACGACGGCAACCAGTGCACAGAAGGCGATACCTGCGCCACTGGCAATTGCAGCGCGGGCAAGGCCAAGGCCTGTGACGACGCCAACCCCTGCACCACCGACAGCTGCGACCCCAAGTGGGGCTGCGTGGGCCAGAACAACACGGCGAATTGCAGCGACAACAACGCGTGCACCAAGGGCGATGAGTGCCTGGACGGCGAGTGCCGAAGCGGCGCGATCGCGGTGAGCTGCGACGATGCCAACCCCTGCACCACCGACCTGTGCGACCCCAAGAGCGGCTGCGTGAGCACCCCGTTGGCAGAAGGCAAGCCCTGCAGTGACGGCAATGCCTGCACCAACGGCGACGCGTGCACCGGCGCCAAGTGCAAAGCCGGCCCGGCGCTGGACTGCAACGACGGCAACGCCTGCACCAGCGATGTGTGCGACCCCAAGGTCGGCTGCCAGCTCGCCAACTCGGCGACCAGCTGCGAGGACGGCAATTTCTGCACGGCCAATGACGTGTGCGACAAGGGCGTGTGCAAGCCCGGCAGCGGCGCCCCCGACTGCAACGACGGCAACCCCTGCACCGACGACGCCTGCGATGCCGCCAAGGGCTGCGTGCACACCCCCAACACGGCGCCGTGCGACGACGGCAACGCCAGCACCAGCGGCGACAAGTGCGCCGGCAGCGTCTGCAAAGGCACGCCGGTTGCGCCTCAGCCCAAGACCGTGGCGGTCAAGACCAACCCGTCGAACAAGTTCGTGCCGGACGCCGTGGACATCGCGGTTGGCGACAGCATCGAATTCACCACGGGATCCAGCCACGACGTGGTAGAAGTGAGCAAGACCACTTGGGATGCCAACGGCAACACCCCGCTCGCGGGCGGCTTCTCGGTCGGCTTTGGCGCCACCAAGACCGTGCTGTTTGACAAAGCCGGCACCTACTACTTTGTCTGCACCCCGCATGCCGGCATGGGCATGAAGGGCACGATCACCGTCAAGTAGTCCGGCGATCGGGGCTTTGGACCTGTCCGACATGAGCTCGGGCAGGTCCAGGCGGCCGGGTCGCTCACAAGATCGCGTCCTCGCTGGCCGTCTGACCGATCCGTGTCCGTCCAGGCGATCGCTTTCTTGCGAACAATTGCTCTATTGCTTGACGATGTGCTCGGCTGAGCCTTTGCGCCCGCACTCGTCTTCTACGGCGATGGTCAAGCGCCTGGGCGCGCCGTTGCTCATCAGCTGAAAGCCGGCCTTAGAGACGGCCCCGCTGGCCTCCACCACCATGGTCTTGCCGATGATGGCCACCCGGTCCGTCAGGTAGTCTTCGCACGCCTCGCTGGCGCAAAACCCCGGACTCACCAAGGTAAAAACCACGCGGAAGCGCCGGTGGGCCGGGTCGGGATTGGCGATGCGCAGCGCGGCGTAGATGTGGTTGCTGACGATCTGCCCGCCACTGCCGCTGTGGAGGTCAAAGGCGGCCCCGGCTTCCAGGGATTGGAAGGAGTATTGCCCTTGGCCCACCTGGATTTTCAGCGGGTCGCTGAGCGCGCAGCCGCTGATAGTCTGCCAGCCTTCATAACCGGTGGAGCATATTTCGGGGTCGCGCACGCATTCGTCAAATTGCCAGGTGTCGATCATGCACCCCGGCGTCAGCGCGGCGATGGCGGCGGTCCAGCGCAGGATCGTCTTGGGCGTCACCATGTCCACCCCAAGAGAAGGCTTGACACCGCCTGCATCTCTGTCAGAACCGCTGTTGTTCCAGGGACTACGCCATCCGCTGATTTGCGCACGTACGCCACTCCGGCGTTGGCCTCCAGCGTCAATCCGCCCAGGCCAACCACTTTGTAGCCCAGCCGCGGCCCCAAGGCCAAAGCGGTCTCGCCGCGACTGCCCTGCCCCCCTGCGGCAAGGCCCGCGCCTTCTAGGGCAAGCAGCAAGCCGCGGCGAAAGCCCCCTACCGGATACCAGCGCAATTGGCCTCCCAATTCGCCCACGTAGCCACTCACGTTGGCGCCGCTGCGGCCGCGACCAAAGCCGACAAAGGCCGACCAGGCGAGCTTCTGAAAGATCGGCGACTCCCAGCGCAATTCGCCGGTGGCGCAGGCAAGGGGAGCCAGATTGACAGCCAGGGTGCCGGCGCGAACGGGTTCAGCGGGCTGAGCTTGGGCCGGGGAGGTTGTCAGAGCCACCGCCGCTGCGGCCAGGATGAGGGCCCTGGCAAAAAGCGGACCTCGTCGAGTCACGGAGCCCTCGCGACCTGCAGCCGCTGGGTTAGGCGCACGACTTCGCGGCCCAGTTGATCGAGCTGCTGGGCGACATCCGCCTGCAGGGGCTCGCCATCGGCGCCAAACGCTTGCCACGCCCGCGCCACCGGCACCACCAGCGGGCACGTCACGCCGCGCAGCGATCGCACCATGTTTTCCATGTGGTTCAGCGCCTGCATCCCCTGCACGCCGCCCGCGCAGCAGATAAGCCCGACGACCTTGTCGCTCAGGTACGGCGGCTCTGCCAGGCGAAGCAACTCCAGATAATCAATCGCGTTCTTGAAAGCTCCGCTGACAGAGCCGTGGTACAGCGGCGACGACCACAGCAGCGCATCGGCCGACTGCACCGCCGCCAGCAGCTTCTGCGCCGCCTCTGGCACTTGGGCGCCGTGGCGGTACATGGGCAGGTCCATCTGAGCTAGATCAAAGGCCTCCACCTCGCCACCCGCCTGCTGGGCTGCCCGCATGGCGGCCGTCAGGGCATGCCACGTCGCCGAAGAACCGTCGATCGAGCCACCCAGGCCGACCACGCGCAATGCCGCCATCGAATTCTCCTTGCTGCAAGCCATATTGGCCAAGGTCCCTAGAAGCGCATGCCCCAGGAGGCGCGGTACTTAAACCACCGCCAGGTCAGCCATACCGCCGCCGCAGCGCCGATCAAGACCAGCAGCTTGAGCTTGACAAAGAAGAGCACTAGCCCCGTTCCGCCCCAGCCCGCCACAGCCAGCCAGCCCAGCCGCGCCGCCTCTGCCCGTTGTTTGGGAAGCAATTCACCCATGCTCTGACCTCACCGGGTCCCGCCCGCCTGCGCAGGATAATCTGGGCCCTGCCCTTGCGCCAGAGCTTGGCGGCGGATCGGCTGCGTTTCCGCGGTTGGCCCCTTCGCTGGCGCTGAGGCGCGAGTGGCCTTGCGAGCTGACAATTGGCCCTGACGAACCCAAATAGCCAATGCAGCCAGGCGACTACGGCTTGGCGCCCACAGATCGGGCACAGCGGAAGCCCACGCCGCGATCAGTGTTCAGGAGCGGCAATTCGACGCGGGCCGAGGTGCGCACGTCGATAAATGCACTGGCGTAAGAGCCGCCGCGGACAATTCCGTTGGCGCCAACCGTGTTTTTGGGATCCTTGGCGCTCGCGTTGGTGTAGGCGCTGGCCGAGTAGATGTCGAGCACCCACTCCGCGACGTTGCCGGCCAGGCTGGGAATGCCAAACGGCGACAGCGCGCCCGCCCCCACCGACCAGGTGTTGCCCGAGCCGCAGCCCTTGTTGTCATTGTAGGCAAACACCGCGTCTTCATTACAGCTCGGCACCGTGTTGCCCCAGGGGTGGATAGTCGCCGCCGCTTTGCACGCACTGTCCGTCAGGCTGCCGCAGTCGCCGCGGGCCGCGCGTTCCCACTCGTGCTCGGTCGGCAAGCGCATGCCCTGCCAGGCGCAATAAGCCGCCGCCTCGGTGCGGTTGACACAGTCCATGGGGTGGTCGAGCTTGCCCAAGGTGAAGTTGCAGTCGGGCTTGAGACTCTTGAAGTTTTCGCACGCCCCGGCGTTGACGCAGTCTTTGTACTGCTTGACCGACACCTCCAGCATGTGCAGGTAGTACGTAGAGATTTCCGCGATGTGCAACGGGTTTTCATCCGGGCGGCACAGGAAATCCTTGGGCGAACAGCCAAACGCGCTCTTGCCGGCCGGAATCACCGCCACCCACTTGGCAAACAGCGAACCGCTGCACGTGCCCTTGTTGGTGCAGATAAACGCCGGATCGCTGGAGCAGGTCGTCCATTCCGCCACCGGCGAGTGCTTGCATCCCACCAGCGGCTCGCAGAAATCCGCGGTGCAGACATTGCCGTCATCGCAGTTGGGCGCGGCGCCGCCTAAGCATTTGCCGTTCAGGCAGCTGTCCTTGGTGGTGCAGGGGTTGCCATCCTCGCACGCCGCCACGATGAATTCGCTGGTGTGTTTGCAGCCGCTCTTGGGGTCGCACGAGTCGCCGGTGCACGGGTTGTTGTCATTGCAGGTGATGGTGGTGCCGACACAACTGCCGTTGGCCTTGCACTTTTCGCCCTGCGTACACTTGTTGCCGTCGTCGCACGGCGCGTCAGTCGCCAAGGTGTGCTGGCAGCCCAGTTTCCACTCGCACGTATCCACGGTGCACTGTTTGCCGTCATCACAGAAGCTCTCTGAAAACGGGATATTACTGCACACGCCGGCGCTGCACTGATCCTTGGTGCAAAGATCGCCGTCGCTGCAGTTCTTGCCCGTGCCGGCGCAGCTGCCCTGGGTGCTGCAGACGTCGCCGGTGGTGCAGGTGTTGTCGTCGTCGCAGGCCAAGCCCGGCTGGGGCAGGTGGCCGCAATCGCCCGTCTGCGGGTTGCACGCGTCGCTGGTGCACGGGTTCTTGTCATCGCACTGCGCCAACGGCCCAGCTTTGCAGGTGTAATTGCTGCATTGGTCGCCCTTGGTGCACGGCTGTCCGTCGTCGCAAGGTGCCCAGTTGGCCTCGTGGTTGCAGCCGGTCATCTCAATGCAGGTATCCTCACTGCACGGATTGCCGTCGTTGCAGCCCAGCGGTGCGCCCGCGGTGCACGTGCCGCCGCTACAGACGTCGCCCGCGGTACACGCGTTGCCGTCGGTACATGCAGCGTTCAGCTCGGTGTGGGTGCAGCCGCTCGCCAGATCGCAGGCATCGCCGGTGCACACCTCGCCGTCGTCGCAATTGACGGCCTGGCCGCCTTGGCACTGTGCAGTGGCCGTGCAGGAATCGCTGAGGGTGCAGGCGTTTCCGTCATCGCACGGGCTGCCCAGCGCCGCCTGATGGGTGCAGCCGATCTCGCTGTTGCAGCCGTCGGCACTGCACGGATTGCCGTCATCGCACTGCACCGTACCGGCGGCTTCGCACACGCCGGCCTTGCACGCGTCGCCGCTGGTGCAGGCGTTGCCGTCGCTGCAAGTGGCATCGATGGCCAAAGACACGCAGCCGCCCGTAGGGTTGCAGCTGTCCGCCGTGCACGGGTTGCCGTCGCTGCAGTCCTTGACCTCCAAGTAGCCGCACGCGCCGCTCTTGCACAAGTCGCCCAAGGTGCACAGGTTGCCGTCGTCGCAGGTGCCCTCAATTGCGGCCATCACGCAGCCTTTGGCCGGGTTGCACGTCTCGCTGGTGCAGGGGTTGCCATCGCCGCAGCTGATCGGCGTGCCGCCCGCGCAGAGGCCGGCTTTGCACATCTCGCCGCTCGTGCAGGTGTCGCCGTCATTGCAGGTGCCGCTGTCGAGGTTGCTGTGCTGACAACCCTGCGAAGGCACGCACTTATCCTGGGTACACGGGTTGCCGTCATCGCAGCCCTTGGCTTCGCAGTAGATCGCCGTCTCTGCCGCGCAGCCCCAAAGCAGCGCCACCAGCCAAATCGCGCTGCCCCACCGCCGCCATGCTTGCCCCATCCTGCCCCCCTGCCGTTGACGCTTGTTCGCCCCTGACCTTGCCGTGGAATGTGCCGCGAGTCAAAAGGTCAGGCAGGCCGCGATGACACAACCGTGACAGTGGTGCGGGCTAGGCGCATCGGCGACGGCAAAGCGTTCCTGCCAGGCGCGGCCAGGGCGGCGGGCCTCCTCTTCCGCGGCGAACTCGGCGGTCTATCCTGGGGATGTGGGCCAGGAGTCCGTCGGCAGAGACGATGATTGCAACAGCTTGAATCTAGGCGCAGTCGTCGCACACGCCTTTGATCTGCACTTCCACCTGTTGGCGCTGCAGGGCCCGCGGCGCCGGCTCGGGCGGTTGCCACTGCAAATCCGGCAGGCATTGGGTGCTGCCGCATTCGGTACAGGTAAAGTGCGGATGGCTGCTGGGATTGTGTTGCGTGCGCGCTTCAAACCGCCACACGTGGTCGCCCACGTCGACCCGCCTTGCCAAGCCCACCCGCACCAAGTCGCAGAGGTTGCGGTACAGCGTCGCCGGGTCCCAGCGCTCTTGGCCCAAGCGGTCGACCAAATCGGCGTGG
Source organism: Myxococcota bacterium (assembly GCA_044347905.1). Taxonomy (GTDB): domain Bacteria; phylum Myxococcota_A; class UBA9042; order UBA9042; family UBA9042; genus SXRM01. The sequence goes on from JBIKTV010000096.1 coordinate 14,940, forward strand.
GACAGAGCCACCTCCGCGGCATCCAAGACCTGCAAGACCGCCAACCGCGCAGGGGTCGCCCGCAAACCAGCGGCGCGCAGGCGATCGCGGCCGGCCGCGGGCAAATCCTGGCCCAAAGCAGCCGACCCGGCTTGAGCGGCCGCTGCGGACTCGGATGGCAATTGCAGGGAAGCGGAGCGGATCATCGGCCCCAGTGTACCGCGCTGGGGGCCCTGCGCAACCTCGCCCGCTTGCCGATGGGGCGGGATCTGCAGTTTTCTCAAGGTGCCAGAGCGAGATACGCCGCGCGGCCGTCGCGCCAAATCAGCAGGGTGATCGAGCGATTGCCCTTGAGCGCCGCCTGCAGATCGCTGGGCTGGGCAAGCGCCCGGCGATCTGCCTCTAGCACCACATCGCCGGGCTGAATTCCGGAGAGGCCAGCCGGGCTTTGGGGCTCCACATCCGTCACCAGCAGGCCGCGCAGATTGGCCGGCAGGCCTTGGCGACGGGCCAACTGCGGCGTCAGCGGCTGGACCTGCAGGCCCTTGCCGGCGAGCCCGCCCTGAGGCGCCACCTGGGCCGCAGCGCGCGGATCCGGCGCTTCCGCCAGCTCTGCCAGCAGTTGCAGGCGCTGGGCCTGCCGCTGCACGCTGATGGCCAGCTTGGTGCCGGCGCCCGCTTGGGCC
>JBIKTV010000095.1:0-15604 GCA_044347905.1 Myxococcota bacterium
CCCAAAGCAACGGGCTAGACGTCTGGCTGCGCGACCTGACCCTGGCGACATCGGTGGGCGTGGTGGAGTACGCCGGCGCGCCGCTCAAGGCCGTACAGGCCAAGCCCGCGGCGCAACACATGAACGAAGACGGCGAGCTGGTGACCGGCCAGGCCGTAGCCCAGGTGGAACCGGCCGAGATGGCGCCGCTGCTGACGGACGCGCCGCTGCTGACCGCCGCGCTGGGCGTCGCGGTGGCCGGCATGGGCCCGTCGCAGGCACCGCCCGCCGACGTTTCGGTCACCCTGGCCATTCGCCCGGTGGGCGCCGACACCGCCTGGGTGGCCGTGGAGCACCACGCGGTTCGAGGTCAAGGCGACCAGCCGACCCGCAGTGCCAAGCTGGCGATTTCAGGTAGCGAATTGGCCGGCGGTGCCGGGCTGGCGCTGCAGGTCGCCCTGCCCGACGCCGTGCGCGATCGCCTGACCACCGGCGACTGGCAGGGCCACAACCTGTTTGAATTGCAGGTGTGTGTCGCGACGGAGCAGAGCGAACAGGGCCCCGCCGCCGACGCCAAGGCCAACAACTGCCAGACCCGCCAGTTTGTGGCGGTGCGGGTGCGCAAGGACTACGGCGTGCATCGCCAGCCCGAGGCGGGGCTCGGCAACGCCTTGAACGCCGCCGGGGCCGACTATTTCGAGCTCGGCACGACCACCAACCACCCCATCGGCAACGGCCTAGTGCTCAAGGCCAAAGTGTTTCGCGGCGCCTATCGCGAGACCGAGAATGGCCACGTGCGCCTTGGGGCCAAGACCTGGGCCAACTTGATCTTTTTCTCGGCCTTGGAGACCGCCCACGTGGTCGAGGCCGGCGCTTACCACGACGCCGCGCCCATCGCGGCCGACTTTGTCTCGGGCTACCTGACGATCCTGTCGGCCTACACGCTGGACCTGCCCAAGTACACGGTGGCGGAGAACTTCAACTTTGAACTCAACGCCAAGGCCGACGTCAAGAACGCCAAGGCCGACTTTGGCGGCACCGCCAACCTGGGGCCGCTGGTCGACGCGCTGAATTTTGTCGCCCAGCAGGCCAGCTCCGATGGCCTGAAGTGGTGCTTCTTTGACGTCGCGTGCATCGAACCGCCGTTTCAGGCGCCGGTGTCTCTGACGCTGGGGCTGTCCTTTGTCAAGAACACCAGCGTGCCCGACTGCGAGGTAGTGCCCGGCGTGGGCTGCTACCGCAAAGAGCTGGGTCAAAGCGGCCACTTTTGGCAAAATGCCGCCGCCTGCACGGGGATCGCGGCGTCGCTGGCGTCGGACCACGGCACGCCCGAGGGGGCCAAGGCCCTGCGCGGCTTGGCCAACAAGTGGGACACGCCGTTCTACATGGGCCTGTATCGGCCCGGCAACGACTACCACTACTTGATGAGCAAGCTGTTTTTTGACAAGGGCTGGGGCAAGTACGCCGCGAGCGTGCCGAGCTCTCTGCCGACCCACTGGGCCTTCTTGGACGTGAGCATCGAGCCCGAAAACGGCGCCTGCGCGGCGGTGGCCCCGGACAACGTGGCAAAATACTTTGAGGTTAACTACAACGAGCCCACCGTGGCCAAGCAGCTGGCGTCCAAGCCCTGGCTGGCGGACGAGGCGGCAAAGTCGCACGTGGGCTGCGAGGCCAAGCTGCCGGCGGTTTGCGAGTACCCGGTCGACGGCAGCCAGGTGGTGTTTGAAAACAGCCAGATCTACGTCCAGCAGACCGGCAAGATCGTCGTCGACGGCAAGGCGAGCTACACCAAGCAGGTGCTGGAAAGCGGCAATGTCAGCCTCAACGCGCTCAAGGCCACCGTAGAGGTCAGCGGTTTTGTGATGAAGGTGACGTGGGCGGCCACGGCGGGGCTGCGCTGGAATGCGGCCCAGAACCCGCAGAAGCAGTGGCGGGTCAAAGGCAGCAATTTCGGCAAGGTGGCGGCGACTGGGCAGATGGGCCAGTTCGACATCAGCGGCGAGGGCTGCGTGTTCTTGGGCATTCCGGCGATCTGCCTGGATCTGGTGTTCGACACGGTGTGCACGCCAGAGATCGGCCACTGGGAATGCCTGAAGATCGACTTTAGCGGCTTGACCAAGATCTTGCCCACCGATGTCGTTGGGATTTCGTTCGCCTTGGATTTCATGCCCTTTGACATTCAGGTCAAGTAAGCGGAGTCGCGATGCACAGCATGATTTTTGTTCGTGCGGCTAGACCGCTTCTGGCCGCGATGGCCTGCTTGGCGCTGGCCCTCGGCGGCTGTGGCGGCGATCCCGCGCCTGCCAAGCCCAGTAGCGGTGGCGGCGCCGACGTGTTTCAGGCCCCCGACGTCGCCACGCCCGACCCCGCTCCGGTGACGCAATCCGTTGGTGCGGCGGGTGGTTCTGTCCAGCACAGCTCAGGCGGCAAGCTCAAGGTCGCCGCCGGTGCGCTGCCGGCCGATGTCGAACTGTCGATGGAAGCCGCGGCGCCCCCGGCCTCGGTGGCAGCGGTAGGCACGCCGGTGGGTCCGGCGCTGGTGCTGGGGCCAGAGGGCCAGACGTTCTTGGTGCCGGTGCAGATCGGCGTGCCAATTGACCCCGCGCTGATCAAGGGGCTGGATCCTGAGGAATTGCAGCTGGTGCTGGCGCCCAGTGCCGGCGGCGAGTTTGTCGGCCTAGAGACCGTGTATGACGCGGTAGGCAAGCAACTGCTGGCCGAGACGAGCCATTTTTCGATCGTGGTGCCCGTCAAGCGCAAGGGGCCGGCGCTCAAGCTGGCGCTGCCGGCGCCGCTGCCGACCGCCAAGGTGGGCGAGGCCTATGGCCCGGTGCTGCTCGAAGCAACGGGGGGCAAGCCGCCGTTTTCGTGGAGTGTTGCCGGCGGCAACCTGGCGCCCGGGCTGGCGCTGGCCCCCGATGGCAAGCTGGCGGGCACGCCCGAACAGGCCGGCAAGTTCGCCGCGTCGGTGCGGGTCAAGGACGCGGCTGGGCAGGTGCTGGAAAAAGCCCTGGCGCTGGACGTCGATGGGCCGCCCAACGCCAAGCCGACCTTGGCCAGCGCGGACCCGGGCTCGGCCGTGGCCGGGTCGGGGGATCTGGCGATCGTCTTGACGGGCAAGGACTTTGCCATGGGCGCGCTGCTGACTGTGGGCGGCAAGGGCGTGCCGACGGTGCGCGTCAGCGCCACCGAGCTCAAGGCCAAGCTGACGGCGGCCCAGCTGGCGACTGCGGGGACGCTGGAGCTCGCCGCCGTCAACCCTCCGCCGGGCGGCGGTGCGGGATCGCCGCTGGCGTTTGCCGTCGTCGGCGTCGATACCGACGTCGTGTCAGATAGCGACGGGCCCGATGCGAGCGATGCGGGCGACAGTGAGGACGGCGCCGACAGTCTCGACAGCGCCGACAGTCTCGACAGCGCCGACAATCTCGACAGTGGCGACGGCAGCGCCGCGACCGACGACACCGGCGTAGACGGCAGCGCCGACGCCAGCCCCGCTTGCGTGCCAGCGCCCGAGCTCTGCGACGGCAAAGACAACGACTGCAACGGCCAAACCGATGACAACCCCTGCTGCACCTTGGCGGCTGGCGCGGACTGCGACGACGGCAGCGTCTGCACCACCGGCGAGAAATGCACCGACGGGTTTTGCCTGGGCGGCGATGTGACGGTGTGCGTCGACGACAACCCCTGCACCGACAACACCTGCGACCCCAAGTTGGGCTGCAACTTTCCGGCCAACACCGCGCCCTGCAACGACGACAAAGCCTGCACCCAAGGCGATACCTGCCAGGCCAAGGCCTGCGCGCCCGGCAATTCGCCGCTGTGCGACGACGGCAACGCCTGCACCCTGGACCAATGCAGCGAGACCGCGGGCTGCAGCCACCTGCCGCTCGACGGCGGCTGCGACGACGGCAACGGCTGTACCGTGGGCGAGGTCTGCAAAGACGGCGTCTGCGGCGGCGCCGAGCCCAAGGCCTGCGACGACAGCAACCCCTGCTCGCTGGACCAATGCGACCAGACGACCGGCAAATGCAGCGCCCAGGTCGTGCCGGGCTGCGGCGACCCGTGCCAAATCGCCAGCGATTGCAAGGATGACGGCAACCCCTGCACCCTGGCCGAGTGCGTCACCGGCGCCTGCGCGGTGGTGGCGGCCCCCGGCAGCTGCGACGACGGCGACGCGTGTACCAGCGCCGACAAATGCCAAGGCGGTCTCTGCACCGGCGCAGTGGCGGCGTGTGACGACGGCAACGCCTGCACCAACGACGTGTGCGGCAAAGACGGAAAGTGCAGCTATAGCCCAGGGATCGGCGGCTGCGAGGATGGCAACGCCTGCACCGTGCTGGAGGCCTGCAAGGGCGGAGCGTGCGTGCCCGGCGCCGCGGCCAACTGCGAAGACGGCAACGCCTGCACCGATGACAGCTGCGACCCCAAGGTGGGCTGCCAATACGCCGACAGCGCCACGCCCTGCACAGATGACGACCCGTGCAGCATCGGCGACGCATGCAAGGGCGGCAAGTGCACCGCCAGCGGCGCCAAAGACTGCGACGACGGCGACGCCTGCACCGCCGACGCCTGCGACAGCAAGGACGGGCAGTGCGGCAGCAAGCCCATCGCCGGGTGTGGCGATTTCTGCAATGTGGCCAGCGATTGCCTAGACGACAAGAACCCTTGCACCGAGTGGGACTGCGCCGCCGGCAATTGCGCGGTGCTCTACCCCACCATCGGCTGCGACGACAGCAGCGCCTGCACCGTGGACGACACCTGCGCCAAGGGCACCTGCGCCGGCTCGGCCAAAGTGTGCGACGACGCCAACGTCTGCAGCGACGACAGCTGCGACAAGGCCAGCGGCTGCGTGTTCTTGGCCAACGCCGCCAGCTGCACCGACGGCAAAGTGTGCACCGTGGGCGACAGCTGCAAAGACAAGGCCTGCGTGTCCGGCAAGGCCGCCGACTGCGACGACTTCAACGAGTGCACCTTTGACACCTGCGACAGCAAGCTCGGCTGCACCCACAGCGCCGAGGGCCTGACCTGCAGCGACGGCGACCCGTGCACCTTGGGCGACGCCTGCGTGGGCACCAGCTGCGTGGGCGGCAAGCCCAAGGCCTGCGACGACAGCAACGCCTGCACTCTGGACATCTGCGATCCCCTGACGGGCAAGTGCGGCTTTAGCGGCATCGCCGGCTGCGGCGCGCCCTGTGCGGGCGACGGCGACTGCCCCGCGGGCCCCGGGCCGTGCTTGGCGCTCAGCTGCTCGGGCGGCGTGTGTGCGGCCAGCGAGACGACCGCAACTTGCGATGACGGCAGCGTTTGCACAACCAAGGACGCGTGCGCCAAGGGCCAATGCCTGGGCAGCAGCGCCGACTGCGACGACGGCAACGGCTGCACCGCCGACCTGTGCAACCCCAAGACCGGCTGCGCCCACCAGCCGACGACCGGCCCCTGCGAAGACGGCGACTTGTGCACCGTGCAGGACAGCTGCGTCGAAGGCCCCAGCTGCAAAGCGGGCTTGCCGCAGCAGTGCGCCGACGGCAATCCGTGCACGGTGGACGCCTGCGATCCCAAGGTGGGCTGCCAGTTTGCGGCGATCCAGGGGGCGTGCAGCGACGGCGACGCCTGCACCATCGGCGACACCTGCGCCAAGGGCGAGTGCCTGCCCGGCGAGCCAAACCCGTGCAACGACGGCAAAGGCTGCACCGCCGACGCGTGCGACAGCCAGGCCGGCAAGTGCGTCTACACGGCGATCAAGGGCTGCGGCGACGCCTGCCAGTCCGATGGCGACTGCATCGACGACGGCAACCCCTGCACCGCGCAGGTCTGCAACGACGCGAGCTGCGCTGTTCAGCCGCAAAGCGGCGCGTGCAACGACGGCAACCCGTGCACCAGCCAGGACACCTGCGCCAAGAGCGCCTGCAGCGGCGCGCCCACGGTGTGTGAAGACGGCAACCCGTGCACCGCCGATGCCTGCGACCCCAAATTGGGCTGCACCTACAGCGCCAACACCGCGCCGTGCGCCCTGGGCAACGCCTGCCACGCCAAGGACCAGTGCAAAGACAAGGTGTGCACCGCCGGGCCGGCGATCAGCTGCGACGACGGCAACAGCTGCACCCTGGACACCTGCGACCCCGACGCGGGCTGCCAGAACACCGCCACTTCGGCGCCGTGCGACGACGGCAGCCTGTGCACCACCCAAGACGAGTGCGACCAGGGCAGCTGCGTCGGCGGGGTCCAGGTGCCCTGTGACGACGGCAACGCCTGCACCGGCGATAGCTGCGACAACGCCAGCGGAAAATGCGTGTTCAGCGCACTCAAAGGCTGCGGCGAGGCCTGTGCGGCCAGCAAGGACTGCCCGGACGATGGCAACGCGTGTACCGAGTCGGTGTGCGTCGCCAACGCCTGCGTGATTGTCTACGTGGCGGTGGCGTGTGACGACGGCGATCCGTGCTCGGCGGCGGACTCGTGCAGCGACGGCAAATGCCAGGGCAGCGAGGACGCCTGCGACGACGGCAATGCGTGTACCGCCGACAGCTGCGACCCCAAGGCCGGCTGCAGCAGCGCCGCCAAGGCCGGCCCGTGCGACGACGGAAGCGCCTGCACCAGCGGCGACACCTGCGACAAGGGCGCGTGCAAGGGCGCCAAACTGCTCAACTGCGATGACGGCAACCCCTGCACCACCGACGCCTGCGACCCGGGCCTGGGCTGCGGCTCTGTGGCCAACAAAGCGCCGTGCAGCGACGGCAACCTCTGCACCACCGCCGACCAGTGCGCCAAAGGCCAGTGCGAGCCCGGTGACGTCAAGGCCTGCGACGACGGCAAGCCCTGCACGCTGGACGTGTGCGATTTGGCCAGCGGCAAGTGCAATTCGAAGGCGGTTGTCGGCTGCGGCGGCAATTGTGCCAGCGCCGCGGACTGCCAGGCCGACAGCGACCCCTGCACCGACGCGGTGTGCAGCGAAGGCGTCTGCGGCTTGGCGCTCAACGCCACGGCGTGCGACGACGGCAACGCCTGTACCGGCGGCGACACCTGCGAAAAAGGCCTGTGCGTCGGCGGCCCGAAGAAGTGCGACGACGACAACAGCTGCACGCTGGACAGCTGCGACGCCAAAAGCGGCTGCGTGGCGACGCCGATTGGCGGGCCGTGCGACGACGGCAATGCGTGTACCAGCGGCGAGGCGTGCAGCGACGGCAATTGTGCCGGCGGCAAAGCGCTGGACTGCGTCGATGCCAACGTCTGCACCGACGACACCTGCGAGCCGACCAAGGGCTGCGTGCTGTTGCCCAACAAAGTCACTTGCGACGACGACAACCAGTGCACTTCGCTCGACAAGTGCTTGCAGACCTACTGCATTGGCGCCGCCGAGAAGGACTGCGATGACAAGAACCCCTGCACGCAGGACAGCTGTTCTACGGTCAAAGGCTGTGTGTACAGCAACAATTCCGCAGTCTGCGACGACGGCAACGCCTGCACCGACGGCGACAGCTGCGCCCAGGGCAAATGCGCAGGCGGCAAGCCGACCAACTGCGACGACGGCAGCAGCTGCACCGACGACAGCTGCAAGCTCGCCGAGGGCTGCACCAGCACCGCCAATTCGGGCGACTGCGACGACGGCAACCCCTGCACCACCGGCGACGTCTGCGTGTTTGGCAGCTGCTTGTCGGGCCAGCCCAAGGACTGCAATGACGCAAACCCCTGCACCGATGACGCGTGCAGCGAGGCCAAGGGCTGCGTCAACGCAGCGAATACAGCGGCTTGCGACGACGGCGACGCTTGCACCGCGGGCGACGTCTGCGCGGCGAGCAAGTGCGCGCCAGGCAAGCCCGCCGATTGCGACGACAAGAACAGCTGCACCGACGACAGCTGCGGCAAGGCGACGGGCTGCAAGAACGCCGCGAACACCAAGCCGTGCAGCGATGGCGACGCCTGTACCACCGCCGATGCCTGCGAAAACGCCCAGTGCGTGGGCGGCGCCGCAGCCAATTGCGACGACGGCAACCCGTGCACCGCCAATTCCTGCGACAAAGACAAGGGCTGCGTGATGGCGGCCCTGGATGTCACTTGCACCGACAGCGATGCTTGTACCGCGGGCGACACCTGCGTCAAGGGCGACTGCGTGCCGGGCAGCAAGGTCGAGTGCGACGACAAGAACCTCTGCACCGACGACAGCTGCGACAAGGCCAAGGGCTGCGTCAACGCCGCCAATGCGGTGACCTGCACGGATGGCAGCGCCTGCACCGTCACCGACACCTGCAAGGGCGGGGCGTGCGAGCCCGGCGCGGCCAGCGACTGTGACGACAAAAACGCTTGCACCGACGACAGCTGCGACAAGGTCAAAGGCTGCCTGCACGCCAACCACACCAAGGCCTGCAATGACGGCGATGCGTGCACCAAAGACGACCTCTGCAGCAACGGCAAATGCACGGCGGTAGAGGTCAGCTGCGATGACGGCAAGGTCTGTACGTTTGATTCTTGCGACAGCTTGGTCGGTTGCGTCAACGCGGCCCAGCTGGGCGGCTGTAGCGACGGCGATGCCTGCACCGCGCCAGACGTCTGCAAGGGCGGCAATTGCGCAGCGGGCAAGGCCTTGGACTGCGATGACGGCGAGGTCTGCACCGACGACAGCTGCGACAAGGCCAAGGGCTGCGTCCACGCGGCGAACACCGCGGTGTGCGACGACGGTTCGGTGTGTACCCAGGGCGACACCTGCGCCGCGGGCGCCTGCAAGCCGACCAAGACCGCCGACTGCGACGACAAGAACGCCTGCACCGACGACAGCTGCGACAAGCTCAAGGGCTGCGTGAACTTGGCCACAACGGCGACGTGCAACGACGGCGACGCCTGCACCAGCGGCGAAGCGTGCGCCGACGGCGCCTGCGTGGGCGGCAAGCCCACCGTGTGCGACGACAAGAACAGCTGCACCAACGACAGCTGCGACAAAGCCGCGGGCTGCCAGGCTGCGGCCAACAGCGCGCCCTGCGACGATGGCGACGCGTGCACCACCGCCGACCAGTGCAAAGACAAGGCCTGCGGCGGCGGCCCGCTCAGCTGCGACGACGGCAATGCCTGCACCGACGACAGCTGCGACAAGGCGACGGGCTGCAAGAACAGCGCCAACAGCGCCAGCAGCTGCACCGACGGCAACGCGTGCACCCAAGACGATGCCTGCGCTCAGGGCAAGTGCGCGGGTACACCGCTGACCTGCAACGACAATGTGGCGTGTACCGTCGACTCGTGCTCGCCGGCCAGCGGCTGCAAGTTCGCGCCCAACAACAATCTGTGCAATGACAACGAGTCGTGCACGACCGAGAGCTGCGACGCCGTGGCCGGGTGCAAGAAAACGACGGCCAGCGACAACAGCGGCTGCTCCACCAGCGATCCGTGCGTGACGACGCCGGTGTGTATGTCGGGCAAGTGCTCGCAGAAGCCCAAGGTAAGCATCAAGAATATGCCGTATCACCCAGCGGCGCTGATGTCCAATGGCGACACCACGTACATGGTGACCTCCAATGACGCCCAGGGGTACTTCCACGTGATGTCCCTCGACCCGGACATGAACGCCAATTACGACGTCAAGTTCCAGGGCGGCGGCGGCCCCGCCGTTCGGTTGGGGGGCGACTTCTGGGGCGGCGGCTACTATGACCATGGCCTGATGATTGCGAGCGTCACGGCGGATGGCAATCCGGCCCACAACCGCCTGCGCCGCGTGAATCCCAACAACGGCAGCGAAGTGTGGAACAAGCCGTTGCCCAACCCAATGACCCACATTGGCTTGGACAATAACGGTCTTGCTGCTGTGGCGCAGACGGGAAGCACGCAGCCGAATCAGATCGTCTTCTTCGATACCAATGGCAACCAACAGTACGCGCACACGCTGCCTGGCTATGGGGCCGACTTGGTCTGGGACAACCAGTGGAACGAAACGTATATTGTCTGCGGCCATACGCTTCAGTCGCCCGGCAGCTTCACTTGGAAGCCGTGGATAGCCAAGGTCAGGCGGAATAGCTACCTCGAAATCAAGTGGCAGAAGTCCATAGGGTCTTTTGGCGACGGTCTATCCGCGTCAACCTGCGCCTATGACGGCAGTGGTGGCGGCTACGTCTACACCAACGATGGAACCTGGCCGGATACCGGGGTGTTGCACAGGTTCAACCAGAACGGCGACATCGTGTGGACCAAGACCAAGTTCGCCGCCGATTCGAACCACCAGACCGCTGGGTTTCAGCTGATACAGGCGCTTAGCGGCGTTGTGGTGGCCGGACAGCAGGACGGCAGCTTTGGGATGATGACGCACGTGAACGGCAGTGGCAGCCTGCAGTGGTCCAAGGTCGTGCCCAACTACGACTTCGGTCTGCGCGTCACCGCCGTCTCCGCCGGGTCGAATCTGTTCGTTGGCGGCTGGTACAATGATGTGGGCAAGGGCAAACCCGCGTACGCGGCGCTGATCAAGGTCAACAGCGACGGCACGGTCGGCGAGCCCACCTGCACCGCCAACAACCTGTGCACCGGCAAGACCTGCAACGACAACGTGGCCTGCACCATCGACTCTTGCGACCCCAAGACCGGCTGCGTGTACACGCCCGATGCGACCCAGTGCGACGACGGCAACCTGTGCACCGCCAACACCTGCGACGCGGTCAAGGGCTGCACCTACGCCGCCAGCGCTGCGGCATGCGACGACAAAAATCCTTGCACGGACGATACTTGCGACCCGGTCAAGGGCTGCACCAACGCTGCCAACAGCGCCAATTGCGACGACGCCGACGCCTGCACCACCAGCGACACCTGCCTGGCCAAGGCGTGCGTGGGTGGCCCGGCCAAGAACTGCGAAGACGGTATCGCCTGCACCGCCCACAGCTGCGACAAGGCGAGCGGCTGTAAGCAAACGGCCGACGCCAAGAAGTGCGACGACGGCAAGCCGTGCACCGCGGATACCTGCGATGTCGCCAAGGGTTGCACCTATGCAGCCGATGCGGTGGTGTGCGACGACGCCAATGTCTGCACCGACGACAGCTGCGACAACGCCAAGGGCTGTGCGAATGCGGCCAATGTCGCTGTGTGCAACGACGGCAATGCATGCACGCTCGCGGACGCATGTGTCGGCGGTACATGCAAGGGCGGACCGACCCTGGCGTGCGACGACTTGAAGGAGTGCACCGCCGACAGCTGCGACCCGGCCAGCGGCTGCAAGGTCGCCAACAAGCCCAACAGCGCCAGCTGCACCCCGGCGACCAGCTGCTCGGCCACAGCGACTTGCGGCGGCGATGGCAACTGCTACGACGGACCGAGCAAGTACTGGGTCAAGCACGTCACCGACACCAGCGGGCAGGGGTTTGGAGCGGCCAGCCTGTCGGTCCCCTCCGATGGCGGCGGACCTGTGTATCTCTACCACAACGATGGACAGCAAAAGGCCATCTTTGTGCGCATGAACATCTTTGGCCAGGACCAGTTCCAGGCGGACATGAACGACCGCCGCATGACCGCCGTGCGCTGTTCGCCTTGGAACGCCAATGAATGCGTGGTCGTGGGCCGCAGCTACAGCCAGCCTACCCACCCTGTGGCCGAAATGCGCAGCACCAGCAACGGCAATAAGAATGGGCAATACGAAATTGACCTTGGCGGCCATTTTGCCGAGTTCACCAACGCCACCTTCCAGAATGGCGGCTTGACGTTCCTGTCTGCCAACCGCTACATCGGCCCCAACAGCGACGCCTACATGTACAACTACTCGGGGCAGCAGCTGTGGAAGTACGAGGGTCCCGGCGACGACCGCACCACGGCGGTGCATTATGACAAAGACGGGGTTATCGTCTTTGGCTACACCAACAGCAAAGGCGGCACGGGCTACAACGCGTTCGCGATTCGCGAAGGTTACAACAACGATGTCGTCACCACGGACAACGGTGGAAATGAATACTTCTACAGCTTTGTCACCGTTGGCAGCGAGATCTGGGGCATCGGCACCACCGACGCCGGTGGCTCCACCAAGGTCATGGCCGTTCGCGTAGAGGGCGGCAGCAAAGTTATCAAGACCTACGACAGTCTGGGCGGCGGCGGCCACGTGGGCGCGATCAGCTACGGCGCCAACGTCTTCCTTGCGGGTCCGTCGTCGACGGGAAAACTGGCGGCGCTCAACAGCAACATGGAAATCGTGTGGCAAACCAACTACTCGGTTTCGCCCATTAACACCGGAATCGGCTCGGTTTTCGCCACCAGTGCGGGCCTAGTGTTTGGCGGTTCGGGCTTTAATGGCCAGACCGGCAAGACGAGTATCGTGATGGGTCGCACAGGCTTTGACGGCGTCGCCAACTGCACGGACAAGAACCCCTGCGCCGCTTTGCTGCCGGGCGCCTGCGACGACAAGATCAGCTGCACCGCCGACAGCTGCGATACCAAGTCCGGCTGCCTGCACCAGCCGGTCGATGCCGCCTGCAACGACGGCAACCCCTGCACGCTCAACAGCTGCGACGAGAAGAAAGGCTGCGTGTACCCGCAGAACCCCAACGCGCCGTGCAACGACAACAACGCTTGCACGCTGGACACTTGCGACATCGGCGCCGCCAAGTGCGTGTACACGCTTAACGTAGCCAAGGCATGCGACGACGCCAACCCGTGCACCAACGAGGTCTGCGCCAACAACAATTGCGAGCACGAGACCACCAACTGCGACGACGGCAAGGTCTGTTCGACCGAAGTGTGCGACCCGGTCAAGGGCTGCACGTACACCTACTTGGATGGAAAGCCCTGCGAAGACGGCAACCCGTGCACGATCTTTGAGGTCTGCGGCACCGGCGCGCTTGGCTACGGCAAGTGCCAAGCGGCGGCGGAAGTGTGTACGCAGGCGGTCGTTCCGGTCTTGCACACGCACGCATCCGTGGCCGGTACCATCCAAGCCACCGGCGGCAAAATCGACGCATGGACCGATGTCCAGAAGCCCAGTGGCTTTTGGTCGCCCTACACCAGCAAGCCCGTGATCGCCAAGGGCGCGGTGTTCGGACGCGATGGCATTGACATGTCGAGCAGCGGCATGCGCTACGGCTGGAACAACAGCGGATCGTGGACGGCGGCGTTCGTTTTCCGCAGCGGTGGCGGCGAGGCCCCGGGCACCTTGTTTACGGTTGGCGCGTGGAGGGGTCTGCTGTACCAGGGCAAGCTCATGCTCAACACCAAGGGATCGCTCGACGTTGCGAGTGTTCCGGTCGAAGCCAACAAGAGCTACGTCGTCATCGTGCGCATGGGCCTGGGCGAGGGCAAGCTGCTGGCGTTCTCTGGCGGTGCGCCGAAGATCTCCGCCGGCGTCGTGCCTAGCCAACCTGCAGGCAATTTCGAGATATCGCTCAATCGGTACTACAGCCAGGCCGACGACGCCAACCCGGTGTTCGGCGAAGTGCTGCTGTACGACAAGGCGCTGTCAGACAGCGAAGTAACTGCACTCGCTACGCAACTGCAAACGCAGTGGGGCTTGGCCGGCTGCCAGGCCCACAGCGACTGCGACGACGCCAACGCCTGCACCAACGATTTCTGCCAGCAATTCCCAGACAAGCCCAAGGAGTGCACGCACGACGCTTTGACCAATCCTTCGGCGGGATCGTGCAAGGACAACAACCCGTGCACCATCGAAGAAGCGTGCGACAAGGGCCAGTGCGTGGGCAGCAAGCCGGCGCCCTGCGACGACGGCAAGCCGTGTACGAAGGACTACTGCGACCCCAACAAGGGCTGCCTAGTCACCACCGACGACAACTCGCTGAAGTGCGACGACGGCAGCGCCTGCACCTACGAATTCTGCAGCGCCGGCAACTGCGTGGTCGGTGCCGTCACCTGTGACGACAAGAATGGCTGCACCGCCGACAGCTGCGACAAAGCCACCGGCTGCGTCTTCACCGCGACCACCGCGCCCTGCGACGACGGCAACGTCTGCACCAGCAACGACGCCTGCGCCAACAAGTCCTGCGCCGGCACCAACAACACCGCAACGTGCGACGACTACCATCCGTGCACCACCAATGAGAAGTGCAAGGACGGCAGCTGCAGCGACACCAAGCCGGTGGTCTGCCCCGACGACGGCAACGCCTGCACCCTAGAGGAGTGCAGCTACTGGGGCGGCTGCAAGGTCAACGGCATCAAGACCTGCAGCGACGGCAACCCGTGCACCGACGACTCGTGCAACGTGGGCACCGGCCAGTGCGAGTTTGCGGCCAACACCGTGGCGTGCAGCGACGGCGAGCTGTGCACGCTCGGCGACTTCTGCTCTGGCAAGAAGTGCAACTCCGGCAAGCTCAACGAGTGCGAAGATGGCGACATCTGCACGGCCGATAGCTGTGTGGCGGGCACGGGCTGCAAGCACGAGGTGGTCACCACCTGCGAAGACGGCAACTTGTGCACCGTCGACGACTTGTGCGTGTTTGGCTCGTGCTTGGCCGGCGGCGCCAAGAACTGCGACGACGCCAACGCCTGCACCAGCGACTACTGCATCGCCCCGGGCGGCGGCTGTGGCCACGACGCGCTGGTCGACGGCGCCCCCTGCGACGACGGCGTGCTCTGCACCTTGCCCGACACCTGCCAAGCCGGCAGCTGCAAGGTCGGCCCCAAGGTGTGCGACTACGCCGTGACCAGCCTGGGCGACGGCGAGTTCCAGAGCCCCAAGGACGGGCTGTGGTATCCCGATCACGGGACCTTGCGCGAGGCGATCTTTGACGCCCAGTTCAAGCCCGCAGGCGCATTCAAGGTGCGCTTCTTCGTGGCGGGCAAGCTCACCCTGACCAAACCAATGATAAGCTTGGCTGGCGATTGGACACTGGACAGCGCGGGCCAGACCATCTTGGTGGACGGCGCCGGCGCCTACCAAGCCCTCTATGTCCACTCAGGGACCACGACCATCAAGGGCTTGAAGTTCCAAAACACCTACGTTGACAAGAAGTCAACGGTGGCAGCTGGTTGGCCGGCCACCCAGGGCAGCGGCGGCGCCATTGTGGTCAAGACCCAGCCAGGTGCGGCGACACCCACCAAGCTGATCCTAGAGAACTGCGAGTTCTACAACGGCAAGTCCGAGTACGGCGGCGGCGCCATCTACGCGGTCGACGCTGAAGTGGTGGTCAGCGGCGGCCAAATCACCAAGTGCAGTCGCACCACCGGCATGGGCACCACCTTGGCCAACGGCAGCATTGCCTACGGCGACGGCGGCGGCGCGGTGCGCGTAGAGGGCAGCAAGGCCAAGTTCACCGCCAGCGACATGCGCTTTGACTACAACAGCGGCCCTGGCCCCGGCAGTGGTCTGTGGTGCGGCCCGGGCAGCGCCTGCGCGTTGAACCGCGTCTCCTTCTTTGGCGGCTTGGCCCACAGCGGCGCGGTTGGCGTGGCCCAGGGCGCCAGTGCCGTCCTGACCAACGTGACCATCACCGCCAATGAGGGCTACGGCATCGGCACGGGCTTGTACAGCCAAGGCAATTTGACGCTGCGCCACGTGACCATCTCTGGCAACTCTGCGGCCAATGAGCAGACCATGCCGGCGCTGTACGTCAACGGCCCGACGATCTTGGAGAACACCATCGTCTCAGAAGCCGGCGGTTCGGCCACTGGGTTGGACTGCGTGCGCGGGCCCAAGGGCACGGTGACGGCCGTGAATTCGCTGATCACTAAG
>JBIKTV010000440.1:0-4957 GCA_044347905.1 Myxococcota bacterium
GGCAGCGACGCGGAACCGCCTGGCGACGTCCAACTGGTCGACAGCGATGTACAGGCCGATGCTGAAGCCGATGCGCAAGCCGATGCCGACGGCGATACCGATGCCGACGCGCAAACCGACACCGAAGCCGATACCGGTGCCGATGCGCAAACCGACGCTGCCGCGGACAGTGGGGTGGACACCGAGACAGACGCCGGTGCGGACCTCGACAGCACAGCGGACGCAGGGAACCCATGCGGCGCCAGTTGCGACGACGGCGAACCGTGTACCGCGGACCTCTGCTTGGGCAACGGCCAGTGCAGCCACGTCACCCAGGCCAACGGATCGCTTTGCGCTGAGGGCACTTGCCAGCTGGGGATCTGTTCGCGCAATTCTCCGTCTCAGGCCGGACAATCCTGCTTGACGCTGCGGCAGAGCCAGGCCGACGCGCAAACTGGCGTTTGGTGGCTCGATCCCGACGGCCCGTTTGGCGTGTGGCAGCCCTATGCGGCCTGGTGCGACATGCAATTCTTGGGCGGCGGTTGGACGCTGCTGATCAAAGTCGACGCCAAGGGCCAGCTGGGCTACGACTCGCCCCTGTGGACCTCGATCGCCACGCTAAATCCGGGATGGCCGCGCATCGACCAGCCCGAAGCCAAGCTGGACAGCTACTGGTCCGTGGCGATCAGCGAATTGAGCGTGCACATGGCAACCGGCAACATCGATAAATCATTGGTCTTTATCCTCAAAGGCACCTCGCTCTTTCACTTGATCAAGGACGACAAGCTGGTGACCCCAGAGCTGCCGATCTCCGCATGGGGCATCTTGCTGACCGGCGCGCAATTGCAGAGCGGCTGCATGACCCACGGGCTCAACGTCGCGCCCGGAAAATCGGCACAGAGCTTGTACAATTACGCGCGGGTCCGCATTGGCGTTGTCGGCAACAGCGAAGGGGACTGCTTTAGTCCGGATTCGCGCTTGGGCCTGGGTGGGGCGGGCGGCACCTGCGGCCAAGAGCCAGCGCTGACCAGTGGCAACGCGGCCGGCTGCTACAGCGGCTCAGAGACGAGCAACCTGCCGGCTTTTGGCTACGTCATGGGGCGCTGATCGGCGACGAGAGAACCGGGAATTGGCATTCGCCGCCGCCTGGGCGATCATTCGCGTCGGGGCCGCCGCCCCAGGTTGAGGCCATGCGCAACGTCGTCTATGTCGCCCCGTTTCCCATGGACGCCACGCTCCGGTTTGCCCGCGGCCTGCAGAGCTTGAGCCAGGTGCGGCTGCTAGGCGTGGTTCAAGAGGCGCCGCCGCGCGATGCGGACCCGTTTGACGATCTCGAGGTCATTGGCAACGGTCTAGACCCGCAGCAGATCGCCGATGCGTGCCGCAGATTGGCCGGGCGCCACGGCGAATTGCACCGCGTGACCGGGATCTTGGAGCCGCTGCAGGTGCCTTTGGCCCAGGCGCGCACCCTGCTGGGTCTGCCCGGCCCGGATGTAGAGACCGCCCACCGCTTCAGGGATAAGTCCCTGATGAAAGACACATTTCGCCAGCACGGCCTGCCCTGTGCGCGCCACTGCCTGTGTACCAACGTCGCCCAGGGGATGGCGTTTGTCGAAGAGGTCGGGCTGCCCGTGGTGCTCAAGCCGCCGGCCGGGGCGGGATGCAGAAGCACCTGGCGCATCGACGAATTGCGCAGCCTGCACGAGGCTTTGCAGCAGATTCGCCCGACCAAAGACGATCCGCTGCTGATGGAAGAGTTTCTGCGCGGCCAGGAAGGGTCGTATGAGATGGTGGTGATCGGCGGGCAGGTGGTCGAGCACTCGGTGTCGCGCTACCTACCTAGCCCCCTGGAAGTGCTGCGCAATCCGTGGATGCAGTGGGTGTGCTGGCTGCCGCGCCTGCTGCCAAGCCGCGAGTATGCCGACCTGTTTGCCTTGGGCCCCAAGGTGATCCAGGCGCTGGGCCTCGTCGACGGGATCGCCCACATGGAGTGGTTCCGCCGCGAAGACGGTAGCTTAGCCGTGGGTGAGTGCGCTGCGCGGCCGCCCGGCGGACAATTGTCGCTGATGACCGGGCTGGTTCACGGCGCAGACATCTACCGCACCTGGGCGCGCGCGGTGGTCGACGGCGAGTTTGACGGCCCTTGGCAGCGGCAATTCTCAGCCGGTACGGGGTTTTTGCGGGGCATCGGCGACGGTCGGGTGGCCCGGGTAGACGGCCTGGACGACGCGTGGCGGCTGGTGGGCGACATGGTCAGCGAGGCGCGACTTCCCCGCGTAGGGGCGCGCAAAGGCGATAGCTATGAAGGCGACGGCTACATCGTGCTGAAACACGAGGACGAGGGCCGGGTGCTCTGGGGGCTCAAGCGGCTGATCGAGCTGGTGCGGGTCCGCTACGAATAACTCAGGCATTCATAGGCTTACAGACCCATGCTGCCCCAGCCGCCGCTGCCGGCACCGCGCTGGCCTTGGGCAATCCACCGGCCGACTTGGCCCCACAGCGCTTCAAACTGCGGACGCTTAAAGCCTGCGCCACAGGTGATCCAGTCGTAATGCGGCGGATCGTGCTGTAGATCGTCAAAATGGCCAATCACGTCATGGTGATCTGCGTGGGCTACGTGGATGACCTCGCCCCACAGTTGGCTGAGCACGGGCACAAATCCATCAGACGATTCGGCCCCCGGCACTTCGCCCAAGGCCTGGGTCAGCGCGTTGACCTGCGCCAAGCTCGGCAGAGGCAGCAAGTCCAGCGCCGTGCGCGAAGAAAGGCTCCACAGCGCCGCGTAAAGGGCATGGCTCGCTTGGGAATAGGCGGACAGCCCGGCAGCCACCGTCGATCCCACCCCAGGGGCACGGCCGCGGGCGACGACGCAGCCGTAGCGCACCTCGTCCACGTCGCGGGTCAGGGCGTTGAACGTCTTCATGTTCTGCGGAATCAGCTGCTTGATGAGCGACTGATCGTCGATGACTTCCTTAAAGAATTCGCGAATCTCGCCCTGGCGCTCGCTGGAGAAGTCGGCTAACAATTGGTCAAACAGCTGATCCACTGGGTCGGAGTTGCCCACCAGGCTATCGAGCTTGATGAGCACGCCCGCCATCTGCAATAGCGCAGAAAGAGGAAGCTTTCCGTAGCGCAGCGTGTAGACCATGGACAGCGACAACAGCCGCAGCAGGTGGGCCCCCGGCACCGTGCTAAAAAACGACGCCAGCGGCGTGCCGTAGTGGGGCGAAGCGACCGAAACCACCGTGCGCACCCGCGCCACCAGCTGATCCACCGGCAATTCCGTGGTCAGCGAGGAGCCCTGGGCCACCAGCAGCCGCGCATCCAACCCACCGGAACTATGGCCGATCAAGTGAATGGGCCCGTCGTCATGGCCCGCGTGTTCGGCGACCTGCTGCAGCAACCTTTGGGCGCGGCGGCGAATGCTCGACGTGGGCCAGGTTCGCACGGGCACGATCTCCGCATCGATGCCGTGGCGGGCAAAAGTCGCGGCCAGCACTTCTCGCACGTGGGCAAAGTACTTGAGATCACCCAAGTTGGCAAAGCCAAAGAAGCCGGGGACTAGAAACACGTGATGGCGGTGGCCGCTGGCTATGGGCGCCGGGCCGTGGGGGCTGATCAGGGACATTGGACTCCGTTCACAGGGCATCCGGTGGGCGCACAGCCGCTGCGGCGGCCCCTCCGGCAGTGCGCAAACCTACTCTGGAACCGCGGTCAGGTCCACTTGCGGGGCGGCGCGGTCCTGCCTACCCTGCGGGCGGAGGTGCCTGTGAACATGAGCGGCGCAAGAGGGCGGTTGGCCCGTCCATGGCTCTGGTTGCTTGCCGTGGGCTTGATGGGGCTGGCGCCGATCGCCGCACATGCCCAGCAAGCGCCCGCAACGGCGATTGATTTTCTGCGCTATGTCGATCAACCGCCGGGGGCAGAGCGGCTCGACACGGCGGTGGTGCGCTATCAGCGCGGGGCCCAGCAGGTCGACCTGATCGCCGCGGTGCATGTGGGCGATCGCGCCTATTATCGGGCGCTGCAAAAGCTTTTTGGCCGCTATGACCGCTTGCTGTTTGAGCTCGTCAAGCCCGCCGACATGGACGCCCGCGACATCGGCCCCTCTGAGGGCGGCGTCTCCGGCCTGCAGCGGCTGATCAAGGACTGGCTGGGCCTGGAGTTTCAGCTCGACGACATCGACTACCGCCCGGCGAACTTTGTCCACGCCGATTTAGCCAGTGAGAAGGTGGGCCAGGCCCTGCGCGACCACGCCGGCGATCTGCTGCGCTCGCTGCTGGCCTATAGCGTGGCCGATGCGGCGCGTTTGCATCACCGCGATGGCACGCTGCGCCTGGGCGGCATGGGGCTGGCCATGGCGATGGCGAGCAGCGACCGGCCGCGGGCCCTCAAGCGGGTGTTGGGGCGCGAACTGGCTGAAGTAGACTTTAGCACAGCGGAATTTGGCGGGCTGGGCTTTGGCTCCGTGCTCATCGCCGACCGAAATGCCGCGGCGGTGCGGGTGCTGGAGCGCGAGCTGGGCAAAAAGCACAAGAAGCTGGCGATTTTCTACGGCGCGGCCCACCTGCCGGAGATGGAGAAGCGCCTGTTGCGGCTGGGCTTTACCCGCGGGGCCCAGGCGTGGCTGACGGCGTGGCGCATCGGCGAGAAGGCTTCCGCCAGTTATCAGCTGCCGTAGTGCTTGCATCGCTTGGCGGAGCGGCTAATTCCACTGGTCGCGGGACGGCGGCTTGTCTTTGCCGGATGGGCTCTTGCCGCCTGGAATCACCCGCAGCGTGCGCGAAGGCGGCGGCTGGCCCTTGAAGCGCCGCACTGCCAGCTGCACCCGGGCGATCACCTGGCGCGGATTCGCCCCGGCCACCACCAGAAACCACGCTGCGGCAAGCCCGCCCAGGTGGGCAAACACCGCGACGTCCGAGCCGGCCAGCGCGCCCAGCAGGTCCATGCCCACGGCCAGCGGCACCAGCCAGCGCGC
>JBIKTV010000441.1:0-4916 GCA_044347905.1 Myxococcota bacterium
GCAAATACTAAGCAATATCAATGATCAGACAATCGCCATGCTACTGCCGGCCGCAGCCCGGGCGGGGCGAGGAGTTCGCGGGATTCGCCGGATCGCCTTGATCACGGCTGATCGCAGCCCGAGACTGCCCCGCAAGCAAGCGCCACCCGCTCGTCCAGCGGCAAGCGGCTGCACAACCACCGCCAATGCGACGACCAACTGGTGTGGAAACGAGAAAGGCTGAAAAATCAATGATCAGACAAGTGCCTGGCACCTGTCGGTCTTGTCGCGGCACGACCGGCGCCGGAAAAAACGAAGAACGCCCCGCCAGCTGAGTGCCGACGAGGCGTGCCTCGATGTCTCTGGACTGGTGTTGCGCCTACGGTGCCGAGGTCAGGCCGCTGAGGTTGGCCTGCGCCACCATGGCCCAAGGCGAGCCCTTGGATTCCTTCTCCATGAAGGCGGTGTAGGCCTTCTTGGCGCCTTCCTTGTCGCCCTTGCCTTGCAGCGCGAGGGCCAGGCAGTACAGCGCCCGCGGATGCTCGCCGGACTCTTTGGCGGCCTGCTGGAAGGCCACAACCGCGATGTCCCACTTGCCTTGCTCGGCGGCCAGGATGCCAGAGAGGGTCGCCACGAGTACCTTGTCGGCCCCGGCTTCCTGAGCCTTCGCCAGGGTCTTTTGCGCCTCATCGAACTCGCGCAGGCCCGTTTGAACGGCAGCCAGATTGATGAGGCCGCGGTTGTACTTGGGGTCGAGTTCAAGGGCCTTCTGCAGACTGTCGCGGGCGCGCTCTAGAAAGACGACGTCGGTCTTGTCCCCGCGCTTCTTGCGCTCGACCTTAGGTAGCTGCTGCGCCACGGCTTTTTCAACAGACAGGGGGGTGTACCAGCGGGCGAGCGGGCTCTTGTCTGCCTGCTCCAGGACGCCGATTTTAGCCTGGGCGATCGCCAGGTTATTCCACGCCTCCTTGGACTGGCGGAAGTAGCGGGTGTAGCGGTCCAGCTCGACGATGGCCACGTCATAGGAGCGGCGCGCGGCGTTCAAATCCTTCTGCTCGAGCTTGCCGGCTTGCTCCAGGGCTTCGGTGCCCGTCTCAAATGCCTGCCAGGCAAAGCGAACCTCATTGGTCCAGAAGTCCAGGAGAAACGACACGCGCTCGTCAAACGTGGGGTGATCTTCGGCCGGCGGCGGGTCGCCGATGTCCGCGGCGGCGCGTTCCATCCACTCGACCATGGCGTTGGGGTTGTAGCCGGCGGCGAGCATGTAGAGCAGGCCCTCGCGGTCGGCCTCGATCTCGCTCATCCGGGTGGTCAGGCGGAACATCTCTGGGCTCAGATCGGCGCCGGTCTGCTGGAAAGCCTTGCGAAAGCTGTCGCGGTTGACCACGTGGTTGCGGATGACGTGGACCATCTCGTGGGCCATCACGCCGGCCATGTAGCTGTTGTTCTCATCCAGGGCCACGCCGGGCCAGGTCTTCTTGAGGTGGGCCAGAAAGCCGCGGGTGACGTAGATGTCGCCGTGGGGAGCGGCAAAGCAGTTGAGCATCATGGTCTTGCCGACCTTAACCCGGAAGGGCACCCGCTCCGACAGGCCGTTGGCGGCGATGATGCGGCGCATGATCTTCTCGAGCCACACGACGTCGACGCCTTCCTCAATGCCGCCCATCCAAGTCTTCTCAAGGGCCACCACGCTAGAGCGGTAGCGCTCGGTGTTGAAAACCTTGTCCTCTCCCGGCGAGTCGATGCGCTGCGAGGCCGCGGCGACAAACTGCGACTGCGGAGCCAGCACCTGCAACTCGGCCAAAGACCGCGCAGCAGCTGCAGAATCAGGCGAGGTGCGGATCACGCCCTCAAACACCCGCACGGCGTCATCGCGCTTCTTCTGGAGCTTGAGGGCCACACCGAGCTGGTATCCGGCCTCGACAAAGCGCGGCTCCAGCTTGATCGCCTGCTCAAAGGCTTTGGCGGCTTCATCCACTTTGTCGGACTCGCGGTAGATGCGGCCCATGGCGAACCACGCGTCGGCGATCTTGGGGGCGCGCTTGAGCTCGGCAATCGCGTTGTCCAGGTTGTAGTTGCGCGACTTGACGCTGGCGTAGCACATGCCCAGCAGTGCGTGGGCCGGCTCAAAATCGCCTTTGGCCCGGATGACCTGCTGCAGCAGCTGTTCTGCCCGCTGAATCGCTTTGACTGAAACGTCGCCGCCCTCGGCAAAAGCCTGATTGTACGCCTGCTTGGCCTGCCAGTAGTTGCCGCCGACCTGGCCGTGATCGATCTCCAGGGCCATGCGCTCCGCGTCGGCCTGCTGCTCTGAGCCCCAGGAGGCTTTGTCGTCCAAGAAGGCCGCGACGTACTTGCGCTGCTTGGCCGTGACCCCAGCGTTGCCGGCTTTGCGCTGTTCATCCAACAGCTTGGCGGCAAAGTAGTAGGCCAGCACCGGCGCCCCTGGCTTGGCGAGCAGCGTCTCTAGGGTCTGGAGCGCGCCGGCCTTGTCACCCGTGTCAAGTTGAACTGCTGCGCGGGTTTGCAGGACCCAGCCGTCGCCCGGCAGGTCTTTGGCCATGCCCTCCAGGACCGCGAGCGCCTCTTTGGCCTTGCCGTCGCGGACCAGCGCCACCGCCAGAATGCGCCGCGCTTCAAGGTTTTTTGCATCGATCTTCAGCGCTTCTTGAGCCTGGGCGGCGGCGAGCTTGTTCTCTTTGGCCTCGAGCAGCAGCTGGGCAGTGCGCACCGCGCCGGCGGCCTTTTCCGCATTGGCGGCGGCCTTTGCAGCGGCGGGCGACAGCTTGACGGGCTTGGCGTCCTTGCCGCCTTTCTTGCCCAGTTCGCGGGCCAGGGCCTCTGGCGACAGACCGGGGGTCTGGGCCAAAGCTGGTCCGGCCAGCATCAGCGAGACGGCGGCGAGCGGGCGCAGAGTCCAGCGGCCGAGACGAGAGGCGATGGCGTTCATAGAGCTCCTGAGGGCGCGGCGGAACCGCGGCAAGACCTGGACGATTCGGGTGTCGCGCAGGGTAAGGCTTCGCTGCAAAACCGGCAACTCCCGGCAGGCGGCGGCTCAGCAGATGGGCGAGCGAGGGTTTGGACGCTCATTGGCCGGCGGCGATCTACACCTGGCAGAATCGCCGTCCGGCAGGCGTCCGACAGGTGCCAGGCAACTGTCTGATCCATGAAATTACTCGGGAGTGTCGCCATCTGCCAGCGGTTGGGTCAGGTCGCGGCCCACCAGCAGCCGCAGCACCGCCTCCAGCACCTCGGGGTGCAGTTCCCGGGCGCGGGCACGGCTCAGAGCGCGCTGGCGGATGGCGGCTTCGCGGTCGGCGTCGTGCATCGCCAGGCCCTTGGCGCGCTTGAGCGCCCAGACCTCGCGGACCAGGGCGGCGCGGTCGGCCAGCACGGCGACGAGCTGGTCGTCCACAGCGTCAATTTCGCGGCGCAATTCTTCCAGGCGGCGGTCGATCATGGCACTCTCCGGGGCGGGGATCGGTCAATTGGGGTCCGCGGTTCGCGGTGCGCCGGCCATGCTTCGCAACGTGCCCGCGGTGACACCAAACTGCTCGTGGGCGCCGATGCGCCTGGACAGTTCGGCCACGTCGATGTGACCGCCCAACAGATCCTGCCACGCCCGCAGGACCAAGCCGGTCTCCTCGGCGTTTTCTCGCAGCAGCTCCACGCGAAAGCGCTTGACTCCGCGACGCAAAAGCTCAGGCACCACCTGGGCCGCGCTCTGGGCCTGGGCGTTGAACACGGTATTGCGGCAGCCCACGTCGACGATCACGGGGTGCTGGTAGCCCACGCGGTCGCCCAGGGCCAACAGGTGCTGCTCGCATGGCCGACCACAGCTGTGGAAGTCGCGGCCTTTGCCCAAAAGATGAGCATACACGCAGTGCTCAGTGTGAAAAGTCGACAAGTGGTGGTGAACGATCACCTCGATGCGCTCGGCGGGCGCGCCGTTGAGCACTTGGCCGAGTTGCACGGTGTCGAGGTCGTGGGCCGCGGTCAGGGTGTCGGCTCCCAGGGCGAGCAGGTGGTGGGCCGTCACCGAATTGGTCACGTTGAGCGAGAAATCGCCATGGATCATCGGGCGTTGGTCGTCCGGCAGGCCCGCAAAGTGCATGAGGCCGCCCCAATGGCGCACCAGCACAGCGTCGGGCTCCAGCCGGGCGATGCGCCGGTCAAAGCCGTCTTCTCCGGGCTTCTGCACCCGCACGGTCGCAATGGTGACGCGCAGTCCGGCGGCGCGGGCCTTGGCAACGGCCCGGGTCAGGCCCACCAAATCCATCCAATCCAAGACCACTTCTGGCAGCCCGGCGGCGATCACTGCGTCTAGCTGGTCTTCCTGGCGAACGAGCGGCACCAGCTGGGGCTGCTCAGGCGCTTGCCAGAAGCGGCGGGCATGGAGGGCGGCGGCCTGGGCCACGACCTTGGCGGCGACCGGCTCGGGATCGGTGGCGTGGCGGTGGGCGGCGTGAATCAGCGGCAGCAGCAGGTCGACCGCTTGGCGGCGCAGGGCCTTCAGGGCCGACACGGGCAAGTGCAATTGCCCAGGCAGACCGCTGCAGTCCAGCTCTTCGCAGCGCAGCGGCGTGCCGCCCAGGGCCGCGAGTTTTTCGCGCAGCAGCGCTTCATCGAGCCCTTGGCCCGCGGCCGAAAGCAGATCAATTTCACTTTGCACTGAAACATGCACACCGCGGCCCACCGGACCCAGAGCGGTCCACACGCTGTGCAGCGGCTGGCCCAGTGCCCCGGAAACCTCTAGGCGCAGGGGGATGCGCCCGCTCGGCTCGGCGGCCTGAACGGCCTTCTGGGCGGCCAGGGCCAAGCGCTGATCGCCGCTCAGCCACACGCGGTGGCCGGGGCGAATTTGCCGGGCCATGAGCCGGAACTCCTCAGGACTGCGACCAAACTGCAGCCACCAGCCGCCAGAGGCATCGCTGTCA
>JBIKTV010000097.1:0-15405 GCA_044347905.1 Myxococcota bacterium
AAAGGCGATGAGCAGAGCCCAAAAGGCAAAATCGCCCAGGCGGCCATTGCCCAGCACCCAGGTAGGCAGGCGGCGCGGCGGATGGACCGCGGTCGTCTGGCTGGCCTCGGCGAATTCTGGCTCTGGCTCTGTTTCCTGGTCCTGGTCCTGGTCCGATTCCGACTCAGGTTCCGTTTCCGGCTCAGGTTCCGACTCCGGCTCTGGTTCCGACTCCTGCTCAGGTTCCGATTCCGGCTCAGGTTCCGATTCCGGCTCAGGTTCGGATTCCGGCTCAGGTTCCGATTCCAGCTCAGGTTCCGGTTCCGGCTCAGGTTCCGGTTCCGGCTCAGGTTCCGATTCCGGCTCAGACTCCTGTTCTGGCTCCGGTGCCGAGAGTGGCTCAGACTCCTGTTCAGGCTCCGGCTCACCCGCCAAATCAACTTGCTTGGCGGGGATTTGGGGCAGGGGAGGCGGCAGCTCTGGCATGGGAGGCGGCAGATCGCCGTCCGGCCCCTCAGAGACCGGATCGCGCTCATTTGTGGCAGGTTGGCGGGTTGGATCGGGCAGCATCGGCGCACTACCCCGCATCAATCAAGGCGGGGCGGCAGTGTAAGCCAGCCGGCGCGACTTTGCCACGGTCGCCGCCTGGATTTGCCGATTCGACCCGTTGCGGGCAGCTAGAGGCACACCTAACATGGGGACAGGCGGGAGATTTCCACAAGGAGAGCGGCGATGCGGCGACAGTCATTGGCCCTTGAGAGGCAGGCGTCGGTTTGGTTGGCGCTGGCTGTGACGACCCTTGCTTGGCTGTGGCCCGGGCCGGCGCAGGCGGAACCGTTCAAGGACGGCGACCTGTTTTCAGGCAAGTCGATGGTGCAGCGGTCGAGCGATCGGCGCTTCTTTACCGGAGCGCATTTTCAGGTGGCGCCGGTCAAGGCCGTGGTGCAGTCGCTGGTCAAGAGCCAGGTCGACGCGTACACCAAGCAGAACCCCGGCGCCGCACAAGTAGTCGATTATGTGCAGTATGTCGATCCGGTGCAGGTCAAGGCGATGGCGGACAGCGGCCAGGTCGAGCAGTTCAAGGCGCAGCTCAAGGCCGAGCTCAAGGCCCAAGGCCAGCTGACCCCGGAGCAAGAGAAGGCCGTCGACCAGATTGACTCGCAAAAGCTCAAAATGTTGGCGGAGGTGGTGTCGATTTACAACGAACCGGAGCCCACAACGACCTTTGCCCTGGAGCCCTACGCAGGGGTGATTTTTGGCCCCGCCCAGCTGACCGCCCAGGTGCCACTCGCGGGCTTCTATACCAGCAAGGACTCCAAGGTGGTGCTGGGCAATCCGGGCTTGGACCTGCGCGTGGGCCACGGCTTTGGCTCGACCAATAAATCCCTTGGGTTCTCGATCGGCGGCTCGGCTTGGGCGCCGCTCGGCTCCATCGACTCGGACACCATCGCCCTGTCCAACGTTCGCGCCAGTCCGCGGTTTATGCACGACTACTTCAGCTGGACGGGCTACGGCATCCTGGCCGCCGAGCTGGCGATCTTTGACTTCAGCGTCCGCGGCGAGTTTGTGGAGATGCGGCCGTTCAGCGACAAGAACAAGGACGCCACCCCGCTCAACGATCTGAAGACGATGCGCTATGTCGACACCGGCGCGGCGATCCTGGCGGACTTGGGGGTGCTGGGCTTGTCCGTCGAGCTCGACGGCATGTTCAACGTCGCGAACGCTAAGGCCTTCAACAACACGTTCTTTATCACCACGGGTGCGCGATTCTACCTGCGCAAGCTGCAAATCGGCCTCGCCGTACAGGCGCCGATCTCCAAGGCCGGCGATGGCGTGCGCACCCCCATCGGCGGCGTGAACTTGGGCTCGCCCGCGAGTTTCAACGCCATGGTCAACGCCCAGCTCACATTGTAGGCGACGGAAGCGCCGGTCTGCGGTATTCTTCCCGGCTCTTGAGGGCCTCGGCCGTCGCGCACACGGGTCGCCGACAGGACGTCCACTCCACCGTCCCTGGCCGTTCAGAGCCTGTGAAATCGCCCAACCGGCAGGAAAATCCAACGTGAAAGCTGACTTCGCCCGCGCCATGGTGGCTGACTGCCACGGCAACATCTTTGACCATCCGCATCTGGCCATGCTGGCTTGGGACGGAGAGAGTTGGAGACAGCCTCTGGATGCTGAGCTGATCACCCTGCCCAAGGGCTCCGATGTTTTTGTGCTTCCTGGGCGGACACCGTGGGCTTTGGACCCTCTGACCGACGAACCAGTGGAGGTGCTGGGCGATGAAAACACCGGAGAATTGCAGGCAGTCGCCGCTTTTGTCGCGCCGGCGTATGCGCGGTTGCTGCATCCGGCCTATGACACCCGGCCAGGCGCCCCGGATCTGACCCTGTACGCGTATACGGCGATCGGCTGGAAAAACGGGCGGTTTGTCGTCCCGGCCCTGCGCATAGACGCCGACCAGCGCCAGGATCCCTACCGCTTTGACATCGATCAAGTCCAAGCCGGCGTGACGCAATTGCGCACCGCTCTGCCCAACAACTTGGCGATCAAGCACATTGAGCACTGTGCGCTGGTCTACCACTGCAGGGCGGCGCAGAACTTCTTCCTGGGCCGCTGGGAAGCGCCGATGCCCGCCGCCAGCAAATGCAACGCCGCGTGTGTGGGCTGCATTTCTGACCAGTCGGAGTCGAGCTTTTCTGCCAACCACGAGCGCATCGCCGTGCCCGCGGTGGCCAAGGATCTGATTGAGCTGGCGGTTTTGCACCTAGAGCGCGTGCCCAACGGCGTGGTGAGCTTTGGCCAGGGCTGCGAGGGCGAACCGCTGATGCAGGGCAAAGTGCTGGAGGCCACGGTGCGCGGCATCCGCGAAAGGACCCAGGCCGGCGTGGTCAACCTCAACAGCAATGCGAGCTTGCCCAAAGTGGTGGCGCGGCTGGCGGAGGCGGGGCTGGACAGCATCCGCATCTCCATGAATTCGGCCCAGCCCGAGGTCTACACGCGCTACTACCGGCCGCGCGGCTACGATTTTTCGCACGTTCTGCAGTCGGCCAAGGAGATGAGCCTCCGCGGCAAGTACGTGTCGATCAACTGGTTTGTTTTTCCGGGCGTCTCCGACACCTGGGCTGAAATTGAGGCGCTGTCTGCGTTTATTGACCAGGGCGGCGTCGACCTGATCCAGCTCCGCAATCTCAACATCGACCCTGAGCTGTACCTCAAGCTGCTGCCGGAGGGCACGGTGAACGGTCCCCTGGGCGTCGTGGCGGCGATTCACGAGCTGCGGCGGCGCTTTCCCAAGCTGCGGTTTGGCTATTTCAACCCGCCCAAGACCCGCTTTGGCCGGCCGGGCCCCTTGCCGGGGCGCGATCTGGACCTGACCCTACCCCCTATTGGAACCCCATGAATTTGCCCCAGGATGCCCAGACAGCGCCCGACTCTTTTGCGGCGCTGGGCCTGTCCGCCGTGTCGCTGCGGGTCGTTGGCGAACTCGGCTATGAGCAGGCCACCGCGATTCAAGTGCAAGCGATTCCAGTACTTTTGCAGGGCCAGGATCTGGTAGGTCAGTCGGCTACCGGCAGCGGCAAGACCGCGGCGTTTGGCTTGCCGATGCTAGAACGCTTGGATTTGCAGGAGAATACCGTTCAAGGCCTGGTGCTTTGCCCCACCCGCGAGCTCGCGGCCCAAGTCGGCACGGCGCTGCGCACCCTGGGGCGGCACAGGCCAGGCCTTCGGGTGCTGGTGGTGGCGGGTGGCCAGCCGTCGCGGCCTCAGCGCCAAGCTTTGCAGGCAGGGGTGCATGTGGTGGTCGGCACGCCGGGGCGGGTGCTGGATCTGCTGGATCACGAACTGGATTTTGCCGGCTTGCGCGTGGTAGTGCTGGACGAGGCCGACCGCATGCTCGACATGGGCTTCTTGCCGAGCGCCGAAAAGATCCTGACGGCCCTGCCGCAACAGCGCCAAACTGTGCTGTTTTCTGCGACCATGCCGCCAGCGATCTCTGCGGTGACGCGCAAGTGGCAGCGAACGCCTGTGCGGGTCAAGGTCATCGACTCGGCGGAGAGCAAGCCGCAAATTCGCCAGTGGCTGCACGCGATTGCCAGTGATGAGCGCGCCTCGGCACTGGACGCGGTGCTGGGCGGCCCGGAGCTGCGCGATGCCAAAAGCGTACTGATCTTCTGTAATTTCAAAGAAAGCGTCCGCAATGTCGCCTCCTGGCTGGGCGCGGCGGGTCACGCGGTAGAGGCCCTCCACGGCGACTTGGAGCAGCGCGATCGCGACCGGGTGCTGGTCAAATTCCGCAACGGCAGCACGCGGATCCTGGTGGCCACCGATGTCGCGGCGCGCGGGCTGGACATCGCCGGGATCGACGCGGTGATCAACTACGAGCTGCCGCCGTCGGCCGAAGTCTACGTCCATCGCATTGGCCGGACCGGGCGCGCGGGGGCGGAGGGCTTGGCGATCTCCTTGGCCACCGAAGGCGACGGTGAGCGCCTGCGCCTGGCCGAAGTGGCGATGGCCCAGCGCGTGGCCAAAAAGCCCTTGCCTATCGCGAAGGCCGCGCCCCGGCCGTCGGAGAAGCGCAAAGAGCTGGCCGCGGATCAGGCCCAGGCCATGCTGACGCTGCTGGTGCGCGGTGGCCGCAAAGACAAGATCCGCGCCGGCGACATCTTGGGCGCCTTGAGCGGCGAGGGCGGCGTGGCGGCGGGCGACATTGGCCGCATTGAGATCGGCGACGACCAAGCTTATGTCGCGGTGGCCCCAGAGGCCGGGCGGCGGCTGATTGCCCAAGGGCGCATGCGCATCAAGGGACGAACCATCCGGGTTGAGCTTCTCAAGTAGTCGCTTTTCAATGGACCCAAATGGCCATCGCCGCCGCCTGAGCGCGGAGCAAGGGGTGAGCCCTGCCCCGCGCCCAGCGGCAGATCTGCCTTTAGGCCGCCACCGCCTCCGGGCTGCTCACTTTGCCGTGGGCCCCCAAGAAGCTGATGTTGTGGGCGCGCACTTCGCGGGTGTCGTGGACCACGCCCTCCTTGTCGCGCCACGAAGTCGCCCGCAGCGCCCCTTCGACGTAGACCAGCCGGCCCTTGTCCAGGTGCTCGGCGCACAGCTCGGCCAGGCGGTCAAAGGCCACCACCGAGTGCCACAGGGTCTCGCGCTCGCTCTGGCCCTCCTGGCGCACGCCGTGCGAGGTCGCCACGCGCATGCGGCACACCGCGTCACCGCCCTGGGTCTTGCGCAGCTCCGGCTTGGCGCCAATGCGGCCGATCAACATCACTTTATTCAGGTCCGTCATGGTCTACTCCTGCGCCGCCCTCAGCTGGGGCGGCAGTTCTTGCGGCGGGCAGAGGGTCCGGGCGGCGATGGCGCCCCCGGGGGTAGGCCCGCGATGAACATCGGCCAGGTCGCGCAACCCGCGCGCTCTGGTGGGGCACCGCGGACGGAATTCGCCCGGCGGCATCTGCTCTGCCCACAGCCACTCCTCCAAGCGAGCTGCGGGGTTGCGGAATATGGGGGGAAACGCCAGCGCTAGGGGGTGCCGCCCCGGGGCCTTCACGCCGCCTCGTCGACCTCGCCGCTGGCGGCCGCCGAGGTGTCGTCGCTGAGTAGCGCTGCGAGGCGGGCGCACAGCTCGGGCCGGGCCTTGAGTTCGGCGATGGCGCGGTCGCGGCCCTGGCCGACCATCTCATCCCCCAAGCGGTAGAAGGCGCCGCTGCGGCTGAGCACCCCTTGGCCAACGCCGAGGTCGAACACTTCGGATTCGCGAGAGAATCCCTGGCCAAACAGCAGGTCGATCTCGCACTGGCGGAACGGCGGCGCCAGCTTGTTCTTGACCACTTTGATGCGCAGGCGGTTGCCCAGGACGGTATCGTCCTTCTTGATGCTGCCGATGCGCCGCACGTCCATGCGCACCGAGGCGTAGAACTTGAGGGCATTGCCGCCGGTCGTGGTCTCCGGACTGCCCATGATGACGCCGATCTTCATGCGGATTTGGTTGAGGAAGATCAGCGTGGTGCCAGTCTGGTGGGCCAGCGACGCCAGCTTGCGCATCGCCCGACTCATCAGCCGCGCGTGCAGACCGACATGGTTGTCGCCCATCTCACCGTCGATTTCCGCCTTGGGAGTCAAGGCCGCGACCGAATCGACGACCACCACGCTGACTTGGCCCGACCGCACCAGCGCCTCGACCACATCCATGCCCTGCTCGCCGCAGTCGGGCTGACTCAGCAGCATCCGCGCGCAATCGACCCCCAGCGAGCGGGCATAGCGCAGGTCCAGGGCGTGCTCCGCGTCGACAAAGGCCGCCACGCCGCCCTGGCGCTGGGCCTGCGCGACGATCGACAGGGCCATGGTGGTCTTGCCCGACGACTCTGGGCCGTAGATCTCAATGATCCGCCCCTTGGGCACGCCGCCGATGCCCAGCGCCCGGTCCAGGGCAAACGAGCCGCTCGGCACCACATCGATGTTTTGCTCGATCGCCTCGCCATCGGCCGCCATCAGCGTGCCCCGGCCAAAAGCCTTCTCCACCGAGCGGATGAGGTCACTGATCGCCGTGATTGCCATCGCAATTGCCATGAGCGTACTCCTTGCCAAAAGGGCGGACACCGCCGCCAAACCTGCGCCCCCCGCGACCTTGCGCGAGGCGCCACACCGACCCACCAAAGGGCCTTTGCGTCTGCTGAAGAGTGATGGGCTGTGCCGCCGCTCAGCCCGCGCGAACCTTTCGGTCAAACCAGCGGTATTGCAGGGCTTCCCCGATGTGGCCCGCCTCGATGTCCGCGCAACCGTCCAGGTCAGCCAGCGTGCGCGCCACCCGCCACACGCGGTCGTGAGCCCGCGGAGACAAGCCGTAAACATCCAAGGCTTTGAGCAACATATCGTGGACCTTGGGGGCGAGAGGGCTCAACCGCCGCAGGGTCGCGATCGGCACTTCGGCGTTGCTTGGGATGCGCCCGT
The DNA here is from genome assembly GCA_044347905.1 of Myxococcota bacterium. Lineage (GTDB taxonomy): Bacteria > Myxococcota_A > UBA9042 > UBA9042 > UBA9042 > SXRM01. The sequence continues at coordinate 6,931 of JBIKTV010000097.1, forward strand.
AGGCCGCGAACTCGGCGTAGCGGGTGGTCTGGGTTTCGCGGGCAAGGATGACCCGCTGGCGCACTTGCTCCGATGTCTCGCCCGTGGGCCCGCCGCGCAGCAGCTCGCCGGCGAGGGTGGGCAGCCGCAGCTGGATGTCCAGGCGATCGAGCAGCGGACCGCTCAATCGACCCATATATCGCTCAAGAGTCAGGGGCGAGCACACGCAGCGGCCCTGGGCGCCGCCGTGGTGACCGCACGGGCACGGATTGAGCGCCGCGAGCACGATCGCTTGGGCGGGGAAGCGCACGGCCTGGCGCGCCCGCGTCACGGTCACATAGCCGTCTTCCAGCGGCTGGCGCAGGGTCTCCAGCACATGCCGGGGAAATTCGGCCAGCTCATCCAGAAACAGCACACCGCGGTGGGCCAGCGACACCTCGCCGGGCTTGGGGATGCTCCCGCCCCCCACCAGCGAAGCCGCCGAGGCGGTGTGGTGCGGCGCGCGGAACGGCCGCTCAGCCAGCAGGCCCGTGCGCGACGGCAAAAGTCCAGCCACCGAGTGGATCTTGGTGACCTCGATCGCCTCGGCGGCCACCAGCGGCGGCAGAATCGACGGCAGGCGCCGCGCCAGCATGGTCTTGCCCGTGCCAGGCGTGCCGCACAGCACTGCGTTGTGCCCGCCCGCTGCAGCGACCTCTAGGGCCCGTTTGGCCTGCTCGTGGCCGCGCACATCGGACCAGCAGAGGGGATGTCGGCCCGGCAGACTGCCCAGCGCGGCGATCCCCTCTGGCCACAGCCGTTCGCCGCGCAGCTGCGCCACAAGATCGCCCAGGTGATCGGCCCAGCGCACGCCAATTCCGCTCACGGCCAGGGCCTCAGAGGCGTTGTCCGTCGGGCAGATGACACCGGCAAGGCCCAATTGCGCGGCCATTTCTGCGACGGCCAGCACCCCGCACACCGGGCGCAGGGCTCCGTCCAAGCTGAGTTCGCCCACGACCACCCAATCGCGCAGGGCCGGCGCGGGGATGCGGCCATCAGCGGTCAGCACGGCCAGGGCCACGGGCAGGTCAAAGCTCGTGCCATCCTTGCGCAAATCCGCCGGGGCCAAGTTGACCGTCACGCGCCCTTGGGGGAACGGCAATTTGCTGTGGCGAATGGCGCTGCGAACCCGCACCCGCGCTTCCTTGACGGCCAGTTCGGCGAGACCGACCGTTGCAAAATCGGGGACCCCGCTGCCGACATCGCATTCGACTTCTACCGGGCGCGCGTCGACGCCGATCAGCGCTGCGGTCCAGACCTTGGCCAGCATGGTTTGCCTCGTTGCCTCGATGGGGCGACTCTGGCTTGTGCAGGCGGCGTGCCAACACTTCACCCCTTTATTTTTGCACCCTTAAGTGAGGAAATTCGGTATCACTTGGTGTCTCTCATCATTCCGCGGAGCAAAGTCGAGATCGGAGGGCGGGGAGGATCCCCAAAGGGGGGCGAGGGCTCGACGCGGCGCAGCCGGCCATGGAAGCGGTGACTTTGCCCAACCGCGCCCTTGGAGGGCCGCCGCATTGGCCGAACAAGCCGAGCTTTGCTACCCTCTGGGCCCCCCTCTGCAAGGAGCCCGCCGTGCACCAGCCCTATTTCTCGCCGCGCATGCGCCAATTGCTGGGCTTTTTGGTGCTGATTCTGCTGGCCGCCGGCTCGCTTTCCTGTGACCGCTTGACCCGCAAGCCCAGGCGCTTTGGCGCGAGCTGTGGCCAGGACCAAGAGTGCGAAAGCGGCGTCTGTTACGGCGGATTCTGCTCTTCTTCTTGCAGCGGCAGCGATGAATGCGGCGGCGGCGTGTGCATTGAAAAACACTGCCAAGCCCCCGAATTGGACTTTGACGGCGATGGCCTAACCAACGCTTACGAGCTCAAGTACGCCATGAAGGCCGACAACACGGACAGCGACGGCGACGGCGTCGATGACCCCACGGAGATCGGCCCAGATCTCAAAAACCCCAAGGATCAGAACGGTGACGGCATCCCCGATGCGGCCCAGTCCAATACTGCGGACAGCGATGCCGACTGCATGGTCGACGCGGCCGACAAGGTCAAGGGTGCCGATCCCCTGCCCGACGCCGCGGGGCTCTGCGATCAGGGCGCCTGCAAAGGCAAAGCCGATCAGCTGACGGTGATCTGCGAGCCGGCCACGGCAATCGCCCAGCCCACCGGCCCGTGCAATGGCTGCGTCTGCCAGCCCAAGCAGACCGGCGCGGTGCCAGACTGGCAGAAAGTCGAGAGCTGGTGCGACAGTACCGACAACGACTGCGACGGCCAGACCGACGAGGGCCTGAGCCTAGCTGGCCAACCCCTGGGCGGCTCCTGCATCGCCAGCAAAGGCGCGTGCGCATTGAGCGGCAAGACCGGCAAGGTGATCTGCGGCAGTGACAAGTTGGTGGCCTGTTCTGCCGACACCAGCAGCGCAGCGGAGACCTGCAACGGCATCGACGACGACTGCGACGGCTTTGCCGATGAGAACTTCACCTTTGCCAGCGGCAGCCAGTCGCTGGCGGTCGGCGCGGCTTGCCCAGATTGCGGCGGCGCCAAGGCCCTGTGCCCCAACGGCGATGTCCTGGCGACCCCCACTGTGACCTGCAATGTCGCCGGCGACGGCGCGGAATGCAGCGCGCTGCCCTTTGACCCCGGCTTTACCGAAATGCGCCAGGGTGCCCCAGAGCCGCGCCACAGTTGGTCGCTGACCTGGTGGGAGGCGCACCGCAAGTTCCGCCTCTATGGCGGCGAAGTGGCGACGCTGACGGGATCTGCGGACCTGAGCGAGGAGTGGTACATCGAAGTGCCAGAGCCAGCCGAAGCGTCGTTCTGGTACCGCGACACCAACCTGGCCCCCGGGGCCCGCTCTGGCGCAGCGCTCGTCGACGATCCGGTCTTGGACGGCGCTTGGCTGGTCGGCGGCTCGGCCCAAGGGAAGATGGCGCATCAGGTGTGGTTCTCCGCCGGTCCAAACGACTGGGTAGAAGCGGAGACTTCTGGGTCCAACGGCCTGGCCCCCCTGCCGCCGGCCGATCAATCTCCGGCAAATCCGCAGTCTGCCAAGGGTTTCTTGATGAACGACAGCGGCAACCGCGGTCTGGCACTGATCGACAGCCACTTCAAGAAGCCCAAGTGGGCGCACATGGGCGATTCCGCTTCTGGCTGGATGGACATCCAGGGCGGCTCCGACATCACCACCGACGTGTGGTGCGCGGCGCAGAGCCCGGACAGCCGCCATGTGATTTTGGCCCAAACGGACGGAAAATGGCTGCGTTGGTCGTGGGACGGCGCGATTGTGCAGGCGAACGAGCTCAACGTGACGGCGGCAATTGCACCTCGCAGCGGCGCCCAGTGCGTCTGGGCCCCCGATGGCAAGCTGTACATCGCGGGCGGCCAGGTCGACGGCGCCACAGCCCCGCTGCTCAAGTCCGCCCAGGTGGGCCTGCAAGGCGACCAAAACGAGCTGACGTTTGCCGATGTCACTGCCTACTCGCCTTCGCCAGAGGCCTTGGGTCGCGCCGGAGGCTTGGCGGCCTGGTCGGCGTCGCTCAACGCCGTGGTGATCGGCGGCGGCTATAAGCTGGTGGGCGGCAAGGCCCTGCACAGCCCAGAATTGTGGAGCTGGAATACGGCCACCGGCAAGGTCGCCCGCCTGGACCAAGCCGTGCCGCGCGCCCGCGTGGGCCATGCGATGGCGTGGTGGCCGCAAAAGCAGGCGCTGTGCTTGGCCGGCGGTCTGACCGCGGAGCTGCCCACCACCCCTGGTGTCCCGCGCCTCGTGCCCGCCGCCGACGCCTGGTGCCTGGACGACGGCCAGATCTGGCACCGCATTACCTCCAGCGGCGTGCTTTACGCCTTTGGTGCGGGCTCAATCGACGTGAAGGGCAGCCGCTGGGTGCTAGCGGGCGGCATCAAACTGCTCGCCGGCAAAGAGATTTCAACCCTCCCCAAGCTGTGGACCGGCCAACTGCTCAACGGCCAGTTTCAGGTGGAGCCGCAGCTGCTCCCGACAAACGCCGTGCTGGGGATCCCGCTGCCCAATGCCCTGCCCGGCACAGGGGCGGTCGTGTCGCTCACCGCGGCCAATACCCCGCAGGTCGCCGCGCCGGCTGTGGCCCTGGATGGCGTGCGCAACCGCCTGATTATCTTTGGCGGCTATGACCAGACCATGGAGACGGCGACGTATGCTGCCCTGGACCTAGAGAAGCTGCAGTGGACCGACCTGCGGGCCAAGATCCTCGCCGCCAAGCCCCAAGCACAGATTCCTCAACCGCGGCTTGGGGCCACGGCGTTCTACGACGCCAAGAAAGACCTGTTTGCCGTGGTGGGTGGCGCGGTGCGCTTTATCGACCCGGCCACGCAGAAACCCACGCTGGGCATCGACATCTGCGGGCCAGACGGCATCCCGGGCCTGCCGAGCATCGCCGATGCCCACCAGTGTCTGGCGATTCCCTATACGCCGTTCAACACCGCGCCGACGCTCGTGACCGCCGACTTTACCCGCACGCCGATCCCCGCCTTTGAAAACGTCAAGAGCCCAACGGCCGATACCGCGCTCTTCTGGCACTGGAGCCCAGGTCCGCTGTTTGCGCCGTCGCTCTATGACGCTGCGGGCATGAACGCGTGGTGGGCTCTGCCGCGGCCGACGACCCCGCAAGCAAAGGCCAATGCCGACGCGGCTCTCTGCGCCAGCTTGGACCTAGGGCCGGCCTTTAGCAGTCCGCTGGAGCTCAAACACCAGCTTCAGGTGCAGTTTGGCCTGTGCGGCGGCCTGAGTGCAGTCAGCGTGGTCAAGGCGCCTGTCGATCCCCTGCCGCCTGCACTTTTTGACGCACGCACGGTCTATGTGGACGCCAAGCGCCAGGGCTGGCTGGTCGGTGGAGCGGAGCCCAGCGGGGCGCTGTCAGTCACCGTCTGGCGCATTGGCCAAAGCTGCAATGGGCCATAGGGACTGGAAATGATCAGGTCGATCATTTCTCTGTCCCGTATGCTGGCTGGGTGGGTCGCAAGCTCGCGTCCTTGCGGTCCCACTCGCGAGCAGTGCTCGCGCCCTTCGGGATCGCGGGTCCCACTCGCCGCTCCGGCGGTGGTTGTCCCGTTCAACTTGATTTGTTCCAGACCCTTAGGTCGCCTGAGCCCGGCTGCCCACAAAACCTTGGATTGATCTGGGCTTTGGAGCCCCGCAAGGCGGGATCATGAGCGATTTGTCGGCACCGATCAGCGTAGTACCTCTGCCGCCCGCCACCTTGGCGCTGCTGCTGGCGATGGTTCGCAAGCTCGCCCACGACATGAACAATGCCGTGCTCGCGACGACTTCTCTGCTAGAAATGGCCGCCATGGACCACCCGGAGGCCGAGCCGTGGCTGACCCCGCTGCAGCCGTATGCGGAAAAACCTAAGCATTTGCTTAGCCCTGCCCTGCGCGCGCTGCCCACCCGGGCGGCCGTTAGACCGCGGCGGCTTGAGGCGTGGCCAGAGCTCGTCAGCGCCGAAGCGACCGCGGTGGATGTGCGGCTCGAATTGCCGCCCGAGCTCGCGGGGCCCGCGGCCCTGGCTGAGGACGAATGGCTGCAGTGCTTGGACAATTTGGTGGTCAATGCCCTGCAGGCCCACGCCCTGGCCCGGCGTCTGGGCCGGCGCGGCCCTGGGCCCGCGTGGGTGGCGGTGCAGCGCTTGGGGCCCGGGCACTGGCAGGTGGCGGACAATGGCCCCGGCTGCGCCGATCTGCAGGCCGCCGCCCGCGGCACGCCTCGCCAGGGCGACGGCCACCTGGGTCTGGGTCTGGCGGTCGTCGCCAGCCACTTGCAGCGCCTTGGCGGCACCTTGCTCCTCTCCCAGCGCGAGGCCGGAGGCCTGATCGCCGAGCTTCACTGGACAACCACATGATCGTGCATTGTTTTTTCTGCCGCAGCGGACTCAACGCCGCTGCATCAGTGGCTTGACCTGACCTGCCCTCTCCACGATACTGCCACGGGCGATTACCCGTCGCCGCGAGGTCCCCATGCGCCGCCGATTCACCGTTGCCTCCCAAGGCTTTGCCCTGCCGCAGTCCGCACCCGCCGGCCATCGCGCCCGCACGCAAGCGGGGACCGTCGCGGCAGTGCTGCTGGCCGCAGTGCTCGGCGGCTGCATTGAAGAAGAGACGGTGGTGCAGCCAGAGGTCAGCGCTGCTGTGCGCAAGCGCTCGATCCGCGTCGACGCCAACTCACTGATCACCAACACCTTTACTGCTGCCGACGCCAGCAAGATCGGCACCGCCAAGACCCAGGACTACACCGCGGTGTGCATCGGCGCCAACTGCGGCGAGTACAAGCAGCCCGACACCGATGGCCTCAAGGTCAAGTCGATGCAGGGAATCAACAACACGCTCAAGACCATCGCCGACGACGAAGACAAGTCGCCGCTGTTCAACAAGAGCGCCCGCAGCCTGACGACCTTCTGGGCGCGCATCCCCAGCGGCTACGGCTGCAAACCGCTCATGCAAGGCCTTTTTCCCGACCGCACCAAAGACACCGCGGACATGGAAAGCTACGGCATCAAGGATCCCAATCATCTGTTCAATCAGCTGCTTGGCGCCACGCGCACCATGGGGGCGTTTCCGCTGTGGACCGCGTCGTACGACCTGGGCACGGTCGGCGATACTTGCGTGTACAAGGACGGCCAGGTCGTCGGCAAGCCGATCCAAGACCCGGCCAAGTGGGCTAAGGCCGTGCGCCGCCTCGCCCATTTCTACGACTTTGACCTCAAGGACGTAAAGAACGCCGCGAGCCAAGGCACCGTGGACGAAGGCCCGATGTGCGCCAAGTTCAAGGGCCAGGCCTCCAAGCCGTGGTACTGCGAGGTCGATCCGCTGTGCCGCTCCACCGACGCGACGACGGTCAAGCCCTGGTATTGCGGCCAGCCGCTGGTGGCCTTTGAGTTCCTCCGCGACCCGTTTGGCGCCGGCGGCTATCAGAACACCCCGGCCGATCGGGCCAAGTGGCTGGAAGCGTACAAGTATTTTGCCAACGAACTGCGCGAAGAATTTGCCATTGAGGTGGCGAACATCGTCAAGATCGTCGGCCCCTCTGTGGTGATTCGCGGCGATCTGGAAGTCCAGGACACCGGCAGCAGCAATCGCTCGCCCATCTATGATTTCATTGACTTTGTTGTCGACCCCAAGAACAAGCCGGCCAAGGGCGAGCGCCTGTCTCTGACCCATCTCTCGGTCGAGATCGAGGCCGGATCGCCGGGCGAGGCCAAGCAGATCATCAAGCGCATCGCTGACTACGCCGCTGCCAAGGGCCTCAAGGCGGAGAAGGGCGCGGACGGCGCAAAGGGCACCGAGCCGATTCCGATCTGGGTTACCGACCTGCGCATCACCAAGGCGCCCACCGACGTCGCCGCGCTCAACGACTCCAAGTCGAGCATGTACGACACGTGGCGCTATGCGGCTTGGCGCGGTGGCTTCTTTGCCTCGACCAAGATGCTGTGGCAGGGTCTGGTCACGGAAGCGACGATCGGCCAACTGGTGCGCATCCCGACGCTCAATCCCGAAGATCCGGCGGTCGACAAGGTGCAGCTGGCGACGACGGCCAAAGAGAGCGATTTTCTGTGGTTTAGCCAGCAAAAGATCGCCAACGGCGCGCTCAAGCCCACCGGCTGGGACACCTTCTGGTTCCACGGCGACCACATGGGCCGCAAGCAGATGGTGGCGGTTCAGCACGGCCCGGACGCGGTCAACATGTCGGGCAACCAGGCGAGCAACCCGGATGTCGGCATTATCGCTTTGGCCACGCGCACGAGCTGCGTCAACGTGCTCAACGAACCGACGGAGTGCACCACGCCCGACAAGAACGACATCTTTGGCTACGTGACCAAGGACCGCAAGCGCATGATGCGCATCATGGTGGCGGACAACGAGATCAAGGTGACGGCGGGGCGCCAGACGCTGATGCACGATCTGCGCATTCAGGTCGACGGCCTGCCCGCGGACGCCAAAGTCGCCGGCTACAAGTTTGCGTGGGTCGATGGCACCGAAGCGACTTGGACGGACCACCTCTACCGCGACCTGGGCCAAGTGGATATCACCAATGGATCGCTGAGCTTTACCCGCCCCGTGGCCGTGCCGGCGACCCTGTACCTAGAGCTGTATTTCTAGGCCGCGCCCGAGCCAATGCCCTGAGAGGATGTGAAAGAACCTCGGCTTCAGGCCATCGAGAGTCAAAAAATCCAATGTTGTCAATCGTTGTTCTTTCACATCCAGAATTTTTTCACAGGCTCTGAGGCCGGCGATCCGCGCCTTTGGCCCCCTGCGCGCCGCCCAACCACCCCCCGTTTTGCAGGCAGAGGATTGAGTCCAGGATCCGCGGATCCGCTCAAGAGCTCCAGGAGACTCGCATGTGCGGCATTATCGGTTATGTCGGCCCCCAACAGGCCGCTGAAATCCTTGTGGAAGGCCTGCGGCGCCTGGAGTACCGCGGTTACGACTCCGC
>JBIKTV010000202.1:0-9818 GCA_044347905.1 Myxococcota bacterium
GCAGCTGCGCGCGAAGCTTGTCGCATCCGCTCACGGCCAGCAGAACGCAAATCGCAGGGATCAAGCGCGATCGGACCATGGTGCCCCCAGATTCATTCGCAGCAGTCGGCGGCGGGGTCGTCGGTGCAGCAGTCCCAAGTGCTTGTGGTCTTGGCAAAACCGCTGCCGACCTTGACCACCACGCCAAAAGTCTTGTCGACCACTTCTGCGCCAGCCCAGCCGACCACCGGCACTTTGTCCACCACCAGCTTGAGGCCCTTGCCCAAAATCACCGTGCCCTTCAGCATTTTGCCGTGGTCGCCGCGGATCTCCCCGGCCTTGACCTTGGCCTCCAGCGCTTTGATCGACTTGCGCACCTCGTCCACGTCGGTCAGGACTTCCTTGGCCTTGTTGAGCTTGTCGTAGGCGTCAAACGCCTTGGATCCCGGCCCCGGCGCCTCGCTCCAGCCGTTCTTCTTGATCGAGGCGTCGACGATCTCCAGACCGGTCTTGACCCCGGCTTTGGTCGCCTCGTCGACGCCCTTGCCCGCGGCCTCGTCAAAGCTATCCGAACCAGGGGTTTGCGCCTTGATCGGCGCCATCGCCTGCCCCAGCGTCTGCTTGGCCTGGTCGGCTTTTGCTTTGGCGCCCGCGACTTTGGGAGGCATCGGCCCGCTGGGCTTGCCCGGCCCCTGAGGTTGGGTGGGCGGGGTCGGCTGAGTAGGCGGGGTCGGCTGTGTGGGCGGGGTCGGTTGAGTGGGCGGGGTCGGTTGAGCAGGTTGGCCATTGGCCGTGGCGCCGCCGGTCTGCTGGGTCGTCCAGGTAAAGGAGCCGCCCTTGGCATACGTGGCGACGCCGTGGGCCGTCGATCCGTCGGTCATGCCGCGCAACGTCAGCGGATCGCTGCTGCTGGCGTCCAATGGCTGCTCGTGGTGTTGCTTTTGGCCACCGGCGTTGGTGTCGACGATCGCCCGCCCGGTGGTGGTGGTGCGCAACTGCGCGACTCCCTTGATCTCGCCGGTCTTGGGGTTCCACGTGCCGCTGCAGGTGCCCGCCGCCATGCGCACCTGGCCTTCCATGCGGGTGTTGCTGGGGCCCACCTGCAGATTGCCCGACAATGGCCCGTTTCCGCTCAGAAAACACGTAAACGTCCCCGCCGCCGGCAGCACCCGCAGCTTGAGCGTCCCCTGGATGGTCGCGCCAAAGCCCATGCGCTTCTGCGTCCAGGTAAAGGGGCCTTCATAGGTGCGGGGCTCGTCAGAACTCGGCGCGCCCGCAGGGCTTTGACCGCCAGCTCGCCGCGGCAGCAACAGCCAGACGATGCAGAAAAGCACCAACGCCGCCAACCACCACCAATGTTTGCGCAAAGCCTGCATGACGCACCTCTGCCGCCAAAGTGCGCTGTTTTGCCGCAGAATCAAGGTTCAGCACCCACAGAGCGTCACCGAATTGTCGCATGGAGCGCGGCCCGGTCGGCGGGTGAGGATCCAGAAAGGGGGTCCCGGCCTCGCCGCGGCGCTGCCGGCCATGGAAGCGGTGACTTTACCCAATTGCACAAGACCAACAGGGGGACATCGTGCGGGGCCGGAGCGCTTGCGGCCCACCTAGCAGCGGCGCGGGGCCAGGCTTTCAGGGGTCACTTTCTTGACCCCTGAATTGGAACCGCGCCCCCCGGTCGGCGGGCCCAGCGCATTCGCCGGCGCAACCTGTGCTATCCTGCGCGGCCTTTGCGTCCCCGGCGGCGCCAAGCTCCCCTCCGCAACCCAGGGCCGACCATGCTCCAGCTCCAGAACCTCTCCAAATCCTTTGGCCCCCAAGCGCTTTTTGAGGGCGTGCACTGGCAGATCCTGCCGCGGCGGCGCTACGGTCTGGTGGGGCCCAATGGCGCGGGCAAGACGACCTTGTTGCGCATCCTAAACGGCGAACTGCAGGCCGACGGCGGCGCGGTGCAAAAGCCCAAGACCATGCGCATCGGCTATTTGCCCCAAGATGTCGAAGATATTGGCCAGGGCCCGGTGCTGCAAGTGGTGCTGAACAGCATGCCGGGTTGGGCCGCGGCTAAGCAGCGCCTGGACGAGATTCACCAGCGCATGGCCGACGACCACGACTGGGCGGGCACGGAGGACGCCCTCACCCAGCTCGACAAGGCGATGGTGGCCTTTGATCAGGCGGGCGGCGATAGCCTGGAGACCCGCGCCAAGACCGTGCTGGGCGGCCTGGGCTTTGCCCGCCAGGATCTGCGCAGCGATGTGGCAAGCCTTTCCGGCGGTTGGCGCATGCGCGTGGCCCTGGGCAAGCTGCTGGTGCAGGCCCCGGACGTGCTGATGCTCGACGAGCCGACCAACCACTTGGACCTAGAAAGCCTTGCTTGGTTTGAGGATTTCCTGGAGGCCTATGAAGGCGCGGTGGTCGCCGTGAGCCACGACCGCTACTTTCTCAACCGCATCCCCACCCACGTGGTCGAGCTGACCAAGAAGGGCGTGCACGAGTATCCCGGCGGCTACGACGACTTCATTGAGGGCCGCATCGCCCGCTTGGAACAGCAGCAGTCGGCCAAGGCCCAGGTCGACCGCCAGCGCGCCCACTTGCAGGCGTTTGTCGACCGCTTCAAGGCCAAAGCCAGCAAGGCCAAGCAAGCGCAGAGCCGGCTCAAGATGTTGGCGCGGCTAGAGAATGTCGACATTGACGTGCCGGCGGGCCAGCAGATCGGCCTCAAGTTCGCCGAGCCCACGCGCACCGGCAAAGAGGTCCTGCGCCTGGACCACGTGCAAAAGTCTTGGGGCGACAACGTGGTGTACCGCGACTGTACGATGACGCTCTGGCGCGGAGACAAAGTGGCGCTGGTGGGCCCCAATGGCGCGGGCAAGTCGACGCTGCTCAAAATCCTGGCTGGGGTCACGGACATCCAGGGCGGTCAGGTGATCCTGGGCAGCGGCGTGGTGCGCGACTACTACGCCCAGCACCAGCTCGAGCAGCTCGACGCGACGAGCACGGCCTATGAGGAAGCGCGGCGCTCGGCCCTGGACCGCACCGTGCCGCAAGTGCGGAGTGTGCTGGGCGGATTGGGCTTTTCTGGTCAATCGGTCGACAAACGCGTCGGCGTGCTCTCTGGCGGTGAGAAGGCCCGGGTGGCCCTGGCCAAAATGGTCTTGCGCGGACCCAACGTGCTGCTGCTGGACGAACCGACCAACCACTTGGACCTGACCACCCGCGAAGTGCTGGAGCAGGCGCTGACGGCCTTTGAGGGCACGGTGGTCATCGTCAGCCACGATCGCTATTTTATCAACGCTGTAGCGGAGAAGATCCTAGAGGTCCAGCCGGGGGGCCAGACCACGCTGTTTACCGGCGACTACGACGCCTATCTGTACCACAAAGCCGGCGGGGATCCCAAAGAAGTGGAGCGGTTGCTGGCAGGTGGCGTCCCGGATCGCCCTGCGGCCCAGGCGGCGGCGGGGATCGCGGTGCCGATCAGTGAGGCAAAAGCTGAGACTCGCGAGCAGGAGAAGGCCCGCAAGCGCGAAGAGGCCGAGCGCCGCCAGGAAGTGAGCAAGCGCACCCGTGAGCTGAAGACGCGCATCGACAACTTGGAGGCGCAGATCGGCAAGGGCGAAGCGAGGTTGCGCGAGATCGAGCTGCTGCAGGCCGACCCCGGGCTGTACGCCGATGGCGAGAAGGTGCGGCTGCTGCTGCTGGAGCAAGCGGGCAAAAGGGCTGAGGTGGACAAGGCGATGGCCGATTGGGAGGCCCTGGCGCTGCGCATTGAGGCGATTGAAGAGCAGGTGATGGGCGGCGGGTAGAGGAGGATTCTGTCCGAGGAACGGCTTTGCAAAGTAGTGTATTGGTCCACACCTGTGGCGCTCCCCTGGGCTCCTATCCCAGCGGAGGTGCGGCGATGCAAAAATCGATGGTCCTGGTGATGGTGGCAGCCCTAGCCGCTGCGAGTTGTTCTACGGGGAACCAGGGGATTCTGCGAGCGGACGCCCAGCTGGCAGAAGCCGGCGACGGCTCAGCGGGTGAAATTGCCCAGGCTCCTGGCGGCCCTGCGCCGGTGATGGCACCCACGACCGGCATGGCCCACGACCTCTTTGTCACCTCGCCCCGCTGCGGCCAATGCCACGACAGCGCCGCCGGCGCCAGCGCCAACCTGGACGAGAAGGGCCGCTCCGTGGGCCTGTTCAGCCTGTGGGGCGCCTCGGCCATGGGCAATTCGGCGCGCGACCCGCTGTTTCGCACCGCCCTGGCCAATGAGATCGCCCGGGCACCAGCGGCGGCGGGGGCGATTGCCTCGGTCTGCCTGACCTGCCACTCGCCCATGGGCCGCCACGCGCAGATCCGCGCAGGCCATGCCACCAGCATGAACTTGGTCTATGCCGCTGGCCCAGAAGGCGATTTGGCCCGCGACGGCATCTCTTGCGCCGCCTGCCATCAGATCGCCCCCACCGGACTGGGCCAAGAGGCGAGCTTTAGCGGCGGCTACCAGCTGGGGACCCAGCGCGAGATCTACGGGCCCTACGCCGCGCCGTTTGCCAACCCCATGAAGAATATGGTGGGTTACACGCCCACGCAGGGCAGCCACATTCAGGATTCGGCGCTGTGCGGCTCTTGCCATGCCCTCGTGACCGAAGCGTTGACCCCAGAGGGCAAGGGCACCGGCCACAAAATGGGCGAGCAGCTGACCTACTTGGAGTGGCGGCGCTCGGCCTTCACCACAGAAGGCGGCGGCACCAGCCCGCGCAGTTGCCAGAACTGCCACATGCCGGACACGCAGGACGACGGCCAGCCGCTCCACACCCGCCTGGCGCGACGGCCCAACGGCACGGATTTTCCGCCGCTGCAGCCGCGAGGTCCGTTCTCTCGCCACACGTTTGTCGGCGCCAATACCCTGTTGCCCAAGCTGCTGCGCCAAGGCCGCGCCCAGCTGAACCCCCAGGCCAGCGACGCGGCGCTGAGTCAAGCCGAACAGTTGGCGCGCGACAACTTGGGCAAGAACGCCGCAAGTCTGCAGGTTTTGGCGGTGACCTCCACAGCGGGCAATATCGCTTTCCGCGTGCGCACGGTCAACCTCGCCGGGCACAAATTCCCCAGCGGCTATCCCAGTCGCCGGGCGTTCCTGCACCTGGAGCTGCTCGACGCCGCCGGTGCGGTGCTGTGGCAGAGCGGTCAGGTCGATGCCCAAGGGCGGCTGTTGGGGGCGAACGGCCAGCCCCTGCCGGCGGAGCTGCCGGGCGGCCCTTACCACCCACACCGCCAGCAGATTTTGACGGCGGATGAAGTGCTGGTCTATGAGTCGGTGATGGACGACGGCCACGGCACGCCGAGCTTTGACCTGCTGGGGGCAGAGGGATTTCTCAAGGACAATCGCCTGCTGCCCATCGGCCACCACGACGAGACCACCGGCCCCCTCTCTACCGCGCCGATTGGGGTGATCGACAGCGACTTTGCCGCGGGCGTCGATGAAGTGGCTGTGCACGTCAAATTCGCAGGCAAGCCGGCGCAGATCCGCGCGACGCTGCGCTACCAGACCTTTGGCCCGCGCTACTTGGCGGAGATGGCCCGCCGGCCGACCGCAGAAGCCGCGGCGCTGCAAGCGCTGGTCAAGACGGGCAATCTGAGCCCTGAGCAGGTCGCCCAGGTGGTGGTGGCGGTGCCTTGAGCGGGGGCGGCCTCTGCCTTCAAGGCCGCCAGGGCCGGAATTTGACCGCAGACTTGCCCCAGCGTAGGCTCCAAGCGGGGGACTAATCCGTGGACAATTCCCATCCCCGACGGCCGGTGGGGGCATTTGCGTAGACGCTGCGCAGGGGCACATGACTTCTCAGCACCAACTCTCGACCACGCGCATCAAGGTCCTGAGGGTGGCATTGGTCTTTGCGGCCCTTTCCTACCTCAGCGCCTGGGGCCGCGACCACGCCCATGGCATAGAGGGAGAATTCAACGCCATTGCCTACCCGCTTGGGACTTTGGTCATGCTCGTGACCCTGGCCTGGGCGATTCTCAGCCCGCAGAGTGACCGCATCCCGGCCATCGCGGCGATTTCCTTTCAGGCCACCTACCTGCTCCTGCAATACTATTTCTCGCTGTTCGTCTTTCCCGGGATCGTCGACGTCCGCAGCCACATGTTTCCCTTGGCGGCTTGGCAACCCCTGATGGCGGTTTTTTGCGTGGTCTCCCTGCAGCGCCGCGAAGCCTTGATTGCCGCCGCCGCGCTGCTGTTGCCGGGGGCCGTCCTTGTCATCGCCTATTGCGTCACCACGCCGCAGCCCATCGCTCCCCTGGACACCAAGGGCATGCTCATCGACGCTTTTGTCATTGCGCCTGCCACCGCCCTCGTCCTGATGCTGTCGGTCTTTGCCGCGCAGCAGCACCTCGCCGAAGCCCAGGACGCCGTGGACAGGTCTGAACGCCTCGCGCTGTCCGACGAGCTGACGCAGCTGCCCAACCGCCGCGCCATCAAGGCTGTCTTGGAGCGCGAGCTGGCGCGGATTCGGCGCAACGGCGGCTTGCTCGGGCTTGCGCTGATGGACATCGACGACTTCAAGAACATCAATGACTTCCATGGCCACGCTTACGGCGATGAGGTGCTGCGGGCCACGGCTGAACGGCTGAGTCGGACGCTGCGCGGCTCAGACTATGGCGGTCGCTGGGGCGGTGACGAGTTCATGATCGCCCTTGTGGACACCGATCTCGCCGGGCTTGGGGTGGCAGGTCAGCGCATCCACACAGCTTGCTGCGGGCCCATGGCGCCAGACGGCCCGCCGATCCGCGTCAGCATTGGCCTGGCGGTGGCGCAGCCTGGCGACGACGTGGCTGATCTCATCAAGCGCGCGGACGACGCGCTGTATGAGGCGAAGAAGGGCGGTCGCGACCGGGTGGTTTTGGCCCCGCACCCCAACGCCCAAGAAAGCCAAGGTCCTGCCGCCAAGGGCGTGGCTCGGGCGACCGAAGCCGAATTGATTGATTTGGGCGCCTAGTTGGGCTTGCAACTCTCTGCCAGTATTGACAAATTCTGGGAGCAATCTTAGGCACCCTTGGCCACGCCGTCGGCCCGATGCCGGAGAACCGCTACATCCGCGGGTGCTCGCGCAGCCACTGGCGCCAACGCCGCAGCGCTTCCGTGGGCTGTTGCCGCGCCGACTGCATCGCCTGGGCCTGGTGCGGCGCCGGCAGCCACAAGCTCTGGGAGCCCAGCAGGGCAAAGACATCCTTGGCGTCGGGCGTAAAATGCAGCGGATCGGTGTCGTTTTGGCAGGCGTGGTCCGGGCTGGTGCTCGGGTCGTCCATGAACTGCCGCAGCAACAGCAGCGCACAGTCGCCCTTGCCGCCGTGCCAAGGCGAGCCAAACAGCACACCGTGGGCGGCATCGGGAACCACCTTGAGGTACTGTTGCCCGCCGTTCAGGTGCGTGGCCAAGGCTTGCCCCCAGGCCAGCGGCGTCTGCGGGTCCAGACCGCCTTGCAGCATCAGCACCGGCGTCTGGGTCCCCGCCCACTGCGATGAATCTGCGCCGACCGGGTACTTGGGCCAAAGCGGCTCCAGCGCAAAGGATTTCACCGTGGTCTCCGGGGCGGCGATGGCCTGGTCGAGCCACTGCTGCACTTGGGCAGCGCTGGGTGCAGGTTCTGGGGCAAACAGCTCTGAATACATGACATTGTGGTGCAAGACCGCAGAGAAATCCTTTTGAACGGTGGGGGCGCTGGCTTGGTTGACCTCTTCCATCATGTGGCTCAGGGCTTGGATATCGGCCTGGGCACAGCGGTCGATGCGGTGCAGCACCGCCGGCAAAAAGGCCCTCAAGCCCTGGCTGGCGGTCAAGCTCGCGAGCACCCGCCGCAGGCCAGAGCGGTCCAGGCCAAGCGCTTGCAGGTCCGGGCAATGGCCTTTGTCGAGCTTGGCCACAGTCGCCTCCGCTTTGGCCACGGGATCTGCGCCCATAAACTGGCGGCACGCGGAAAAATCTGCGCAACGCCTCAGCAATTCTCGCGCCACGTCGTCAAAGTTCTTGTCATACGACACCAGCTTGCAGAGCTGCGGCGGGCAAATCGAGTCGAGCACCACCCCGGTTGCCTGGCCTGCATAGCGCTGTAAGTAGCGATGGGCCCAATAGGTGCCATAGGAGACACCGTAGACATAGACCGGGACATCGGCGCTGCCCAGGGCATCGATGGCGTAAGCCAAGTCGCCGGCCGCTTGCGTAGCGGAAAAGGCCGCCAGGCCACCTGGCCCCAGCCGCGTGTCAATTTCAGCTGTGCAGGCCGCGACTTCTTCTGGGTCGATGACCGTGGGCCCGCCCTGCCCGCCCGCAGCGGCCTGACAATGGAGCCAAGTGGAGTCGCCGGTGCCGCGGTGGTCGGGGACCAGCATCTCCAAGTCGGGGTCCAGCTTGCGCAACAGCTCAGCCATGCCCGCCAGAGTCGCGCCAGAAGCCCCAGGCCCGCCTTGCAGAATCCAGAGTTGCGCCCGGGGCGGCATGGAAGCCGGGGCAAAGCGATAGACCCGCAACTGAATCGCCGGGCCGGCCGGCTGCGCATGGTCCAGCGGCACGGCCAGGTCCAGGCACTTGAGCCCCTTCATCTCCTGGGCGCCGTCGACCTGACAGCCGTACCAGGCGCTGCGCGGCTCTGCGCTGCTGTCCCAGGTCTGCGCGTCGGACTTGGACCAATTCCAAACATCTGGCACAACCCCGCCGTCCTTGGGCGCGGGCGCACAGGCCTGCAGCGCCAGCAGAACCGCCAGCAGCAGCTGCGACCACCAGCGGATTGTGGGTCCAAGCATCGCCCAGCCTCCCGTTTGCGTGGGCTATTTCCGCGCCTTCTTGAGCGCCTCAGCCTTCTCGCACCCTTGCTTGACCTCGTTCTTGCAGGCCAGCCGGTAGTACTCGCGGGCCTTGGTCAGCTCCCGGCGCGCCTCGTAAATGCCGCCGACCGTCATGCACGCCTGCCCTTGGCCCGCTTTGGCGTCGCCGCCCTTGTCCGCTCCAGCCTTTTCCTCGCCGCCCTTGGCCTGCCCGCCCTTCTTGCACAGGCTCAGCAATTGCCCGGGCGGTGGCGGCGGTGGCGCACCTTCCGTGCCATCGGCCTGGACGCGAATCTCCTGATCCAGCCGCGGATCCCGGGCCTTGCCGGGGGCAGGCGCGGGCAGTTTCTGGCTGGAGCTCGCGTGCATCGCCTTGGCCAACTGCAGGTCGCGGCTGGCTTCTTGCGCAAGACGTCCCAGGCTCTCCAGCGCCGGGGCCACGCGCAATTGGCCAAAACCGTCCAGCGCCGCGTCATCGGCGCGCAGGCGCTCACAGGCCGGCGGCTCCTTGCTCGCTTCACAGGCCTTGCGGTCGGCCTCCAGCTGCGCCGCGGGCAGCTCGGCCAAGCGGCTGGCTACGTGTTTCTGCAATCTATCCATGCTGTTGACCACGGCCAGCAGTCCGGTGAGCGCGTCCAGCAAGGCGCCGCTGCAGGGCTTGCCTTTGGTGCGGCTGATTTCGCAACCTTCGCGCTCCGCCCGCACCGCCGCGGCGATGGCTTGACCGCGCTGTTCCAGTTCAGCGCTGAGCGCTTGCAGGGCCGCGCGACCCCCAGGTTGCACGCTGGGCCAAGGATCCGCCGCGTACAGCGGCTGCGCCAAGCTCAGCCCGACCAGCGCGGCGCCGATCACCGCCGCCCACACAGCCTGTCGAGTCCGAGGCAAAAAAGTGCTGGCAGAATGGTAAATCACCCCGAGGTCCCCCTGCTGCTTGCCCACGAACGCTGCGGCCCGCGCCCACGCCACAGCGCTCTGCGGACTGTGCGCCGCGGCCGGCCCCAGCGTCAAGTCAGGGCGACAAGTGAAGGGCCTCGCTTGACACCGCCCCG
>JBIKTV010000389.1:0-5576 GCA_044347905.1 Myxococcota bacterium
GCTCACCCGGCCGCCTGGAGGGGGCCCGCTTTGCCCCCCAAGGGGAAGGATCATGTCAGAGCTGGGCAAACGCCTGATCGACCAAGGGATGATTACGCCACTGCAGCTGGAGGCCGCGCTTCGCCGCCAACGCACCAGCGGCGGTCGTCTGGGGCAAAACCTCAAGGCCCTGGGGCTAATCCGCGATCAAGACATGGACACGGTGTTTCACCGCACTCCGCCGCTGCCGCGCACCCTGGCCGATACCGGGCTGGAGCCGGCGCTCATCGAAGCATTGCTGGTCAAGCACATGCTGGCGCTGGGCGAATTCCGCCTCCATGACCTGAGCGCGCGCCTCAAGCTCCCGGCCTCGGTGCTAGAAGAAGAGATGAACGATCTCAAGCGTGAACGCCTCATTGAGGTCAAGCCCGGCTCGACGCTGGCGACCCTGGCCTATGAGTTTCGCCTGACCGACTTGGGCCGCGAGCGCGCCCACCAGCTCATGGCGCAGTGCCGCTACGTGGGGCCGGCGCCGGTGCCGCTGGATGCGTATGCCGAGCTCGTGGAGATCCAGACCGTGCGCAGCGTGGCCGTGACCGAGCGCGAAGTGCTGGCGGCCCTGGGCCATCTGGTGCTGCCAGAGCGCACCGTGCATCAGCTGGGGCCGGCGCTCACTTCGGGGCAGGCGATCTTTCTCTACGGCCCGCCGGGCAACGGCAAGACCTCCATTGCTGAGGCGGTGAGCCATATTCTGCACGATCCCGTGTACGTGCCCTACGCCGTCGCAGTGGGCGACCAGATCATCCGGGTGTTCGACCCCATCAACCATGTGCCGATCGACAGCAAAGAGGACGCCCAGCCCCACGACCAGCGCTGGATCGCCGTGCAGCGGCCCGTGGTGATGACCGGCGGCGAGCTGACCCTGAAGATGCTAGACCTGGACTTCAATGAACAATCGATGTTCTACGACGCGTCGCTGCAGATGAAGGCCAACAACGGCCTGCTGATCATCGACGACTTTGGCCGGCAGCTGGTGGAGCCCCACCTCATCCTCAACCGCTGGATCGTGCCGCTGGACCGGCGCATCGACTTCCTGACCCTGCACACCGGCATGAAGTTCTCTGTTCCCTTTGATATGCTGATGATTTTTGCGACCAACCTCGATCCCAAGCAGCTGGTCGATGACGCCTTTCTGCGGCGCATCCGCTACAAGATCCGCCTGGGCCACCCCAGTGCCAGCGATTTTCGCAAGATTTTTGAGGTGGTGTGCCAGCGCCGCGAAGTGCGCTTTGACCCGCGGGTCTATGACTGGATGGTCCGCGAGTTTTACCTAGCCGGCGCCCGGCCTTTTAGCGCCTCGCACCCGCGCGACCTGGTCGACCACATCGTCTCTTACGCCCGCTACTATGACCAGCCGCCAGAGCTGAACGAAGAGACCGTGCGCTTTGCGTGCGAAAACTACTTTGTCCACTGATCGACCTGGGCCCTCCCAGGGCTATCGCAAGAACCGCTGGACCGCCCACACCGTCATTCCCGCGAAGGCGGGAACCCAGGCGAATGGTTTGGTTTTAGCCTGGGCCCCCGCCTCCGCGAGGGTGACGAAGGGGGCCAATTGGACCGCACGGTCGTCTTGTATCCGCAGATCCATGCTTCTTGCGATAGCCCTGTGGGCCCTGCCGCCCCAATAGCCGCTGGGTATTGCGCTCCGGCCTTTGCGTCTCCATTCTAGCGCGCTTCTGCGCGGGCAATTGGCGCCGGCGCTGACTGGAGAGATAATGCAGGGGACCAGGCGATTCGCCGCTGCGGCTTGGACCATGGCCGCGCTGGGTTGTGCAGAGAGCGCAGAGAGCACCGGCCAAGACGCGACAATTGCTCAGGACAGCTGGCAGAGCTCTGAGGTCAGCCAAGCCGACACCGCCCAAGACGGCGCGGGCGACTCTGCCCAGGACACCCTGGCGGCGCTGGCCGAGCCCAAGGAAATGGACCGCTGCGGGCTCAATTTCAAGTGGCTGCCCGCGGGCGCCGTGGGCCAGGTGGTGAGCTGGCAGGAAGGCGATCTCAGCAACCTGAGCCCCGCGACTCTGCAGGCGATGATCAACCAGACAGGCTATGTCGGCCTGGCCGCGCCCAGCTACGGCGTGCGCACGTTCCAGCTGCGCTACACCACCCAGGATCGCGGCAACCCCATGGAAGCCACCGCGATTGTCGCCGCGCCCACGGGCTATCCGGCCGGGCAGCAGCCGCCCATCGCCGTGTGGCACCACCCCACCGTGGGCTTCTCTGACGCCTGCGCCCCGTCGCGCGATACCCTGCAGGGTCCAGGGCTCGCGGCAGTGCTGGCGTCGATGGGTTTTGTCGTCGTTTCGCCAGATTACCTGGGCATGATTGGCTTTGGCGAGCCGACGCCGCCCAGCTACTTGCACCCCTATCTGGTGGGCGAAGCCGTGGCGGTCGCGGCGCTCGACGGCGTGCGTGCGGCACAAAAAGGTTTACAGAAAGCGGATTTGGTCGTGGGTGACCTGCAGAAGCTGGCGCTCATCGGCGCTTCTCAAGGCGGCCACGCGGCGATGTTCAGCGACCGGCTGCTGGCCTACTATGCGCCCGAAATGCGCGCTCTGGCCACGGTCAGCATCATCGGCCCCACCGATCTCTACGGCCACGCGCTGATGGGGCTGACCAAGCTCTCTTCGACCACCCTGGCGCTGGCGGCTTCGGCCGTGTCGATGCACCACTGGTACCAGCTCTCCACCCCGCTCTCGCAGATCATCCATGAATCCATGGCCGTGGCCTTGCCGGATCTGATGACCTCGTCCTGCGACACGGGCGGCATGGGCGACAACCTCAAGGTCGAACAAGTGACCGACGTGTATGCCGGCGGCTTTATCGCGGCCATGACCAAGGGCAATTGGCAGGGCTTTGAGAGCTGGAAGTGCCTGCTGGAACAGAACTCTTTGGGCCTGGTGGGCTATCCGCGCAAGCACGACGCGCCGGTGCTGGCGATCTACGGCGAGAAGGACAACCTGGTGGTCACGCCGCTGCAGCGCGCGGAGACGGAGAAGCTGTGCGCCCAGGGCTATGACATTGAATACGTGGAATGCGCCGGTCTGGGCCACGTGGACGGCGGTGCGGCGAGCCTGCCCTACGCCCTTCGCTGGCTTCAGGACCGCGCAGCCGGCAAGCCGCTGAGCGCCAAGACCTGCGTGCTGACCGCTCCGGTCGACTGCAAGAAGGCGCTGTAGGCTCGGGCCCAGCAGTCAGGCGATTTAGATATCCACCAGCTGGGCTACAGATCTCAAAATTACCTCAAACGACAGGCGATCTCAGCGGACCCGGTGGTGGGTTCTCTCGCGCTCCAGCACCTCGCGGGCCGGCCTCGGACTCAAGAAACGCCCGCAGAGCTCGACCCCGTGCAGCCGCGTGTTCAGCTCGCGGGCGATCGACGTCGGCACCTCAATCAGGCTGTAGTTGTCGCGAATCTCGATGCGTCCCAGGGCCTTGCCGGGGATATCGAGGCAGCGAGCCAGCACCGCCACCAGCATGTTGACCGACACGCCGTTGCGCGCGCCAACGCCCACGGAGACGGCAAAATACTCCGGGTGGCGGCGGCGATCCGCTGCAGTCATCGCCGGTTGCCGCGGGGGCGCCGCAGGAACGTTGGAGGGACCGGTGGCCAGCGGCTTCTCTAGCGCCGCAGCGGCCTGAGCCAACTTCCACGCCGGCACAATGCCCGCGGCAGCGTCTGCAGCGGCCTTCTCTGCCCGGCGAATCTGCCGTGGAGTCAAAGGCTTGTCTGAAACGACAGCTGGTTCAGCGGCTTCACCCGCCGGTGCTGGGGCCGCTTCAACTTGAGGCGCGGGGGCTGGGGCAGGTGCCTCGTCGGTCGGGGCAGCGGCCTTGGGCGCCTTAGGAGCCTTGGGCGGCTTGACGGGCACGGCTGCGGGCGGCGGGACGGCCACAGCAGCGGTAACAGGAGCGGCGACGGGAGCAGCGACGTGCTGGGCAGCGGCTGCGACCTGGGCCGGGGCAACCGCTTGGACCACCGCAGCGGGCTGAACGGCGGGCGCCGGCGCAGCCACGGGTCGAGCGACCGGCGCGACATAAGCGGCGGCGACTGGGGCAGCGGCGACAGGGGCGGCCAGAGGGGCGCGCGCCGCAGGCGGAACCTGGCGGGGGGGCGCCGCGGGCGGAGCCTGCATTTCCCCATGCTCTTCGCCAGTATAGATGCGCAGGGCCTCGCGAAGGCCAGCCGGCGCCGCCAAGCGACACAGGGCCGCGGCGATGTCGATCAGCTCAGGTCCACCTTCCGTAAGCGCCTGTTTCTGAAGCCATAGCTTGTACGGACCGTTGTCCGGCTCAGCGGCTTCGCGGCGCAGCTGATCGGCAAAGCGATGGCGGCGGGTCTCAATGACCTCGGCCGGCGTCGGCACGGCCTGCCAAGTCAGGCGCTGGCCCAGGAATTTCTCAATGCCGATCAGGCGGCGCTCGTCGCGCGGCCCCAGCACCAGGATCGACTTGCCAGAGCGCCCTGCCCGGCCCGTCCGGCCGATGCGGTGCACATAAGTCTCTGGCTGCCCTGGCAATTCAACGGTCAGCACCAGGTCCAGGCTCGGCACGTCCAGGCCGCGGGCCGCCACGTCCGTCGCCACCACCACGTGCAGCCGACCCTCGCGCAAGCGGCGGATCACGTTCTCTCGCGCCGGCTGGGCCAGGTCGCCGTGCAGGGCCTCGCAGGCCACACCGCGCTGCTGCAGGGCTTCGGCCAGCTCGTCGCATCCCGCCTTGGTGCGGGCAAAAACCAGCGCCGACTCAAACACTTCGACGTCAAGAATCCGCGCCACCGCCTCGGCGCGCCCCATCGGCGGCACCACCACGTAGCGCTGCTCGACATTGGCCGCGCCCTTGCGCTGGCTCACCACCGTCACCAGCTCCGGGTCGCGCAGGTGCTCTCTGGCGAGCCCGGCGATCTCCTTGGCCATGGTCGCGGACAGCAGCATCGTCTGGCGGCTCTTGGGCGTTTGCTCAAGGATCGCCTCGACATCCGGCAAGAAGCCCATGTCGAGCATCTCATCCGCTTCATCCAGCACGCACATCTTGAGCGCGTCCAGGTCGATGGTCCCGCGCTGCAAGTGGTCCATCAGGCGGCCCGGCGTCGCCACCACAATGGCGGGCTGGTTACGCAATAGCCTGATCTGATTGCCAATTGGATCGCCGCCGTAGATCGCCACGACCCCGGGGTCGCGCCCCACCACCAGCGACCGGACCGCGGTGACCACTTGGAGGGCGAGCTCGCGGGTCGGCACCAGCACCAGCGCCTGAATGCGCGCCTGGGCCATGACGATGCGCTGCAGCATCGGCAAGCCGTACGCCGCGGTCTTCCCGGTGCCCGTCTCGGCCTGGCCCAGCAGATCGCGGCCCTGCAAAAGCAGAGGGATCGCGCGGGCTTGGATAGGGGTCGGCTGGGTAATGCCCTGGCTGGCAAGGTGGGCGCAAACATCGGGCGGCAGGCCGAGCTCGGCAAAGCTCAACGGCGCGGCGATCACCCCCTCGTCTGGGCTGGGGGCGGTCATGGGCTCTGTGGTCATGGATTTCCTGGGTTG
>JBIKTV010000098.1:0-15404 GCA_044347905.1 Myxococcota bacterium
TGAGCAATATCAATGATCAGACAATAGCCATGCTACTGCCGGACGCTGCCCGGGCGGGGCGAGGAGCCCGCGGGATTCGCCGGATCGCCTTGATCACCGCCGATCGCCCCAAGGTACTTCAACCCTCGGCCTCCGACTTCGCCGCCGGGCCAAAGGTTTGCCCGCATCCCGATTCGCCGGGCCGATGCCGTAGGCGCTAGGGAATCACCCTGGCGTTCTGGAGCCAATCCTCGCCATTGCCGAGCTGAATACTACCGGCAGCGGCGCCTTTGGCAGGTGGCGCTGAGCCGCTTCCGCCCGAGCCGCTGGGCCATGCGCCAAACGCCAAAAAACGACAAAGGCCCGTCTTCGCCTTGGCGCCCACCTCTCTGGCGTATCGCCGAAGGGGAATGCGCGCCGGTGTCTGCGCCGGGTCCCAACGGCTCGACGCGCATTGCGCTGCCCTGCCGAATCAGCGCGCAAACCCAATCCGCAACAGACAAGGGGGCTATTTCGCAGTGTTACTGCTCTGTCGCCGTCGCCATGCCAGGCAAAGCCAGCGCCGCCGCTGCAAAATCGCCGCACTCCGGCCCCACCAGCCGCCGCACCAGCCGGCCATCGGGGCCCCACAGGTCCACCACGGGGATGCCCGGCAGCCCTGGCAAATAGCGCTGCATCGCCTGCGGGTCCCAGTCGCTCACGTCCAGCTTGGCGACGCTCAAGTTAGGATGTTCCTTGGCAAACTCGTCGATCTGTGGCCCAAGCTTTTGGCACGGCGCGCACCAGGTTGCCCAGTAGTCCACCAGGGTGTAGCGCCCCGCCGCAAGCAGCGCCGCCACCGCGGGACCGCGCGGCAAATCCCCTGGTTGCATCGGGGCATGCGCTTGTACAACGGCAGGCTTCTGCTCTTCGCCCAGGCCAAAGCCGTACTGCAGGCCCGCAAAGACCGCGATGCCCTGGACGCCTTGCAGGCCCTCCACGTCGCGAAAAACCGGCACCCGCGCAGTCAACGTGGCTGCCAAGCCAGCAGGCAACTCCGCGCGAAGGCTGGGCAAAGCGTCAATCCAGTCGCCGCCGCCGCTGATGAAAGTGCTGCGGACTTTGCGACCCGCCAGGGGATCGTAGACCAGTTCTGTCGACAGTCCGCGCCACTGCCAATCGGCGCCCAAGGAAGCACTGAGCACGCCAGGCCAAAATCGCCATGCCAGGCCCAGGCTTGTGCGCCGCTCTGGCCCCCAGTCGAAGCCGTTCTCTGCCTCAGCGAGGGCGGACCGCGAGTAGAAGGCTGCGTACCAGCCGAGTTTTTCACCCAGCGCGCCAAATAGTTCTGCGTCGGCCGTCAGCCACCACACCCCGCGACCCAGCGACGCGTATTTATCCGGCTGGGCCGCAGCGGTTTCTCCGGGCGCGAGCACGCTCGTCTTGGGGATGTAGGGCCCGGTTGGCGCCACTGTGCCCAGGCTAATCACCATGCGGGGCAGATACTTACCGCGCAGACCCAGCAGTCGGCTCAGGTCCTGCCGGGCGCGCATCTCCAGGTCGCCCGGGCCGATATCGTAGGTCTCTTGCACCGCCGTAGGCGATCCGCCCGCAGGCCGGTCGCGGCGCAGAATCGCCCCCCACGGCAGCACAAGGCCCAGCGCGGCGCCCGATCGGTGTTCGGCTTGGGCGATCAGCGTCAGCAGCTGCAGGTCGACCCGGTAGGCCGGACTCGTGCTTTGCACCCGGGTAGAGCCGCTGTATTGATCGGTGCTGCGCGAGAATCCGTAGATGACCGACGCGCGCACATCCACGTCGCGGCGCGGAGAGCCGCCGTCAAACTGCCGCGAGATGTCGTTGTCTCCCACCGGGAGAGCGGGGTTGCCTCAGGTTGAGCACTGCCCGCGGGCGTTGGGCAGCCCCCCCGCGATCAGCACGCCCTGGCCTATGGCGATCGCCGCCACGAATTTCGCTAGCGGTCGCAAGGCGTTGGTCATGGATGGCCCCTAGAAGCTCGCTTTGAGGTCGGCGTCGTCGCGGGCCCGGATCACCCAGTGGCCAAAGGAATAGGCCAGGTGCCCGGTAATACTCTGAAAAACGCTGCCCGGCAGCAGAGTTGTGCTCTGGTCCTTGTTCAACCACTGAGAGCCGTAGGGCAGGAACACCGCGATCTCAGCATTGCCACTTTTGACCGTAAATTCGCCGTGGTTCTTGCCGTCACTGCCCGCCAGATTCTGCAGACCGACCTCGACGCCACCCACGCTGACCAGCGCTCCCTCGTACGGCTCCGGATCGGCCGCCAACGTCGCGATGCCCACATTGTACGGGTTTGGCACCGCCACCGTGCCCTTGGCGACGATCGCATCTAGCGTGTCGACCATTACCTCGGTCATGCAGTAGAATTCCTGAACCGTTCCAGTTGCTTGAATAACAGATCCCGCGGTGAACGGCACCGGCCAGGCCTGAACCACAATGAGCATCCCGGCGTAAGCGCCGCTTGTCGGGCCCGTCACCGGCCGCACGTACAGCAGCGCCGACTTCTTGCCCGAGCTGCTGGTCAGCATCACCGGCGTGCCCGTCAGCACCGCAGGTTCCAGGATCACCTTGCTGTAATTGACTGCTGCGGCTGGATTTTCGCAGTTCAGGCTCGTCGACCCCTTCTGCAGCTCTTCAATCGTCACCGCCACCGGCGCCACATCCACAGAGGAATCCGGCTGGGCGATGTCGGGCTTGGCAGTATCCGGCAGGTTCGTGTCCTGGGGCTGGATGTCTGGGGCAATTGCCGTGTCCTTTTGCACAGTATCGCCTTGGCCGATCTCTCCACCTGTGGCGTCGGCCGCCGCGGTGTCCTGGCTGCCGATGGTGTCCTGGCCGGCGCCGGCGTCCGCGAGGTCCGCGACACACACCTTGGCGGCGTTGCACACCATGCCGGGCGGGCACAGGCCCTCCACGCTGCAATACAGTCCCGCAGAACCGCCGCTGCTGGCCGTTGTGCACGCGGCCAAAGCCACTGAGATTACGCCTAGCAGGGCGCTGCGGCCCAAGATTTCTCTCATCGCGAACCTCTCTTAAGCCCTGAGGCCTTGACGACGGCGGTTGCCGCGGCCAAGGTGCGCTCGGCGCCTCAGGCTAGGGACCGCGGGCGGACTCGTCAAGCGCCTCTCCGACCTTCCCAAGGCGGTCTCAGCGCCCTTCCACCCCAGGATCGCAGAGGTTTTCCATGGTTTTTACGCCCAGCCCGCGCGCCGCTGCTTTGCCACCTCCCCAACGCTTGACGATTCAAGCCTTGGGCGGGCTGGCCGACGGCATCGCGCGATTGCCCAGCGGCGAAGCGGTGCTCGTGGCCGGCGGGCTGCCCGGTGACGACGCGACGGTGCGTATCACCAGCCGCGCCAAGGGGATTCTGCGCGGAGAGATTGCCCAGCTGCACCAACCTGCGTCAGAGCGCGTGACCCCGCCGTGCAGCGCCTTTGGCCAATGTGGCGGCTGTGACCTGCAGCATTTAGCCCAGCCCGCCCAGGCCATTCACAAATTGTCCTGGCTACAGCGGGCATTGGGTCGCGACGCTATCGCCGCAGAGCTGGCCGCCGCCGTCGAGCCTCGGGGCCATCGCCGCCGCGCGCGCATGCACCTCCGCCGGGTGGGGCGCGGCATGGGCTTGGGGATGCTCACGGCCCGCAGCGACCAACTAGCCTTTATTCAAACCTGTTTAGCCCTGGATCCCCAGCTTGAAGCCCTGCGCAAACGCGTGCCGCCGCTGCTGGCTCAGGCCATCGAAACGGGCGAGTTGACCGCGGTTGTCGGGCGCCAAGGGGTGATCGCCGCGCTGTCTGCCAAGCCGCTCTACCATGTCGATCCGCAGATCGCCCAGCAGATCAACGCTCAAGGCCTCGCTGAGGCTTGGGGGCTCCAGGGCCTCAGCGTGCACATCGGCCGATTTGAAGACCACTGGGGCCTGCAAGAAATCGACCTGCCCGAAGTGGATGGCCCCTTGACTGTGCGCGTCGATGCCCGCGGATTCTGCCAGGCGAGCCCGGACGCCAATCAGCAAATACGGCAGATTCTCCGGCAACAGCTGGACAGTCTGGGGCATTTTGAGCGGATTCAGGAGTGGTATGCGGGTTCGGGCAACCTCACCGGGCTGCTGCCGGGGCGGGCCGTGCGCGTGCGCGCCATCGAATCGGACCTTCAGGCCTGTGAGCGTTTGCAGCGAAGTCTGGACCAGGCCGCGGTGCAAAACGTCGACGTGGTCTGTTCGCCCGTTGAGCAGGCGCTGAGCCCGCCGCGCGGTCGCGAGCTGTGGCTGCTGGACCCAGGCCGGCAAGGTGCGCGCGAACTGGCTGAATATGCACAGATGTCGCCGCCCGATGCGCTGATCTACGTGTCGTGTGCGCTCGATACGCTGGGGCGCGATTTGGCGATCTTGCGCCAGGGCGGGCTGCGCATCGTCCATGCTGCGCTGGTGGATGCCTTTCCGTGGACGGTCCACGCGGAGGCTGTGGTCACCTTGCTGCGCGATCCGCAGGGTTGAATCGACAATTCCCCGTTCGCCGCAGTGGATTGGGGTGAGGTTGAGCCTGCGGGCCGGCCCTGTTACCCTCGCGTCCGTGGGCGAACTCCGCCGTAGATCCATCCCGCGCACTGCGCGTCTCAATGAGGGAAGGCGCCGATGTGGCTCCTGACAACACTGGCCATCTTGGCCATCGCGGCCGTTGAAGCCGTCTCGGATGAGGCGCTGTATGATCGCTTTGTCGCTGGCGACCCTAAAGCCCTTGGGGTGCTGTACGATCGCCACGCTCGGGCGCTCAAAGCCTTTGCTCTTCAGCAAGGTGCGGCGCGGCCCGATGACGTGGTGCAGGACGCCTTCCTGCGCGTCGTACGCAATTCTCAGGCGTTTAAGGGTCAATCCAAGTTCAAGACGTGGTTGTACACCATCGCCCGCAACCTCTGCGTCGATGCCTCGCGCCGCGACCGCTTCCGCAACGGCCCGTCTCTGGATGCCCCTGTGGCCGGCGACGACAGCCCGACCCTGGGCGAGCGAGTGGCCACAGACATGGTCGGCAGCGACGCCTCGCGCAACACCGCTGACCTGCAGTTCCGCGGGGCCTATGAAGAGGCGATGGCTAAACTGCCTGCTGAGCAACGGGAAGTGTTCTCGCTGCGCGAAGTTTCGGGGCTGAGTTTTGCCGAGATCGCAGAGGCGACCGGCGCCAATGAAAACACGGTCAAGAGCCGCATGCGCTACGCCCTCAAGGCCCTGCGCGACGCTTTGGCTGATTTTGCCTAGCCTTGCCTGCGGGTCCCCCTGGCCCAGAGGCTGGGAGACTGGATTCGGGAGGATGTCATGGTCGACAAGACCCACCCCAAGCAAGCGCAAGACGAAGCGGCCTTTGTTGAGGCCTATGAGCAGCGCTTGGCCGGCGGGGCGCCAGAGCAGGTGCCGCCGCTGTGGCGAGCAGAGATCGAAGAATTGGTCAAGCTTCACGCGCAGATCGCCGCGATTCCTCTGCCTGAGGTGGCTCCGTCTGTGCGAGCTGTGGTGCTGAGCGCTGCGGCCCAGGCGGTGGCGGACCGGCCCGTATCGGTTTGGGCTAAACTGGCCAGCTTCCTGTTGCGTCCTGGGCCGATTCTGGTGGGGGCTACGGCGGCGGCGGTGATCTTTGCCCTGGCCGTGCGCGATGACAAGCCGCGGCCGTCGGTGGATTCTGGGGCGGTGGCCTTGCTTGAGAACGCCGACTCTCCGGCGGCAGCGCCAGTAGAAGTGCCCGCAGCGGCTGAAGAACCTCCGGCGGCTGCCCCCCAAGCGGCGCCCCCAATTGGCCAGGCCGCTCCAGGGGCTGCGCCTGCGTTGGACCCAGCCGTTCCCAGTGCTGCGGGGGCTGCACCGGCTCTGGCCGCCGCCCCAGCGCCGCGTCCTGGGCCTGCAGACAAGGCGATCGCCGCGGAGCCCGCCTCGGTCGCCCCTCAAGGCGCCGCGGACATGGCGATGAACACCAAGGGGTTGCGCGCCGCAGACGAAGCCAAGCCGCGCGGCGAGCAGCAGGCGGCCAAGGCCGATGATGCCTTGGAAGACCAGGCATTTGCTGGGCAAAAGTCCCGCGGTGCAGCGCCGGAGCCGATGCTCGGGGCCGTGGCGAATTCGGCTGGCCAGAACCAGGTTGAAAAGCGCCTCGCCGCAGAGGCAGAGAAAGAGAGCGCCCCCAAGGTCCAAGAAGAGGCCGCTCAGGTGCAGCGCAAGGCCCCGGTTGCCCCGGCGCAGGTGCAGGCGGCCCAGGCCCGGCAAGATGCCGATGCGGCAAACGTTGCTGCGGACAGCGTCAAGGATTTGGCAAAATCACAGGCCGCCGTGGCCAATCTGCGCGCTGAGATCGAAAAGACGAGCGACCCCGCCAAGCGTGCGGCGCTGTTGCTGCAACTGCTTTCTGTGGCTCAGCAATCTGGCGATGCCAAGGCGACGGCGTGGGCCAAGAGCCAGCTGGCGGCCCAGGGTCCGTCCAAGGCAGCGGCCGGCAAGTCCGCAGGCAGTCAGGCGGCGCCGGCAGGGCAGGCAGGGCAGGCAGAGAAGGCAGAGAAGGCTGAGAGCGACAAGAGCGGCCCGGCCAAAGTGAAGGCGAGTTCGTACTAGTCAAAGGCCGTTGCCGTCACGGAATCGGAAAGATCGTCTCGATCCGCAGGGCAGGGTGGGTGCCGACCCAGTGAGTCAAGGTCAGCGCCGCCAGGAAGCCCAGAGAGAAGATCGCCAAGAAGCTGACGACGTACTCTTCCCAACGCCGGTCTTTTAGGCGCAGCGCCAGCACAAGCACGGCTAACGCCGCGGCGAACACCAGCAGGGTTGTCAACACCCGCAGATCCAAAGTGAACCAGCCGGCCAATCGGTAGGAAGCTTCGCTCATGGCCTCCCTGGCAGCGGTCGTTTGGCATAGCGCTCTAGGCGGCGCATGTTGATGGCGTTGACGGTCACATGGGCGACGATGGCCGGAGACAGCGACTGATAATACTCTACCATGACCCCAAACAGCACGCCTGCGACCAGGGCAAAAACTGTCCAGGTCAGGTGGCGGCGAGAGAAACCGCCGTGCGACAGGGCAAACAGCACCGCGGTCACGGGCCAGCCCAGGGTCGCCTGCACGGGCCCGCGGAACAGCACCTCTTCGCAAATACCGCTCAGGCCGGCCAACACCGCCACGCGCACGGTGGTGATCGGCGCCATGGCCTCATAGAGCTCTTCGCCCAGTTTGCGCAGGGATTCGATGCGGTCTTCTAGCAGCGCCGGGCCCAACACCAGCAGCCAAGCCGCCATGACCGCTGCGGCCCACCACGGCAACGGCGACTCGCGGGGCACCTGGATCAGCGCCGCGACGCCCGCTTCGCGCTGTGACTGCCAGGCGATCGCCGCACCTAGCAAGGCGGTGTGAAAGGCAATCGCTGTAGGCAAGGACAGCGCGGGCGCGGCATTGAGCACGCCAGCGGCCAAAGGAGACAAATAATTGCGCGCCTTGGGGTCCGTGATAGCCTCTCTCTCCGTGGAATCTGGGGGCGCCGGTGGTCGCTGCCGCCGCGCCATGCAACCCAAATCCACTCGCGCCGTCAAGTCCGC
The DNA here is from genome assembly GCA_044347905.1 of Myxococcota bacterium. Lineage (GTDB taxonomy): Bacteria > Myxococcota_A > UBA9042 > UBA9042 > UBA9042 > SXRM01. Next base: position 7,556 of record JBIKTV010000098.1, read on the forward strand.
CCGCTGGCAAGGGCAAGGACGCAGGGCGGTCGCAGCTTCGCCGTCGGGGTGCACATGGGTCGGTTTGCTCGTGAAAGCTTCTTGATTTTGCGTAGAAATCCTTTGGGGCACAGGGCTGCGGCTTGGCTGATGCTGGCGGCGCTGGGCTCAGAGGCCTTGCTGGGCTGCCAGGCGGACCCGGTGGTTCAGCGCGTGTCCGTCCAAGGGCTGTCGGAGCAGGTGATTCGCGCGGGTGCAGGCACGGCTCACAAGCCCGCAGCCAGCAACGTGGTGCCCAGCAAGGCCGCGCCGCGCCAACTGGTTTTGGCGATCGAAGATGAGCGCTACCTCGGCGATGTGGCCCGCCAGCTAGAGGTCAGCGTCGATGCGATGATGCGCCTCAACGGGCTGAGCGACACGCTGCTCAAGCCGGGCATGCAGATCAAGGTGGAGACGCGCGCGGAGCTGATCGACCGATTTGTCCTTCGTCGCGAGCGGCGCAAGGCCGACAAGATCGCTGCAGATGAGGCCAAACGCCAAGAAAAAGTGCGCAAGGAGGCGGAGGCCAGGGCTGCTAGGCGGGCCAAACAGATCGCCGGGCGGGCGCGCAAGAAGGGCATCGCAGTGGCCGACGGCAAGATCGCCGACCTGAGCCAGATCCCGGGCACGCCGCTGAGGCCCGGACAGGTGCGCAATCACGGCGCTGGGATAGTGCGCGGGGTGTCGCTGCCGGCGAGCTTTGGCGCGGCTACGCCATAGCTTGGCAATAAAACCAAAGGGTTATTTGGGTGGCTCGGTAGCCAGCTAACCGTCAGTCCTCTGGCAGTGGCCGCGGCCGCATCGATAAACCGTCCGCCAGCCAATCATGGTAGACAGTCTGATGTGGCCCGGGCACAATTCCGCGCCCTGACCCAGCCTGGGTCGCTGCGAGCACGCGCCATGGCCGACCGACCTCTGCGGATTGCCGTCGATGCGACGACGTGGGCGCCGGGCCGCACGGGCGTTGGGCTGTATACCGAGCGGCTGATGCGGGCCTGGCAAGGCTTGGCGACCGGCGACGAATTGCTGTTGATGACCAATCGCTTTGCCGAGGTGCCGGCGGCGAGCGGTCTGCCCGTTTACGGTCCGCGCTTTCCGGTGCGCGCCGCGTGGCTCCAGAGCGCAGTGCCGCTGCAGTTGGCGCGGCTTCGCCCCGACGCGGCGTTTTTTCCCAACTATCTCGCGCCGATCGTGCCGGTGCCGGGGATCCCTTACGTCTTGACCGTCCACGACATGGCGGTGTTTCTGTATCCAGAGACATTTACTTTCAAGAAGCGGGTGTTGCAGCGCGCAGCCCTGCCGTTGCTCGTGCGCCAAGCCGCGGCGATTCTGACGCCATCGCTCAGCACCAAGCGCGATCTGCTGCGGCTCATCCCGACCGATGAGCGCAAGGTCGTGGTCACCCCCCTGGCCGCGCCTGAGGATTTTGAGCTGCGGCCCGATGCGGCGACCATCGCTCGCGAGCGCGCGGCCCTGAATCTGCCGGAGCGCTACCTGCTGGCGGTGGGTACCCTGGAGCCGCGCAAGAACCAAGTGCGGCTTGTGCGGGCGTTTGAGCGGGTGGCCCAGCGCTATCCAGACGTGCAATTGGTGGTGGCCGGCGGCAAAGGCTGGCGCGATGATGAGATCCTGGCGGCCCTGGGCCATACGCCGGTCAAAGATCGCATCCGTTCCGTGGGGTATGTGGGGCCAGAGGCGCTCAAAGTGCTCTACGCGGAGGCGCTGGCCCTGTGCTACCCGTCGCTGTATGAGGGTTTTGGCCTGCCGGTGGCCGAAGCGATGGCGATGGGCACGGCGGTGCTGACCTCGCGCGGTTCTTCGCTGGATGAAGTGGCGGCGGGAGCGGCGCTTGCCGTCGATCCACTGAGCGTAGAGGAGCTTGCCGCGGCCCTGGACAGCTTGCTGGGGGACCCGGCGCTGCGCGATGAATTGGCCCGGCGCGGCCTGCAGCGGGCCGCCGAGCTGAGCTGGAAGCACACCGCCCGCGCCACCCGCGAAGTGTTCTTGCGCCTCCGCAACCACATGCCGTTGCAGGGTTAAATGCAGAGTCTGCCTCTTGTTTGTCCAGTGAGTCAGCTTCCTCTGGGGCCAGCGCCGCCGCCGCTGATCGCCCGATTGCAGGAACTGGCGCGGCAGAGAGCGCTGCGCAACGAGAATGCCCGGTTGATCCCAGAGGATTTTACCGCCGCCTGGATCAGCGCAGACCAGCAGCGCGCGTGGCTGGTGCGCGGCGGCTTTGGCGATTTTCGCCCCGGCGAGGCGGTGATGCTGGCGGCGGAGGATTTTGCTGAGTAAGGGACGCAGGGAGTGCGGGTGCGTTTGCTCTGCTGCGGGCTAAAGGCCCGGCGGGCTGACATCGATGGCTAGGCCCAGTTGCACCGCGTTTTCGCTCACGTCCAAGGCGATCGCTTCCGCCGATGCCTTTCGCTGGCACAACACGCGCTGATCGATCAAGCGCATGTTATCAGAGCGAAAATCAGTGGACCAAGGGGTCGCGAGATCAGCGCTGCCGTCCGCCTGCACCGCGGCCATGTCTAGCCACAGCGCGCCCTCGCCGCCCACGGCCAACCGCGCCTCAAGCCGCGCCAAGGTCCCGGGCAGACAGCCGTGCAGGCGCACGCGAGCCCCCCGCACCTGGGCAAAAAGCTTGGCACCGCCTTGGGCTTGCCAGACGAGGCGCCATTGGGGCAGGGCCCGGCAGCTGCCGTCGGGCGGCGCGGAGCCCAGGCCGTGCCAGAGCTGTTGGCCCGGGGCGCAAAGGCCGCGTCGGGTCGGGGCCATGCGGCCATCCGCGCCTGGAGCTGCAAAATCGCTGGGGTTTTGCCCCAGGGCCGCGGCATAAGCGCGCATCGCGGCGAGCGACCACGGAGTCACCAACCACCAGCGCGGCTTGAATTCCTCAAGCAGCGCCGCGGTTTTCTCCGGGGTGGTGCCCAGGGTCAGTTGTAGGCACGCGTCCAAGCCGCGGGTCTGTCCGGGGGCAATCAGCGGGCTGCACAGGTTGGCGCGGCCGCCAAAGACCAGCAGGTCGTGGCCCAGGCTCCAACTCGCCAGCACGGTGTGATCCGGCTGTGCCGTTGGATCTGTTGCAGATTGTGGCTGGGGGTCGTGGGCTTGCAGCCAGCGCAGGGCCTGCCACACCGCGACACGCCGGCCCAAAGGCGGTTCGCGCTGGCCAATTTGCACCGCGCCGGGCAGCAGCAGGAGCGCCATGGCCGCCAGCGACCAGCCGCGCGGCTTTTCCTGGGCCAACTGGCTGAGCGCCGCCGCGGACATCACCGCCAATGGCACGGCGGTCAGAGGGGCAAAGCGCAGCTGCAGCAGCGCCAGCGCTCCCGCTATCAGCGCCGCGGCCGTCCAAACCCGCGCCGCTGGTTGGCCGTCGCGCCGCCACCCCCACCACGCCAGGGCAGGCAGCGCTACAAAGCCCACAGAGAGCAGGGCCGCGCTGCGCTCCAGACCACTTTCCCAAGCGCTCATCGACTCTTGGATCAGCCCCACGTAGCCGCGGCCCTGGACAAAATCGCCGCCCCCTAACAGCGCCTCGCGACCCGCCGGCCACAGCCCCAGGGCCAGCGCCACAGTGCCCAGCATCGCCGCCATCGCCCCTAGCGCGGCAGGAGTTCCCTGACCCCGCACCTGACCCGCCGCCGCCAAGGCCGCTCCAGCTGTAAGCAGCATCCCGGGCTGCAGCAGAGAGAGGGCGTGGCCCACCGCCGCCCCGCCTGCGCCAAAGGGCGACTGAAGCCCCAGGGGTAGGCCCAGCAAGCCCGCCACGGCCAGCGGAACGGCCAAGCGCCGCGAAACGGCCTGGCGCGTCTGGTGGGGAGCAAGAAGCACGCGCAGGGCCGCCAGCACCGCCAAGAGCGCCACCGTCAAAGACGAACTGGGCAACAGCCACAGCGAAGCCAGCAAAGCGATGACAGAAAGACCTTGCGCGAGGCGGCGCCTTGGCAGATCGGCGGTCTCTGCGACGGCCAGCAGTGCCCCCAGCGCGCCAAAAGTCACCAGGGGCTCCGCGGAGTGGTGATCGATCTTGCCGGCCTGCGCATAGTTCTGCAGCCCCGGATGCACCGCGATGATCAGCGACGCCATGAGCCCTGCGCGGGCCTGCCCGGTCCAGCGCCACGCCAGCGCCCCAGCCAGCAGCGCCGTCGCCATCGAAAGCACTGTCACCAGGGCGATCCCTGCCGTCAGCGCCGCGTCCAGCGATCCAGGCGGGCCGATCAACCTGGCCAACGCGCCGGCCAGAAGGTCAAAGCCATCGGGCCAGACCACCGCATTTCCGCTGGGAAAATGGGTCCACGGGTCGTTCTTTAGCAGCTGGCCGTGGTCGCTGTACCAGGCGATGCGCCGCAAGTGGTATGCGCTATCGCCACTTGCCACCGCCCGCAGCCCCGTGAGCCCGGCGCGCGCTGGCACATCCTCCAGTTGGCTGAGATGGCGCAGCCGCAGCCCGGCCGTCAGCAGCGTCCCCGCAAGAATCCCCAGCCAGCCCAAGAATTTCTGTGCGGTGCGGTGCTCCAACGGCTACTCCGTCTGCGCCGGCACCAGGAACGTCACGCTGGCCGAAACCGCAAGATCGTTCTTGTTGGCGGCGTCCAGAGCTCCCCCCAGGTCAAAGGACAGCGTGGGCGTGCGCCACGACAGCCCGGCGCAGGCCCAGTGGCGGGTCGGATCGTCGCGGACAATCTGATCAAACTGATAGCCAACGCGCAGTTGCAGGCCTTCCGCGCCGACCATGTACGCCAAACCGCCGCGGTAGCTCTGGCCCGTCGCGTCGCCCAGCGCTTCAGGTTCGCGGTTGGCCACGCCCCAGGAGCCGCCTACCTCGGCAATGAGTTGGGCGGTCACCAGCGACGCCGCCACCCCCACGCGCCTGGGCGCTTGCCGCGGATCCAACTGCATGGCGTTGTGCACCACCGCCGCCAGCCGCAGCGCCTGCATGCCCACTAGGACGCCAAAATCAGCTGTCCACCCTTGCACTTGTGGGCCGCCCTCGCGCTGTTGACTCAGGTAGCGCGCCGCACCGCCCAGCAGCAGCCGGCCGTTGTCGCTCTGGCCGCCCGTAGAAAGGCCCAGGCGCAGGTCGTGGCCACTTTGCCGCGGCTGGTCCACCGTCCAACCCAGCTCTCCGGCATAGCCCACGCCGGCTGCAAGGCCCCAAGCCGAAGTCGAATCGACAAAAGTGGCGAAAGGCGCCCCCGATCCTGCGTGGGCAGCGCGGGCAAAACCTGCTTCAATGACGCCGTGTTGTACTTGGCTCATCCCCGCCGGGTTGGCGTACAGCGCCGCGCCACCGACCCCCGAGGCCACCACCGCGTCGCCCATGCCCAGGGCAGCTGAACCGAGACCCGCGGGCCGGTAGGGGCCAAAGCCGCACAGCAGGGTCCAGGTCGCAAGAACCGCGCTCAGTTTCAGGACGTTGAGCCCCAACCTTGGTGCGCAGGGGGCCGCGGACGGCTTTGACGGGGGCAAGTGCATGAATTTCCTTGGCGGATCGGCGGAGCGCAGGCGGGCCGGCCTACGTCTTCTTGTTGGCGGCCTTGGTCATGCGGGCGATCAGGCCACTCCAACCCTCTTTGGTCAAGATCTTGCCAAAGTTCTGGCGGTACGACTGCACTTGGCTGGCCTCGTCGACCACAATGTCCGTGACCCGCCAGCAGCCCTCGCCTTTGCCCAGCACGTACGCCACATCGGCGCTGGTCTTGTTGACGGTGATCGCCGTGGTGACCTGGGTGCGGCCATCGCCCAGGATCTTGACGCCCTTGTACTGCACGTCCACGGCGGTGCCAGCCTTGAAGCGCTTGACATAAGTATTGATGACCATTCGATTCAGTAGCGCGGTGAACTCGGCTTTCTGCGCCGGCTGCAGGGTCTCCCACTGGCTCGGCAGGGTCAGGCGGGCCATGGCCGACCAATCGACGGCGCTCTGCAGCTCTTCGCTGATCGCCGCGTGCAGAGCGGCCGGGTTGACCGCAGCCTTGGCCAGGGCGCTGAGCCGCTCCGACATGGCCGCGACGTGCTTTTGCGGGTCGGTCTGGGACCCTGCAGGGCAAGCTTGGGCCTTAGCCTGGCTCGCGGGGGCGGCCGCGGTGGGCGCTGCGGCTACAGCCTTGGCCGGGGCCTTCTTGGCCGCCCATGCCGATCCGCAGATCAGCAGCGCCGCTGCCCCCACGGTCAGAGCCGCCGCGATCGCCTTGTGCCTATGACCCATGTCTCTCTCCCCGGGCAGCTCTGCGGCCCTGGCGCAACAACGCCGCGCGGCTAGGCACCATTCACCGCGACCGGGCCAGCGCAGAAGCCGCTCGATTTTCAGCGCAGCACCGGCCCAGCCGGGACCGCCTTGCTCAGCCGCCGCCCCGCCTCGACCGAGGTGAGGTCCATGCCCACCGCCCGCGACAGCGCCGCCACCGCCATGTTGTAGTTGTACACCGCTTCCGCGTGAGAAAGCCGCTTGCGGTAATAGGTTTCCGTGGCCCGCAGCACCTCGGCAAATTCTTGAAAGCCGTCTTCATACGCTTGGCTCTCGGCCACGAGCCAGCCGCGTGCCGCCTTCATCGCCCGCTCTTGAATGTCGATCAGCGCGCGGCAGTCGGTCATTTCGCGAACCATTTGGCGGACATCAGTGCGCAGCTTGAGCGCCTCGCCCTGGGTCTGCAGCACGGCCTGGCGGGCGTCGAGGCGGGCCTGGTCGATCTTCTCTAACTGGCGGAACAGGTCCAGAGACCAGCGCAGCGCCACGCCCACGCCGCTCGTTGCGCTGTTGTTGGGGTTGGTGGCCAAGGAGTCGGTCGTTGAATCGCGGGTGGGCGCATAGGTGTAGGCGAGGCGGGCGACAAAGACCAGCTCCGGCCAGAGCTGAGTCTGGGCCAAATCCACTTGAATCAGCCGGGCTTGTACGCCGTCGCGCTGGGCGAGCAGCCGCGGCGAATTGGCCAAGGCCAGGGCTTCAAGCGCCGAACTCGGCACGTCAGGCACCACCACCGCGGTCAATTCACCGGCTGCTTGCACGGGCGCGTCCGGCTCGGTGGCCATCGCAAGGCGCATCCCGTCCTGGGCCTGGGCCCGATTCCGCTCAAACTGGCGAATCTTTTCTTCAATTTCGCTGGCGTACACGTTGAGCTTGAGCAGGTCGGCCTGGTTGAAACCGGGATCGCCGTCGTCGCGGGCCTTCTCTAGCTTCTCGCGCTGTTCATCGAGCAACTTGCGGCCATCGCTGGTTAAATCCCGCAAGCTGTCCACCAGCACCAGGCCCCACCAGGCCCGCGACAGTTGGTAGCGCATCTCGTCTTCGGCAATGCGCACCGTGGTGCGGGCGATGTTGACCCCCTGTTGGGCCAGCCTCTTCAAAGTAGTGATTTTGCCAAAGGTGTACATCGGCTGGGCCACGCTGACGCTGCTGACCACCAGGGGGCCCAGATTGGCAAAATCGTAGTCGTTCCAAGTGTCTGAGCCGTCGCGGCCCGGCTTGAGCGCTGGGAGCGCCGTGCTAAACGCGCTGGTGTCGAGCTTGGGGTACCAGGCCGTCTGAGCCTCGCGCAGCCTAGACGCGTATTGATCCACCCCCAAGCGCGCCGCGGCCATCAGCGGGGAGCGCTGAATCGCCAAGGTATAGCACTGTTGCAGGGTGCAGCGCAGTGGCTCAGGCCCGTCAGCCCATGCGCTAGGGGCGCTGACGGCCAGACCGAGAGTCAATCCCAAAGCCAGCACCCAGGCCAACGCCCCTTGACCTCTGTGCACCTGCGCCGTGCGCCTCAGATTCATCGCTGCTCTACTTTGCGGCACCCGCTGATCGGCGAATCCGCGCTAGAATCCAGATTTTTCAGGA
>JBIKTV010000005.1:0-40619 GCA_044347905.1 Myxococcota bacterium
CCAGCGCATGCGCAACCACCCGCTGCTGCTCGACACCGGCGCGTCGCTCACCGTGGGCGAAGAGGGGCTGGCGGAGCGTCCGGGCGAAGCGGTGGCCCGCGGCGAATTGCTGATGCAGACCATGGGCTATATGGGCTATGCCGGCGTGCATGTCGCTGCGGCGGATCTGGCGCTGGGGCTGGAGCGGCTGCGCAAGCTGAGCAAGGCCCAGCGGGTGCCGCTGCTGTCGGCCAACCTCATGCAGGGGGCCAAGCCGGCGTTTTTGCCCAGCTTGGTCAAACAGCGCGGGCCGCTCAAGATCGGGGTTTTTGGCCTGTCGCCGCTAAAACCCGCTGGAGCGCGCTGGCTCAAGGCGGCGGGGCTGACGGTGGCCGATCCGACCCAGGCGGCGCGCCAAGCCGTAGCCGATTTGCGCGGTCAGGGCTGCGATCTGGTGGTCCTGCTGAGCCAATTGCGCCGCGCCGATGCGCAGAAGCTGGTGCTGCAGGTGGCGGGGATCGACCTGGTGCTGGGCTCCAGCGCCATGGAGATGGCCACCGACCTAGAGGAAATGGGCCCCGCCCTCTACGCCGATGCCGATCAGAAAGGCCGATCTTTGGCGGAGGTGCTGGTGCAGGTGCGCGGGCGGCGCGATCGCTATTATCCAGGCGAAAAGCGCGGATCGCTGGCCCGCGAGCACAAAGACCTGGGGGAGCAATTGGCCAAGCTCCAGCAGCAGCTGGCCGCGCCCTCAACGCCGGCCGACAAGCGCGCCGTGCTCGAAAAGCAATTGGTAGCCAAGCGCGCCAAACTTCAGCGTCTTTCTCTGGAATTGCAGGCGGATGCCTTGCCCGCTGACGCCAGCACCGTCACGCTCAGCGTCATCGGCCTGGAGGTGGGGCTGGCCGACGAGCCGGGGGTGGCCGAGTGGGTGGCGGCGTACCAGAAGAAATTCCCCAAGCGCGATGCGGGCAAGTGATGGGGCGCGGATCGTCCAGCGCCGCGGCGTGGGTCAGACCCCTGTCTTGAATCCTCGCCTCTCCGCGCCCCTGCTGGGTGGGCCGCAAGCGCTCCGGCCCCGCACCATCTCCCCCGTTGGCATTCACTTTTTGCGGGAAGTCGAGACCGCTCGGGGCCGGCAGCGCCGCAGCGGGCGACAGACCGCCGTCTTGGATCGGCAGCCTCCGCGCCCGTCCCCCTTGAGCCGCAGCGCTCCGCCTTGCACAATCGCGGCGTGGGCGGCGCGCGCTGACCCCGGAGCGGTGAACCATGCGCTGGATAGGCGGTGTGCTGGCCCTGGCCTCTTGCTGGCCTCTGTATGAGGCCCTGGCGGCTTTGCAGCAGCAGGACTATCTGGCGGGGGCGCTGCTGGTGGCGCTGACCTGGGTGGTGGCGCGCACCGGCACGGACCTGGCGGTGCTGGCCGAACGCAAGGAGGACGCGTGACCCCGGCCCGCGCCTCAGCTTTTCTGACCCTGGCCTGGGCGTTGTGCGCTTGCCAGCCCAGCGCAGCACCGGCGCCGGAGCCAAGCCGCGCTGGACCGACCGTGCCCGGTGCGCCTGCCGAACTCGCCCTACCTGTCGGCAGCTTGGCCCACGCGCCCTGGGCGAGCGCGACGTGCAAGCCCGGAGAAAAGCGCGCAGATCTCATCGCTTGTGTCAGCGGAGTCGCCATTACCCGCGCCCAAGTGGAGGCGGTGCGCAGCGCCTATCCGCCAGAGACAGCGGTGCGCGATATCGCCCAGGCCCTGGTGGATGAGGAGCTGCTGGCCCAGGCGGCTGCGGGCAAGAACCTGTGGAATGCAAAGGATCTGCGCGACATTCAGCGCCGCACGGTCGCAAGCGTGCTGTTGCACCGCGAGATGGAGAAGGTTCAGCCCGCGACGATGGCCGACGCCGACATCCAGCTGGCGTACAAGAACCCGGCGATTGTGGTGCGCTTTGACCATGTGGACTCGTTCTTTACGGTCGATGGCCAATTCCTTTGCTGTACCGGCGATTTTCGCCAGTGCTCCCGCCGCGAAGAGGTCGTCAAGTGCATCGACGATGCCGCTGCCAGCGCCCAAGCCGTCTATGCCGCGCTGCAAGCGGACAAACCGCGCTCCGCCCAGGAAATGTGGGCAAAAATCCGCGTGTTGACGGCAAAATACCCCGATCTGGCCCCAGCGGAAGTGCAGTTCTATTACGACAAAGCCAAGCCGCACGATCAACAGAAGGGCTATGACGTGGTGGTCGAACCCTACGCCGCGGCAGTGCTGCAGATGCAACCGGGCGATGTGCACGCGCCGGTGCGATCAGATTTTGGCTGGCACATTCCGTACCTAGAGAAGCTCGAGCCGGCGAGCCACCGCACCTGGAAGGATCCCGAGGTGCGCGCGGAGATCGCCCGCAATATCGTGGGGCCTGTGCGCGAGCGCGAGGCGCAGAAGCTGGGTTTTGCCCTGATGAAGCAGCACGGCGTCCAGCTTTTCTATGACAAGCTCGACCCCACAGAGGCCCAAGGCGCTGACGGTCCCTGAGATTTTGGCTGGGGATTGGCTGGCCAGCGCCGCGCACCGCGCCTGTTGCAGATCCCAACGCGGACTCTCTGCCCTGCCCGCCCGGGTGAGGATCCAAAAAGGGGGGCCAGGGCTCGCCGCGGCGCTGCCGGCCATGGAAGGGGTGACTTTGCCCAATTGGACAAGGCCAATAGGGGGACATCGTGCGGGGCCGGAGCGCTTGCGGTCCACCCAGCAGGGGCGCGGGGCCAGGTTTTCCGGGGTCATTCTATGGACCCCGGAATTGGAACCGCGCCCTGCCCGCCCAGCGCAGCTTGGCAGCCAGCAAGCGCAATGCTACCGTGCCGCGACCCCAGCGCACGAGGCCCGCGATGCTCAATTTGGCCCAGAATCGCTTAGATTCCAAGCAGTGGCGTGCCCACGTCGATTCTCTGCGGCGCGGGCCCCAAGCGGATCCAGCGGCGTGTCGCCACAGCGAAGCGAGCCTGGTCCTAGCCATGACCGACGCGGCGGGCTGTCTCGGCTCGTTTGTCCGCGCGCTGGGCAAGGCCGCTTTTGACGACGCGGTGGCCGACGCGATCCTTGGCACTGAGGCGCGCAAGGGCCTGCTGCAAGAGCTGCGGACCAGCGCCGAACCTGTGGAATTCCCCAAGGCCTGGTTCCTCAAGAGCTTGAACCGGCGGCTCATCGACGTGTTGCGCAAGCTGGGCCGCGAGCGCGCCTACCTGGCCGCTGAGCGCGCGGCGGCTGCGCCATCTCAGCGACCCGCGGGGCGCACGGACGACCTGGGCGACGAGGAAGGCGCTTGCGAAAGCCATGGCATGGCAGCCGATTTTGACCCCACGGCGCTGCCGGTCGAGGTGCAGAAGACCTTTGCCGATGTGGCGAGCTTTGGCGCCGTGCTGCTGGCGCTGTGCGACCATCTGCCGCCTGGGCACGCCTTGGCCCGACCGCCGCTGGACACCCGCAAGGCTTGGACGAAGTCCGTCAAGGACTGGACCGCTATCGCCGGCCACTTGCACCGCGACAACGGCCTTGGCCCGCAGCGACTGCGCTGGCCCGGCGAGACCACCGGCAACGATAACCACGCCCGGGCTTGGCAAGTGCGGTACTACGCCAGTGTCGGCGCGATGGACTACTTTGACGCGAGCGAGCTGCCTCAAGACAAGCGCAGCCCCGCCGGCGCCTTGAGCTATCAGCACTTGCGGCGCTTTCGCAGCAGCTACGCCGCGTGCAGCGGTTTTGGCACAGGGGTGGTCGACGGCATGGCCCGCACGCCGCTGCAGCCCGTGGACGGCACGCGCCGCCGCCCCCTGCCGCTGGTGTGGGAGCCGGCGCGCCACAACACCTTGGCCTTGGAGGAGAAATGAGCCCCTCGCAGTCCCCCGGCTTGGCAGAGCGGCCGCTGCCGACGCTGACCCGGCCGCCCTTTGCCGGCAGCTGCCGCATCCAGCCGCTGACGACGCTGGCGACCCGCTGGTTCAGGGTCGTCGATGTGCCGCTAGACCAGCCAATTGCGACGGCTGTGGTGGTCTTGGAGTCGCTGGCGGCGATTCCGCGCATCACCATGCAAATGCCGCTGAGCGAGCTGACCCGGCCCTATCGGCTGATCCACGCGGTGCTGAGCTCGAAACAGCCGGCGTTTCGCGTCCGCGCGGCCCTGGCGCTGCTGCAGACCCAGGTGCCGATTCGGGTCGCGCTCGACGAGGCGGGGCGCCCTACCCGGCCGCCGGCGCTGCTGGAGCTGCGGGGCCAGGCACCGGGGGGCGAGGCGGAGGCGCTGCGGATTGCTATGGACTGGACCCCGGAGAATTGGCGCGGCCACGTAGAGAAACATCTGATGTCCGATGAGGATTTGGCGCACTGGCAGCCCATCGTCCAAAGGCAGCAGCTGCCGATTCGCGTGCACCAGCTCAAGACGGCGGTGCGCTTGGCCCGGCGCGCTGAAGCTGGGCCTGAAGAGTTGCAGGGCCTACAGCCTGAGCTGTGGCCGCTGATCGAGGCCTACGCGGCGGCGACGGTGACGGCGCTGGGCGACCTGCTGGGCGGACGAACCGTCCACGCCGGACGGCTGCTGGGCGCTCCGGGCGCCGCGATCCGGCAAATCGATGAGTTGATGCGTCTGGCGGGCGATGTTTTTGGCATCCACCCGGGGGCAGAGCAGCTTTTTACGGTCTCTGACGGCGGCCTGTTCGCCGTGGCCCGCGACAACCGGGGCCCGCGACAGCCGCTGCGCTGGCGCTCGACCTACCCGCTGGCCTCGGCAGCGGCGCAGGCCGACAAAGCCAACCGAATCAGCGAATTTGCCGCCAGAACCGCAGGATTCGACCTGGTGGCCTGGCCTTGAATTCTTGTCAGAACTGGCCGCGGCCAGACGTCGTCCTCCAGGAGGCAGAAGCCTCTTTGCAGCGGGTCCCCCATGAGCGAGCTCAGCATCGGCAAGAAGTTACAGGAATTGGCCCAGGTTTACGCCGCCGCCGAGCCCAGCGCGCCGCCCCTGGAAGGCCTGGCCGCCCTGCTGGAGTTGGGCCAGCTGGCCCAGGGGGATCCAGATGCGGCGGGGTTCGCGCTGGCCGGCTTGTTGGACGCCGAAGCGGAGACGCTGCTTCGCTGGGCCGAGAGTGAACGCCGAGAAGAGCTGACCTTTTTGCGCAGCCAGCTCACTGCGGTCCTGGCGCACCTGGATCTGCTGGAGCTGCCGCCGCTGCTGGCCGACGACCCCGACGCCGCTGAGGCTGGCCATGCCCAGGCCCTGGCGGCGTTGCACACCCGCGAGCGGATTCATCAGCTGGGCGTGGCGGCGACATGGCTGCGGCAGGACGAGCGCGCAGACGGCGCGGCGAACACCGATCTGGCGGACGCCGACCGCGACCTGCAGACAATCCTGCCGCATTTAGCGGTGTTGGCCGCCGAACGCGCGCGCATGGCCGGCGAAATTGCCGGGGAGGATCCGCAGGCCCATTGGTGGTGGACGGCGGCGTCCCCAGAAGCGCCGGAACCCGCGGGCGACGCCGACGCCGCCGAGGTCGCGCCTCTGCAGCGCTGGGTGGCCGAGCGCATCGTCGCCTCGCCAAGCGGCAACCGATTGCAGTTGGCCCCCGACGAGGTCGCGGCACTGCTGGCCACGCCGCGCGGGCAGCGCCTGGCGGCTTTCCTGGGGGATCGCCTGGAATTTGACTTCGCGCTGGCGGCCCCGGTCGCGCAGCTGGGGACGGTCGCAGAAGCCCTGGCGGCGGCGGCTGCACCGATCCAGCCGCAGCGGCGCTTCGCCCCCGTGGTGGAGCTGTGGCGGCCGCGGGCAGAGTCCAGGCCTGAGCGTTTGGCCGCCGCCACCGACAGCGACCCGGTGCTCACCGGCCTGGATGCCTTGGCGGGGGTGTTCTGCAAAGCGGCAGAGCTGCTGCCTGGTCTTGGCGTGGTGGCGCACGGCACCCGGGCGTTTGAAGGCGGCCAGCAGCGGGTTTGGCTGTTCTTGCCGGAGATTGGGGTGGCAGAGCTGCAGATCGGCGGGGTGGGCGCGAAATGGTCCAAGGAACGGTGGAGCCCCGGCGGGCTGGCCGTCGCCGCGGACAACCTGAGCGAGCCGTTTGATGTGACGGTCAGGCAGGATAAAGAGGCGGACGCAGCGGAGACGCAGCACTGGCTCGAAACCGGCCCGGCCGACCTCGAAGCCAACCGTCTGACCCGCCTGTTGCGCCATGTCTATGGGGAGCAGGTCGAAGCCGCGCGCCTCGACTGGGCCGAGCTGCTGGCCCAGAGCGATGCCGACGACCTGCAGGCGCTGTCTGGCCTGCGGCTGGCCTTGGCCACTCTATATGGCGGAGAGGAGGCGTGAAGGCCGCCCTCACCGTGCCGGTAGTGTGGCACAATGGCTCGCCAAGCTCAGAAGCCCAGGTGCTGTTTTGCGAGGTCGTCTCTGAACCGGTGCGCCCGGAGCGGGCCTACCGCTCGGACGTCGAAGACGTGGGCAAGCTGTGCATGGCGGTGCAAGCCGGGCTCGATGCCAACCGCGGCGAGTGGCCCGACGAGGCCTATGTGCTGGCGACCCATGCTGCTTCTGCGCGGACCAAGCCCCTGCAGGGGCGCAGCTGTGCCCTGGCGATGGCGCTCGCGTCGCTGAGTGGCTGCTACCACTTGCCCATCCACGCGCCCGCGGTCGCGACCGGCGATTTGGACGGCTCGGGCAACGTGCTGCCGGTGAGCGATCTCTTGGTCAAGCTGAAGGCCTGCGCCCGTGGCCCCCACGCAGGAGACCTTGTGCTGTTTCCGGCCTGCCAGTTGCCCGATGGGGCCGCGGATCAGCGCCTGGCAGCGGCTGAGTACGCTGAGATCGTGGCGATTTTGCCGGGTCTGTCGCCGGTCGCCACGCTCGCCCAGGCCGCCAACCTGGCGCTGCGGCCGCCAGAGGCCTTTAACGAGTCGCGAGCAGCGCAGATCCGCAATGAGATCGAACAGCTGCGCTACGACCGCAGCCGCGCCGGCGAGCTGTTCGACCGCAGCCGCGAGCTGTTTGAGCTGGCCCACGGCCTGCCCAACGAGCGCGGCCTCAGCCCAATCCTGCGCTACCACGCCCTGATGACCGGCGAATTCGCCTTGCGAACCCTGGTTCACGACAACGCGGGTCTGCGCAATTGGCCAGAGGTGCCCGCGGACAACAACGCCGACCTGCGGGCGCGGCTGGTCGAGCTGGCCGAGGCCCTCGTCGCCAACCATCAGGCCTGGCTGCCCGCGGAGTTGCGCGCCGAACACGCCAATTTTCATGCCGTCCGCGGCTTTGAGACGCTGGACTACCTGGGTGCCATCCAATTGGCCGACCAAGCCCTGAGCCTGCCCAAGCTTGTGCAAGGCCAACACAGCGAGCGGCGCAAACTGCTAGGCACCCGCGGCCAATTCCGCTGCCGGCAAGGCCTGCGGGCCCTGGCGGTGGGGTTGCACCGGGATGCGGCGTATTGGCTGACTGGCGCGGTGGACGATGCCAGAAAAGCCCTTGAAGACGCGCCCAAAGGCCCTGGTAGCGCCGAGACAAACGATGCGGCGCGCGTGCGCGTGTACGTCTGCCATGCCCTGCTGGCACTGCGCTGCCTGCGCGATTGGACGGCGGCGGAGCAAGCGGAGTTTGACCACCAGGCCCAGGTCGTTCTGGGCTGCCTGTTGGCCGAGGATCCTCACAGCCCGCCGCCGAGCCAGGCGCCCGGCTGGATGGTCGATGCGGTGCTCCGGCGCCTCAAGCTCGAAGGCAAATTGCCAGAGACCTTGGCGCTTTGGGACCGTGTGGCGGCGATCGATTACGCCCTGCAGCCAGGGGATTCAAAGGGCCCCCAGCGCATGGCCGCCATCCTGCAGCCGGGCCAGGCCGTGCTTCCGTGCGATGTCAGCCTCCTGCAAACCCTGCTGGAAGTGGCCGTTGCCCTTGGTCTGGCGGATCGGGCGAGGGAATTTGCCCAGCCGCTGGCGATTCTACACGCCGAGCCGACGCTGACTGCTCTGGTGCGCCTGTGGCCGGCGACTTTGGCTCCCCAGGAGTGGGCGCTGGCCTTGCCCGATTGGCTGCGCCGTTGGCGAGCTGGCGACACCGTGGACCTGCGCTTGCCCGCGGGCCTGGAGCGGGAACAGTTCCTCACAGACCATCTGCAAGCACTTAGAAACCCAAACGATTCTCTTCGGTCCCAGCGGCTCCTGCAGCTGTGGTTGGGGGTGCCGGCATGACGCTGCCAAGCCGCCCGGGCCACGTTGTGATTCGCAAGGGCGTGACGATCCCTTTTGGCGAACTGCCAAGGAACTCGCTGGCTTTGGACGGGTATGTGCAGGGGCCGTTTGTCGACTTGCCCTTGAACCGCTTTAGCTTTGACCACCACGGCGGCTGTGTGCGCCACGCGACGCTGTCGACCTGTGAGATGACCCTCGACGCGCTGCGAGTCGGCTTCTCCGCGGCAGGATTGACCATCTATATCAACGATCTGGACGTGGATACCGTGCTTGCCGTGTGGCTGCTCCAGACCCCTGCGGCGGCAAGAGTCGAGCGCGTGGCGGTCGCAGTTCGCGCCATGGGCCGCATCGACGCTTTGGGTCCCGCTGCGGGGAGCGCTGAGCGAGAATCCGCCCTGCGGTGGGCACTAGCGCCGATGACCCATCCCGACGAGCTGAGGCTGCAAAGCGAGGCCGAGTGGCGCGAAACGCTGGATCAGTGCATCGAGCGCTTGAATCATTGGCTCGACGCGGGGGCGCCGCTTCAGGCCGAGTCCATGCAGGTCGCCGAGGCGCCGGAGCCGGCCTTTGAGCTCCTGCACGACGGCGGGGTGTGGCAGCTGCTGAAAAGCGACGGCGGGGTGAACACTTTTGCGGCGGCCTACCGGCGCGGGGTGTTCGCAGCGGTGGTGGCAAGGCCCCTGGCCGATGGCTCGGTCGAGTACACCGTTGGCAAGGCCAGCGAATTCGTGCGCCATTTTGACGTTCCGGCGGTGCTAGCCGCACTTGCCACGGCCGAACTGGCGAGCCATCAGGATCAGCGCACCGACTGCAACTGGGGCGGCGGCAGCACAATTGGCGGATCGCCGCGCAATCCCGATGGTTCGGCGTCGCGGCTCGGCCCCGCGCGGGTGGCGGCGGTGATTGACGAAGTGCTGCGGCGCTAAGGGCCTGTGTAAAGATTACTTGACAAGACCTCTCGCGGAGCGGTGCGACGAACCCGATAGGGGGCGCGCACTTGTGACCCACCCAGCAGGCAAATGGGACCGGGGAAAATCGACTAGATTTTTCACGGGCCCTAATTGGGGGCTACGGCAAGAATCACTCAACCACAGTCCTTGGGCGAACGCGACGGCTGGATCAGGACGCCGTGGGTCGCCGCGCAGGCCTGCACCCTATCGGCTGGGCACGCGCGGCCTTTCGCCTCCGGCTCTCGCCCTCAATTCCCCGGCCACCCCTTGGGCAGCGGCCCAAACAGCTCGGCCATGGTCAGCACCGCGTCGTCAAACGGCGGCAAGGCGCACACGTCGCCATCGGTAAATGAGCCATCGTACTGCCACTTCTCGCCCTGCAGCTCAAAAACCTCAAGCGTGCGCTCCTGCGGGTCCGCCAGCCAGTACCACGGCACGCCGGCTTCAAGGTACACCCGCGACTTGATGCCGCGGTCGTAGTGGGCGTTGCTCGGCGAGGCGATTTCGCAGACCCAGTCCGGGCGCAGGTCGATGGGCCAGTCGTCGGTGAGATCTGGCATGCGCTCTTTGCGCCAGCCGGCCAATTCGGGGCGGACGATGCGGTGCGGGGTCAGGCGGACGTCGGGCTCGCTCAGCACCCACCAACCGGACCTCGGGGCGTTGTACAAGCGGTCAAGGGCGCCACTCAAGCGCGAAAAGCAGAACCCGTGCCGCCCCCGAGGCGCAGCGCGAAGGTAGGGCTTGCCGTCGATCAACTCAGGCATTTCTTGCTCAGGCAGGTGCGCGATGTCCTCCCAGGTCAGTCGCCGTTCGCCGCTCATGCTGCACCTCCGCGGGCAGTGTAGCGGCTGCAGTCTGCCGGGGGAACTGCAGGGGGCGTGCCAAAGTGGGATGTCGTAGAATCAGCTAGTTGTGCTGAATCCGGCGGTATCAAAGCCTCAGCCGGGCAAACCGGAGACTGGAATTGAGACCGGAAAAATCGCGGGTGTTCGACGGGCTGCGGCCAAAGACGCGCACGAGGCGGGTGAGAAATACCAAACGCTCACAGGCAGTTCCAAACGTCCAAGGGGTTGGACGTCTCGCCGGTGCGGCTCGGTTGGCGCGGCGGTTGTTTGGCGCTAGAAAGGGCCCCTAGCAGCGTTGCGGAAGTTCATCTTCTCCCAGTGGAGCCTTGGCCTTGATCAGGCAACCGCTAGTCAAGCCGTGGCCTAACCGGGCAAATAAGCTTGAAATGACGACACAATTCACAGTTGACGGCAGTGGCTGGCCGGCGCAGCCTCCGAGCTGACGGCTGGGAGGGTCTTGGTCCGAGTCGACGTGGCGCTGGCGGGGTGGGCGAATAGGCGGGTGCCCAGTTTGCGTAGCCGGTGCATTGTTCATGGCGTCGGGCACTTGACAGCTAGTCGCGGCCTCCACATGCTCGAGGCCTAGCCACGGGAGGATCCATGCCCCGCCTGATCAGTTTCAAGCTCAACTTGCTGCCTTTGCTCTGGATCGCCATAGGCCTTGGCGGGTGCGGAGCCAACGTCTCGATGGCCCGAACCGGCCCCGTGCTGCGGCCTTGGGCAAGGCCGGTAGCTGTTGTGGACGTGGCGCCCCCGCACCCCGCTGTCGAGGTAGGCATTGTCTCGGCCGATGCACTGTCTGCCAGCCGCAGCAAACTCCTAGTCGCAATGCAGAAAGAGGCCGCAGCAGCTGGCGCCAATACGCTTGTTGTCGCGGAAGCGAGGGAGGATCGCGAGCACCACGAGCAGGCGCAACTCAGGCCAGCTTCTGCGAGTTGGAGTGCGGTCGACGCGACGCGACGCGAGTTGACCGCCAAGGCTTATCGGACCTTGGCTGCGAACGAGACGGTTGAGAACCTGGGTTGGGTTCCGCCGGCCGAGCGGCTTGCCTCTTTCCGCATCGGTGGGTCGTTCACCAGCATCGACACCATGGACCATGAATTCAAGCCCAAAGGTGGCATGGCCCCGAGCTTTGAACTGGGAGCGGACCTGTGGCCGACGTCCGCGTTCGGCGTCGGCATGATCACTGTTCTGGACCTCGCAGGCGGGTCAGCTGCCTCCACTTCTGTCGACTTGGCCTTGACCGGAAGTGTTCGGTGGATTTCCCCAACTGGCCGTCTAGGTGTGGGGTTTACGCCGCTCGCGGGCGTGGCGATTCCAATCGATCCGCCCGACATCGCCGACCAAATCCGCGATGCGTACTCGGCGACACAGGCAGACGCAGTCCTACTCATCCCTGGTCCTGGACTAGTCGTCGGCGCGTCGCTATGGACCACCATGCTCCTCAGCGACAGAATTGGGATTCGCATCGACCTCTCCGCGCGCTCCCGGGAGATTCCGGTCGAGTACAGGCTGAACTACGTCGAGGACGCGGCGTGGGTGGGGCACTTGGACAGGTCTGACCACATGAGCCACAACGCGATGATGTACGGGTTAACTATTTCGTGCCTGTGGCAACCGACGTGGACGTACGAGTAGACGCCGGCACAAGGACCGCCAAGCCCGCGCCGCACCACAAATTGGCTCAACACCTCTATCCAAATGATCTTTTCGGGCGGCTCCTCGACAGACGCCAATTCCCCGCAGGCCTAGTAAGTCGGTTTTCGCGCGACTCCCTCTGTCGCTCAGGGCTCCCGTCCGGCGGCCCCGCGCCAGATGCCCCGCCCAACCGACCACCGCGCCACCGCGGGGCCATCGCCAGCAGCCATTGGGCGGCGAGCTTTGAAACAGTGGCAACGCTGCCAGGGTTGCAGAGCGGCGGTTAGCGCAGCGGATGTTTGACAGGCAGGGCCGCAAGGGCAAACTGCCAGCCTACCTGCGCAGCACTGCAAGCGCCGGGCCGCAGCGGAACTCCGCCACGCCAGCACAGCTAGCGCCAGAGGAACCCCATGCCAACGCTGCCAAAATCCCTGCGCCCGTGGCTGATCCGCCTGGTTGTCTATGGCACGGTGGCGTGGATCGCGATCTCGGGCACCGTCACCTGGCGGCTGGTGCAGCGCGAGCGGCCCCCGCGGATAGAGCGCGTGCCAGAGGGGTACGCCGACCTGATCAAGCCGCTGCGCCTGACCGCCAGCGACGGCGTCGAAGTGGGGGCGTGGCTGCGCGAGGGCCAGCCAGGTCGGCCGGCGGTGGTGCTGGTTCACGGCAACGGCGGTTCGCGCACGCAAATGCTGAACACCCAACTTCTGCTCGGTGATCAGGGTCTTACCACGCTGGCGCTGACCGTTCGCGCCCATGGCGACGCGGGTGGGGAGCGCAATGACATCGGCTGGGGCGCCCAACACGACGTGCTGGCCGCCGTGCAGTGGCTGCGCGCCCAACGCCCGGAGCGGCCGGTGGTGGTCTTTGGCCAGTCCCTTGGCGCAGCGGCGGCGGTCTTTGCAGCCACGCACCCCGCCTCTGGAATTGCCGGTCTGTGGCTTGAGTGCCCCTATCGGGACCTGGACACCGCGGTCCATGCGCGGCTGGCGGTCTATCTGCCGGCGCCGCTGCGGCCCATTGCCTGGGCTGGCTTGCGCTTGTGGGCTCTGGCCTTGCTGCCAGATTTTCCGTTGATTTCTCCGCGTGATCGCATGGTCGAGGTGCCGGCCCAGCTGCCCGTGGTGGTGCTGGCGGGTGCGGAGGATGCGCTGGCCCCGCCCGAACACGCCGCGGCTGTGCTTGGCCAGCATCCCGGGCGGCTGGTGGTCTTTCCTACCGGTGGGCACCTGACGCTGCGGGCCGCGGATGAGCCAAAGTGGCGGGAGGCGTGGACGGAGTTTCTGGCCCAAGTGGCGGGCGTGGCCAAGGCCGGGTGAGCGGTGGTGCCGCGGGCGGCAGAGGGTCAGCGTCGTCTCGCTGTCTCGGACCAGGGCGCGGGGGCCTGGTGCCCCCCAACCATTGACGATGGCGCGACGAGCGTCGTAGCCTGTTGGTCGCGCTGCGAATCGTCGCTGGGGCCTCGACGGCCCTTTTCTGACGCAGGCTGGCCCAACACCGAACTCCATGCAGCGGCGTGGAGAGCCGCAATAGCCCCCAAGGGCGGCTCCTATTGCACTTTGAGAAAAGCATGTCCGGACAGCTCGATGCTCTGCCCACTTTGCCCGCCAGCGGCGTGTTTCGCGCAGCCACGAGCGAGGATGGTCAGGCACAGCAGGACTTGATTCAGCTCGCGAGGTTGGCATTGCAGGCCGCGCGCGGTCGCTGGGCAGCGGTGGTCGTTGGTAGGGGCGCGCAGACGCGGTGTGCCGCTACGGCAGGCGAGGTGACGCCAGCGCTTTTGGCCGCCTTGAGCGCTGAACTGCCCAATTCATCTGCACAATGGTGGCAAGCCCAGACCTTGACCGCCGGGCATCAGGCGATTTGCCGCGCAGATCCACCGCTGCGATGGCTGGCGCATCTGCCCCTGATGGCTGCCCGCGATCAGCCACAAGGTGCTTTGCTGGTGGCCGCGGACGAGGCGTCCCCAGATATCCTGCGTGATCTTGAATGGTTGATCCAAGTCACTGTCAACCACCTCACGACGACGCGCACAAACCAAGCGCTGCGTCTGGCAACCGTGCGCTTGACATCGCTGGTGACCAATCTGCAGGACGGCCTGCTGGTCGAGGACGAGCACGGCCGGGTGACCCAGACCAACGGCCAGTTTTGCGAGCTGTTTCGCATTCCGGTGCCGCCCGAAGCGCTGCACGGCCAGCTGTGTGTCGACCTGATGAGCCAGGCTGGCCCGATGGTCGGCGATATCGAAGCGTTTATGGGGCGCGTCAAGCAACTGCTCGGCGATCACCGGCTCGTAACCGGCGAGATGATCATCCTAACCGACGGGCGGGTCCTGGAGCGCGACTTCATCCCCTATGACGACGGCACGGGCAACCACGCGCGGATGTGGCTGTACCGCGATGTGACCGCGCGGGTGCGGGCCGAGCAGGCGGAACACGAACACGCCGAACAGCTAGCTGCCGCCAACGCCCGGCTTGAAGAGGCCACGCGGCTCAAAGACCAATTTCTTGCGTCGATGAGCCACGAGTTGCGCACCCCGCTCAATGCCGTGCTGGGCATGAGCGAAGCCCTTATAGATCAGGTATTTGGTCCAGTGCGCCCCGAGCAAATGCGGCCTCTGCAAGCCATTTCAGATTGCGGCCAGCACCTACTGGCGATGATCAACGATCTGCTCGATCTCGCGCGGATTGGCGCCGGCAAGCTGGAGCTCGAATTGGACCACGTGGATGTCAATTCCCTGGCCCAGGGCGCCGTGCATCTCCTGCGCGCCGCGGCGAGTCGCAAGCAGGTTGAGTTGAGCGCGCGGCTGGCGGATGGGCTGCCCTTGCTGCTGGTCGATGCCCGGCGCATTCGCCAAGTGCTGGCCAACCTGCTCGACAACAGCATCAAATTCTGCGTCAAGGGCGGTTCTGTGGGCCTTGAGGTCGGCGCAAGGCCCGAGGCCCGCACGATTGAACTAACGGTGTGGGACACGGGCCCAGGGATCGCCGCAGAGGATTTGCCCAAGCTGTTTAAGCCCTTTGCCCAGCTCGACCGCGGTTTGGACCGCAGGCACCAGGGCGCGGGCATGGGCCTGATGATGGCCGAGCGGCTGGCGCATTTGCATGGCGGCCGGCTGACGGTACAGAGCGAATTGGGCCGCGGTTCGCGCTTTACCCTGCACCTACCTCTGCAGACTGCGCCGTTGACCGAACCAAGCGCTGCGCCGATCGCTACACCCAGCGCTCAGCTGGCCTCCGCGCCACTCCCCGCGCCCGTGCGCCCTGGCGTCGAGCCCGTGCCGCACCCGCCCGAGGCGCCGTTGGTGCTGGTTGTGGAAGACAACGATCTGAATCTAGAGATCATCCAGAGATTCCTGATCAGCAAGGGCTATCGCGTCGCAGCGGCGCGCAACGGCAGCGCGGCCTTGGACTTGGCGGCGGCGGCGATCCCGGCCCTGGTGCTGATGGACGTGCAAATGCCGGGGATGGACGGTCTAGAGGCCACCCGGCGGCTGCGCCAGGACCCGCGGTTCAAACACCTGCCTGTGATTGCCCTGACGGCGCTGGCGATGGAAGGCGACCGCGAGCGCTGCCTGGCGGCGGGCGCCACCGATTACCTGGCCAAGCCCGTGAGCCTGCGCCAGTTGGCCCTGTTGCTGCCGCGTTACCTTCGTCCAGAGCCAAGCAGCAGCGACTCGGAGAAGCCTTCGACCTAACACCTTGACGTTGAAGCGTTGCCCAATAGGCTGCCCGCGCGCATTTGCGCCTTTTGTCGCCGGCAGCGGACCTGGGCGCCCGGTGGCCGCGGCGGTGGCGGCGGGTCGATGCGGCCGCGCTTAGCAGGCGCCCGCTCGCTCTTGACCTTGCAGCCCGGTCACCTCGGCGACCATTCGCGCAAGCTCGCCCAACCGAACGGGTTTACTCAGGTAGTGATCGGCACCGGCGGCTAGGCAGCGGGCGCGGTCTGAGGCCATCGCCAAGGCCGTGACGGCAATAATCGGCGTGTGGGCGGTGAATTCTCGGGCGCGCAGGCGCCGAATCGCCTCAATTCCGTCCATGCCGGGCATCTGGATGTCCATGAGTACGACATCGGGCAGCAAGCGCTCGATCAGTTCGATACCGCGCAGCCCCGAGTCGGCTTGCTCTACGCGAAACCCCTTGGAGATCAAAAACATCGCGACCATCTCGCGGTTAATGTCGTTGTCATCGACCACCACAACCCGCTTGGCGCGGATCGAGGGGCGCTGCGGCGGTTCGTCCCAGGGCAAACCGAAGTCGGCCGGCAAGGGCTCAACTTTGCCAGTGGGCAGGCGCACCACAAAGCGCGCCCCTCCGCCCGGCGCGGTGTCGAGCCGCACCTGCCCGCCGTGCAGGTCAACCAAGCTGTGCACCAGCGCCAACCCCAAGCCAAACCCCGCGTGATTGCGCTGACCTGCCCCACCAATCTGCACATACGGTTGAAACACCAGCGCGCGGTCCTCGGCGGCGATGCCCGGGCCCTGATCCCACACCGCCACTTCGACATGGATGCCGTCAAAACGCCGCACCTCGATGCCGACGGTGCCCCCTTGCGGGCTGAAGCGCACGGCATTGCTGAGCAAATTGAGAAACACCTGCTTGAGGCGCACACCATCGCCAACAATAAGACCAATACGATCGAGTATTTGCAGATCAACGCGCACGCCACAGCGCTCGGCGACGGGCCGCACCAACCGCACCGCCACATCGCACACCCCCGCCAAATCCACCGGACCAGGCTGCAGGGGCAAGCGTCCAAGCGAAATGCGCGTCAGATCAAGCAGATCGTTGATCAGCGACAGCACGTGCCGGCCGCTGTCTTCGATGGTGCCGAGCTGGGCCATCTGCAGGTCAGGCACCGGGCCAAAGGTGCCGTGGCGCAGGGCCTCGGTCAGCCCCAGCACTGCGCCCAAAGGGGTGCGAAATTCGTGGCTCAGCGAGGCCAGGAAGGCGTCTTTGGCATGGAGCTTGTGGCGCAATTCCTCAACTTGACGGCGCAAATCCGCAACATCGGCCTCGACTGGCGCTTGGGCATCGGCCGGCGCAATTGGGGGAACGCTGGGCGGCAGGTCTGGCGGCGGGGGCGAATACATGGCGTTCCTGATGCTGGGGATCAGCAGGTGGCGCTTCTTGGGGATTCTGCGGGCAGCAGACTTGAGCCGCAGGGGAGGTCGAGCGTGAACGTCGCGCCACCGTCGGGCCGGTCGGCCACGTGGATGAGACCGCCGTGGACCTGGGCGGCAAAGCGACAAAACGCCAAGCCCAGCCCCAACTGCGGCACGTCGGCACTGTTTTGCGGCAACGTGGCGTAGCGGGCAAAAATCCGCTCGCGATCGGCCACTGGCACACCGGGGCCGCGATCGGCGACGGCGAATTGCAGCCGCGACCCTTCGGGGGCATTGACGCGGTGCAAGCTCAGTTCGACGGAGGTGCCCTCTTCCGTGTATTTGATGGCATTTGACAATAGGTTTTCGACGGCGCGCTGCAGCAGTTGGGCATCGCCGCGCACCCAGCTGGCGCTGGCCTCGGCATCGGGCTCGGCCACAACGACCTTGACTTGGCGCAGTTGAGCCAGCGGACGCAGCAATCGCGCCGCCGCCTGGATTTGTTCGTGAACCGCGACCTGGGCCAGCGCTTCGTCGACGTTGCGGCGGTCGGCCTGACCAATCGCCACCATCTGCCCGACCATGGCGACCAAGCGCTGCGCGGCGTTGCGGGCATCGCCCAGCGACTCGGCGTGGGGGCTGTCGGGCGCAAAGGCCTTGCGCATGCTCCACAAGTTGGCGTGCAGGGCGGCCAAAGGCGAGCGAAAATCGTGCACCAGCATGTGCAACAGCTCGCGCTGCACGCGGTTGGCCTGGTCGAGTTCGTCGCGCATGCGCTTGAGGCGCGCCATCGCCGCCACCCGGGCGCGCAGCTCGACGCCCGACACGGGCTTGGTCAAGAAGTCGACCGCCCCGGCTTCTAGGCCGCGCAGCACTTCGTCGCGGCCGCTCAGGGCCGTCAATAGAATGACAGGGATATGACGGGTCGCCGGGTCCGCCTGCAGCAGCCGGCAGGTCGCGTAGCCGTCGAGCTCGGGCATCATCACGTCTAGCAGGATGACGTCGGGCCTTTCCGTCAGTGCCAGTGAAACCCCAGATTTTCCACATGTTGCCAGGACTATGTCGACCATCGCCGCCGCCAACTGCGCAGCGGTCGTCAGGCGGATGACTTCTTCGTCGTCGATGACCAGGACTTTGATATTTGGCATTACCTTTATCCATCGCCGGCTTGTAAGATCCGGCTGGCGGGGATGGTGCTCTGGGCCAGATTGCGCCCGCGCGTGGCGGCGGTCGGTCACATTGGCTACACTTGCCGGGCAAGTCCGGAACGCCGGGCCACACTGCACCCGCTGAGCTGCCTGCCCGGCTGACACCCGAATGGCCGATTTTGAGCATAGCAAGCTCCGTGCCAATTCTGGAAATGGGGACGCTGATGGACCATATCACCTCACTTTTATTGGTAGACGACGACGCACTGCTGCTGCGGACCCTTGGGCGGGTGTTTTCGGCCGAGGGCTTCAAAGTCTGGCAAGCCGCGAGCGGGCTTGAAGCCTTAGACATTCTGCAGATTCAGAAGGTTGACATCGTCCTGACCGACCTGCAGATGCCCGGCATGGACGGTCTAGAGCTGACCTCGCGCCTGAGGCGTCAGTTTCCGGCGGTGGCTGTCGTCGTCTTGACGGGGCAAGACTCGTTGGCCACCTGCGTCGAAGCAATGCGCGCCGGGGCTTTGGACTTCTTGCCCAAGTCTGCCGATACCGAGACCGTGGTGTCGACCATCGCGCGCTTGGCTGACGCGCTGCTGACCAACACCGGCAGCATCCCCAATGCCGCTTTGGCCTGCCGTTCTGCGGCGATGCACAGCTTGGTCGAGCAACTGCCGCGCATCGCCCAAAGCTCCGCCACGGTGCTGATCCAAGGCGAAACCGGCACGGGCAAAGAGGTCATGGCGCGGTTGCTGCACGCCCAGTCGGCGCGCGCCGATAAGCCGTTTGTGGCGATCAACTGCGGCGCCATCCCAGAAGGTTTGGCCGAATCCGAGCTGTTTGGCCATGTGCGCGGCGCCTTTACCGGGGCGATTGACAAGCGCGTCGGCCATATCATGGCGGCCAACGGCGGCACGCTGTTCTTGGACGAAGTGGGCGATTTGCCGCTGCACCTGCAGGTCAAGCTGCTGCGGGTTCTGCAGAATCGCGAAGTGACTCCGGTGGGTTCAACTAATCCGGTGCCCGTGAACGTGCGCATCCTCGCCGCCACCCACCGCGACCTGCGCGCGCTGATTGACGCCAACCAGTTTCGCAGCGACCTGTACTATCGGCTTTCCGTGCTCAAGCTGGTGGTGCCGGCCTTGCGCGAACGCCGCGACGACATTGCTGATTTGGCTCATCTTTTTGCCGGTCGCCATAGCGCGATGGCGGGACGGCCCGTGACACTGTCGGCCCCGGTGGTGGCGTGGCTGCAGGCCCAGCCGTGGTGTGGCAATATCCGCGAGCTGGAAAGTGCGGTGACGCGCCTTGTGCTGCTGAGCAAGGGCAATCCTGTGGCGATGGCCGACGTAGACGAGCTTGCAGATCGGGTTCTTGACTACCCTGCTGCCAGGGCAATTGGCCATGCCGTGCCTGGAGCGGCGACGACGGCCGCACAGGGCGCGACCGCAGGCGTGGGGCCCAAAGGAGAGCCGTCCACGCCAGCCGCGGGCCAACCCGTGCCGCTGGCAGAGCTAGAACGCCTGACGATTATTGCCACTTTGGAGAGATGCGCCGGCAACCGCAGTGCCGCAGCAAAGGCCTTGGGGCTCAAGCGCACCACCCTGGTGGAGAAGCTGCGGCGCCTGGGGCTGGGCCACGAGCGACACAGCAAAGCAGAATGAGACTATTTGCTGCCATTTCAAAAGATTAGCCACCACTCGTGCCGATCATGCCGCCCTTTTAGATGTGCCGTGATCATGACACCGCCAAGTGTCAAGCCAATGACATTTGACAATCGCGGGACCTGCCCATGCGACCTGCCCCCTGCTGAGATACCCGCAAGCCCGCTTCCGCCAACGCGAGGTGCCCGCCCATGAACGTCGACAGACAAGCCGCCATGCAGGCAGAAATCGACCGCCTGCAGCTACAGTTGCGCGAGATGGCCGCACAACATCGCCGAGAATTGGCCCACCTGCCCGCCCATGGCGAGGCGCCGCGGCCGACAGCTGCGCGTGAAACCGACGGCGGCTTGTTGGCCAAGCGCCTGGAGTTGGCGGCGCAGGTGGCCGGGCTGGGCATTTGGGAATGGGACATGACCGGCGGCGCGATGGTCTGGGATGCGCGGATGCGCCAGATCTACGGCCTTGGCAGCGCGGCAGAAGTGACTATTGCGCTGTGGGAGTCCTTGGTGACGCCCGAATACCGCGCGAACCTGGTGGCGGCGACGCGGGGCCTGATCGACAGCCCCGAAGGCCGCGAGACCGAGCTGCAGATCCGCCGCCCTGACGGGCAGTTGCGGTTTGTCCACAGCGCGGCGACGTTGGTCAAGGGGGCGCAGGGCGAGCTGCGCTTGGTGGGCGTGAACTGGGACGATACCGAGGCCCTGCGGGCAGCTGAACAAGCCCACAGCGATGCCGCGGCCTTGGCGCGCACCAACGCCGAATTGGTGCGCACGGCGCGGGTGCGCGACGAATTCTTGGCGGCGATGAGCCATGAGCTGCGCACGCCCCTCAATGCCGTCTTGGGTCTGGCTGAAATGCTCCTTGAGGGCATCCACGGCGAACTGAACGCTGAGCAGGCCCATAGCGTTCAGACCATCGAAGAGAGTGGCCGGCACTTGCTCGAACTCATCAGCGACATCTTAGAGGCGAGCAACATCGAGGCCGGCGCGGTCAAACTGCATCCCAGCTGGGTCGACCTGGAGCTGCTGGCCGATGCGGTCAAGCGGCGGTACGCGCCCGCGATGGTGCGCAAGAAGCTGCGGCTGTCTTTTGCCCTGGCGCCAGGTCTCAAGCCGCTGTGGGCGGACGAACGGCGCGTGCAACAGATGCTCGGCAACCTGCTGAACAACGCCATTAAGTTTACGCCCGAGGGGGGCGAGGTGCTCGTCAGGCTAGAGCCGAGCCTGGACGGCACCGATTTGCAGATGGTGGTTGAGGATTCTGGGATCGGCATCGCCGAAGCTGACCTGCAGCGCCTGTTTGAGCCGTTTGTGCAACTCGATGCCGGGTTGGATCGGCGCTATGGCGGCACCGGCTTGGGGCTGTCGCTGGTGCGGACGCTGGCCGAACTGCATGGCGGCGAGGTCCATGTGACCAGCACGCCCGGGCGCGGCAGCCTGTTTTGCGTGGCCCTGCCGCTAAGGCCCGCCCACCGGCCCGACTCTGGGCTGCATATGGCGCAGGCGGTGCCGCCTGGGGTTGGCGCGGCGGGGTTGGCTTCCAGGCGCGACACCGGTCAGAAGCCGCTGGTGATGGTGGCAGAAGACAACGAAACCAACTTTGAACTGCTGAAGGCCTATCTAAATTCGCGAGGGTTTCGAGTAGTTCATGCGGCAGACGGCGTCGAAGCCGTGGCCAAGGGCCGCAGCCTGCGCCCGGATCTGGTGCTGATGGATATCCAGATGCCGGGCATGGACGGTCTGCAAGCCACGCGGCTGCTGCGGGCCGAGACCGACGCCAAGGTCGCGCGGGTGCCGATTATTGCCGTGACGGCCATGGCCTTGCCTGGCGACCGCGACCGCTGCTTGGAGGCGGGGGTCGATGGCTATCTGGCCAAGCCGATGAGCCTGCACGCGCTGGCGGCGATGATGGACAATCTGCTGGCGGCATCGAACGCGTAGTGCTGGTGCCAGCCGTGGCGCGCGAGCCAAACACGCAAAGGGCGCGGCTATCGGCTAGTGTCTGGCGGCGGCACGCAGGCCGGCTCGACCGCCGTGCGCTGCGCCATGGCGTGGCCCAGGTCGGTCCAGGTGTCGTAGTGATGTAAGGGCTGGCCATGACGCGGCAACTGGTTGGTTTGGGCAAAGGCGCGACGGCTGCTGTGTTCGGCCTTGGCCATCGCTTCGGCGAATTGCGCCAGCGTTGGGCGGCGCGCCGGGTCCAGCGCCAAGGCCCGCGTGACGGGTTCGACAAACTCTTGCGTCGCCTCAGGCAACCACAGACGCACCATCGCGGCGCGGCCGCTGCGGGCCCCAGACGCCATGGACCGCAGCTGTTGGAGTTCGCCAAAGGGCGGGCGACCCGTGGCAAGCAAGAATGCCATTGCGCCAAGGGCATAGACATCGGACTCGGGCGACGGCAGGGCGCCCTGAAGCTGCTCGGGCGCCAGCCCCGCCACCTGCCACGCCGTGCAATACGCCTCGATCTGCGCGATGGGCACCGGGGGCAGCGGCGGCGGCGTCAATTGGTAGGTTTGCTGGCCGGTGGGGCCGATTTGCAGCGTGGCGGTGTACAAGTTGACTTGACCGTGACTATGCCCAACCTTGTGCAATCGAAGCAGAATTTCTGCCACAGCTTGCAGCACGCGGGCCGCCTGGCGCTGGCCGATGCCGCGGACTTGGCCGTGGGGACTCATCAGATCGCTGAGTCGCCGGCCAGCACCCAGGTCGCAGGCCGTGAGCCAACCGCCGCGGCCAGTCTGCGGCTCGGCGCAGGGTACAAGACCAGTTATGGGCTGCCGCAGCAACTGGTTGTACAGACCAGACCACTGGCGATAGGCGGGCGCCAGCTCTGCGATGCAGGGGGCCGCAGTCAAGTGACCGGAGTAATCCGGTTGCTGCGGGCCGGCTTCAGCCTGCTCGCGCACGCCGCAAGAGCGCAGCGGGGTGAGCACTGCGCTCCAAGCCAAGGGAGCCTCTACCGCGCCCCGCCGGCACTTCCACTGGGTGTTGCGCGCGCTGCCGGCTAGCGGGGCCGCCAGGGTGCTGGTGCCGATCGGCTTGCCAGGACACCCATCGCCGGCGCAGGTGGCCATCAGCGACACGGCCGCCCACATGGGGCAAGGAAAGCTCGGCTCGTCGGGGGCAGAGCGGGGCCAGGCGGCGGCAGGCACAGACTGAAATGACACTGTTTGGCGAAATGCTTCCACAGCCCCCCCATTGCTGACGACGCACTAATAACCCGCAAGAGCGAGGGGGTGGGGTGCGGCGAGCCGGTCCCGGTCCCCCCTGGATGGGCAGGTTTCAAGATTCGTGCCAAGCAAGGGATTGTGTGGTTTCAAGATGTTGCCGAGCAGCATCGCAGGGCAAGAGCGCGCCATTGACAGTGAGGTGGCAGCCGATTGACGGCGCGGAGCCATGGCTGGCAGAGGCGGCGACGGGCCCGCCAGCCCGAGCCAAGCCCCTTGACGGCCCTGGTGCCGCCGACGGCTAGAGCAGGCGGCAACGCAGCGGCGATGGCGTGGATCAGAGGACCCCAAAAACCGCAAGGGCCGCGCGAGAGTTCGGCGCGGCCCTTGCGGGGGTGGGGAGTGCAGTATGGCAACGAAGCGCGGGCTTGTCAACAAGAAAGTTGAACTATTTCAGCGCCATACCTCTGACACCGCCGCCAACCTGCTGACGTTTTGCCGCTGCTGCCGCTCCGGACTGTCAATCTTTGGGCCCTTTGCCAGCGGACTCACTCCATCCTCGCTGTCGGCCGGCGACCCGCAGCTACGATGCCGGAGGTCAGGCGCAACAGCGCGGCGGCAATGGCCGGCGGGGGCAGCACGTGGTCCGCGGAGTTGAGCCGCACGGCCTCGCCCGGCATGCCAAAAACCAGCGACGAGGCGTGGTCTTGGGCAAAGGTTACTGCGCCGGCTTGGCGCATCAGGCCCAGCTCGGCCGAACCGTCGGTGCCCATGCCCGTGAGCAGGACGCCAATCGCCTGGTCGCCCTGGGTCGCCGCGACGGAGCGAAACAGCGCGGATACGGCCGGGCACATGGCGTGTTCAAGCGGCCCAGGCTGCAGTTGCACCACGCCACCGGGGGCAAGCGTCATGTGGGTGCCGTGGGGAGCCAGCAGCACGCGGCCGGCTTGCAGACGTTCGCCGGCAGTCGCCACCCTCACCTGAAGGGCCACGGCGTTGTTGAGCCAGGAGGCCATCGACTCGATAAAGCCGGCGGCGATGTGCTGGACTACGCAAATCGGCAAAGGAAATGTCGGTGGAAGGTCGCGCAGTACGTCGAGCAGCGCCACGGGACCGCCGGTCGAGGCGCCAATGGCCACCACCGCACTCGGGCCCAGCCGCGCGCCCGGCTGTAGGGGCAGCGCGATTGGCAAGGACGGGCGGGCACTCTCCTTGTCGACCTCGGGCGGCCGTTGCCCGGGTTGAAGCGGCGGCCTCGGCTTCCAGCGGCGCACCAGGCGCACTTCGCTGCAGCTGCGCAAGGTATCCAACAACTCCCTGCAATACCTGGCAAATTCAGGATGTTTGGCCGAAGGCGGCCGGTCGAGCACGGCCACGGCACCGGCTTCGAGCGCGCGCATCGTCACCGACTTGGCCGTGGCGTCGCACAATCCGCAGACCACCACAATGGGCGTGGGCGTGGTCTCCATAATCGCCCGCGTGGCCTCAAAGCCGTCGAGGCCGGGCATTTCTAGGTCCATGGCAATCACATCGGGCTTGAATTGCCGCGCCGCGACTATGGCCTCGGCACCGTCGCGCGCGACCGCGACCACCCGCGCCACCTGACTGCCATTGATGATGCGCTGCACGTGGGTGCGCGACACCGCCGAATCGTCGACGAGCAGGACGGTGATCACGGCAGTTTGCTCCCTTTGCAGTTGGTCAATGGCGCCGCACCTTGCGGTCCTCTGGGGAAGGGTTCTGAGAAAGCCCCGGTGGCAGGGCAAGGGCTTAGAGCACGCGTTCAAGGGCGGCGAGCAAGGTGCCCGGTTCAAAGTTGCGTTTGACCACATAGGCATTGGCTCCCACGGCAGCGCCTTTTTCGCGGTATTCGCGGGATTCGAGCGAGGTCAGCAAGACCACGGGCAGGTCGTGCAGCTGGGCGTCGGCGCGAATCGCCTCGGTCAAGCCAAAGCCGTCGAGCACCGGCATCTCGACATCCGTAATCAGCGCGTCGCAGGGCTGGGTGCGCAGGAGCGCCAGGGCGTCCGCGCCGTTTTCGGCAATGTGCACGCGGTATCCGGCATTGCGCAGCACGTGCACCACCAATTGGCGGGCGGTGGCAGAATCCTCGGCGATGCAAATGGTGTACTGCGGGCGCGCCGGGGAAAAAGCGGTGGGCGCGGCCGGGCCTTGAGCCCCCGCCATGGCGACGTTGGGCACCCCCGGCGCACCGACGAGATCGGCCAAGAGGACCACGGGAATCAGGCTATGTTCTGCAAAGTTGGCGATGCCAGAGATGCCGCGCACCCGCCGCAACTGCTTGCCCAGCCCTTTGGCCAGGCCCTCTTCTTCCGACACCACAGCGTCGACCCGCAGCGCCATGCGCCGACCTGCCACGGCCACCACCACCGCCGTCTCGACCGCTGGCGGACCCTGCGGCTCGGCCAAGCCCAACAATTGCGCAAGCCGCGGCGCTGCCAGCTGAATGCCGCCCACCCCGACCATCGCCTGACCCGCCACGGTGCCCTGCTCTTCTGGGCGATACGGCAGCACCCGCTCGACGTGGTGGCTGGGGATGGCAAACACCTGCCCTCCGCTCGCCACCAGGACGCCGCGAAACGTCGAGAGGCTGACCGGCAGACGCAACACAAACACGCTGCCCAGCCCTGGCCGCGACTGCACTGCCACGGAACCGCCGATTTCTTCAAGCGCTTGGCGGACAATCGCCAGCCCCAAGCCGCGGCCCGACAACGTGGTGACGCTGCTCGCGGTCGACAGTTCGGCGGCAAAGGCGAGGTCAAAGACCGCGTCATCGCTCCAATGGTCGAGCTCTTCGGCCGTGTGCAGGCCAAGGGCCAGCGCTTTGGCGCGCAATCGCTGAGGATTCATGCCGCCGCCGTCGTCGTGGACCCGCAGTTCGACGTGGTCGGTGCCCATCGGCACGGCGTGCAGGCGGATCTGCGCCCGCTCTGGCTTGCCCGCGGCTCGGCGCATCTGCGGCATCTCTACGCCGTGGTCGCAGGCATTGCGGATCAGGTGCATCAATGGATCGCGCAGCGCCTCAAGAACTCGCCGATCGACAGACAGGTCTGCACCTTCGACCTGCAACTCAATGGACTTTCCTTGCTCGCGGCCGAGATCGCGCACCACCTTATGGCACGGCTCAAACAAGCCGCCAAAGGGCTGCAGCAGGGCCGCGCGCGCCGTCGCCCCTAGATCGCGCAACTGACGCTCCAGCGCAGCACAGTCCAAGGCCAAATTGGTTTCTAGGGCGCGGGCTTCGGCCAGCATGGATTGGACCATGCCGCCAACCTGCTCGCACATCGGCGGTGCTTCGCGGCTTAGCTCTTGATCTTCCAGAGCCTTGTGCCACGCAGCGGCGCGAGCGGCCAGCGACCGGGCTTCGGCTAGGCGCCGCCTCTGGGCAAACGCCGCGCTCATCAGTTCTTCGGACTGGGCGAACAGCACCTCAAGCTTGCGCACGTGCACGCGCACGGTCGAATCGGCGTTGTAGGCCGAGGGGTTGGCGGTTTGGGCGAAGCCGGTCTTGGCTTTTTCAGTGACTTTGACCGGCGGCGCCGACAACGCCGTGTCTGCCCCGGGGGCCGTTGCGGGCGGCGGTGCAGGGTCGCCTTTGGCGTCTGGGGCTGAGCCGATTGCCGCGGCGCTCGCACCCTGCGCCGGGGCAGCCTCAGCGGTCAGCTCTTTGGGCAGCGACGGCGAAAGCGCAGGCAGTCCGCTTGGATCGGTGGGCGCCGTCGCCATGGCTGACACGGGCCGCAGCGGCACCTGTGCGGCCGACTGCTGCGACGGCGGTGGCGCGGTCGGCTGCGCCTTGGACGGCTGCAGCATCGCCATCAAGCGCGTCGCCAGGGTCGCGGCCAACTGGGTGTCGCCGTCGCCGCCCTGGAGCCAGTCGTCGACCGCCTGCACGGCGCTCTGCAGTTCGTCAAACAGCGGCGGCGAGCCCAGCAGCGCGCCGGCCTTCATCGCGGCGAGCACACTCTCCATCGCGTGGCAAACGTGTTCGACATTGGCCAAGCCCACGGCCCGCGCGGCGCCCTTTAGGCTGTGGGCCTGGCGATAGACGCGGGCAATCAGGGGCTCGCCGTCGCCTTGGGTGATGCCGTTTTCAAGGTCGAGCAGCCCGGAGGTCAGCCCGCGCACGTGATCGGCCGCCTCTTCTGCAAAGGCGGCGAGCAGTTCGCGTTCAAAATCCTGGTCCATCGCAGCCTCTTCCGCAGGTTGAGCCCGGCGGCAAACAACGGGCTCCGCGCGCTAAATCTTGTACCAATCGACGATGCTCTGCATATCCTTGCCGACGCCTTCGAGCGAACGGGTGGTGTCTTGCATGGTGTGGGCGCTGTCGGCATTTTGCGCGCTGGCGATGCGAATGCTCTCCATGGCGCTGGCCACCTGGTTCATGCCGACCAATTGCTGTTGGCCCGAGACGAGGATCTGCGTCGCCGATTGCGCGGCTTCGCCAAGAATCACAGAGAGATCGCGGACCAACTGGCCAGCG
Organism: Myxococcota bacterium; assembly: GCA_044347905.1. GTDB lineage: Bacteria > Myxococcota_A > UBA9042 > UBA9042 > UBA9042 > SXRM01. The sequence continues at coordinate 27,200 of JBIKTV010000005.1, forward strand.
GCGACCGATTGGGTGATCACCGCTTCGATCGATCGCGTGCCCACTTCAGTGGCGCTAACGGCAGCGCTGGCAGCCCTCTCAATTTCGCCAAGAATCGCCGGAATCTCTGTGGTAGCGCGGCGGGTGCGCTCAGCCAGTTGGCGAATCTCCTGGGCCACCACGGCAAAGCCGCGGCCAAATTCGCCAGCCTTTGCCGCCTCAATCGCCGCGTTGACCGCCAGCAGATTGGCCTGGTCCGAGATGTCGTCGACCACGCCCACCACCGCCGTGACCGAGTTGGTCTGCTCGCTGAGCCGATACATGCGCGCGGCGATGGCGTTGATTTGGTCCTGCAGGCGTGCCAGGTCAGCCAAGGTCTTGTCCGTCGCGGCCTGCGAATCGGCGGCCACGCTGACGGCGCGGCGGGCATTTTCGGCGACCCCCTGGGCCTTTTGCGAGGCCAGCAGCGAGGTCTGCTTGACCTCTTCCGTGGTGGCGCCGGTCTCAGCCACCGCCGATGCCGTTTCGGTCACCGACGAGGCCAGCTCGGCCATCGAGGTGGTCAGCTGGGTGGTGGCCGCGCTAATCGTCGCGGTGTTGCTGCCAATCGCCGAGGCCTGCTGGCGCAACCGCGCGACCATCTCCTGAATCGCCAAGGCGATCTGCGCCACTTCGTCATTGCCGCTGATCTCAATGCGCACAGCCAGGTCACCTTCGGCCACGCGGCCCACCGCATAAGCCATTGCCGACAGCGGTACCGAGAGCTTGAGCGACAGCCAGTACGAAAAGCCGACCATGACCAGCACGGCCAAAAGGCCTATGAGCACCATGTTCCGGCCCAAATCGTCAATCGCAGCAAACACTTCTTTGATATCGACTTCGACGATCAGCACCCAGTCGATCCCGGTCTTGGCCTGCAGACCCAGGGGCGAGTAGTGCGACACGACCTCGACGCCGCGATAGTCCGTGCTGTGAACCAGGCCGGTCTTGCCGGCCAGCCCGGCGCGAGCCGCTTCAGTGTTTACCTTGGTCTTGAGCACGGTCGGCGCCGACGACAGGTGCGACTGCGTGCGCATCACCTGATCGCGCCCTACAACATAGGTTTCGCCGCTGTCGCCCAGGCCCGTGCGATCCTTTATGACGGCTTCGATAGAGGTATTGTCGAGCTCGACCACCGTGACGGCCTTGACCGCGCCCTTGGAGTCATACACGGGCGACACCACGAACATGCAGGCCTTCTTGGCCGGTTCAAACCACTCAAAGTCCGAAAAGGCCGTTTCGCCCTTGGCCACGGCTCGCTCAAAAGCCTTGGCAAATCCAGTATTTTTGTAGGGGCCCGTGCGCAGATTCGTGCCCAGGTCGGCCTCGCGGCTGTAGTTGAACCAGACCAGTCCGGATTCTGCCGAAACCAGGTAGACGTCTGAGAATTCTTCGGCTTGGGCGACCTGGATCATGCGGGCGTGGACTTTGTCGTACACCGCGTTGTAGGCCGGCGATTGAACATCGAAGCCATCGGCGGTGGTGGTGGCCTGGGCGTACTGATCAAGGGCCTGCACTGCCTCGGCGACTTGAACGGTGGCTGCGCGCAAGTTGCCGCGGCGACCGAGCACGTGCATGTATTCGACCAATAAGGCGTTGCGCGATGACGCCTTGGCCGCGAGTTTTTCATGCACTTGATCAGTCAAGGCTGCACGTGCTCCAAAATACGTGGGCACCATCGCCACCAGCAGCGGCGCCACGGCAACAACCAAAAATCGCAGCGTCAACTGCAGCAACAGCTTGCTGGAGGTTCCGCGGGCCATCCATTGCATCGGTCCTACCTCTTAAGTCGTCTGGTCGACGACGAGCTCTGGGCTGGCCAGCAGGCGCGCCCCGTCGATCACCGCCAGCCGCTCCGCAGTGATGCCCAACAGGGGCACGCGGCTCGGCTGAGTCCCCAGAGCATCGCCGGTGCGCGCCTGGGCCAATTCTGCAAGGTCTACGTCGAGGCAGCCGGCCAGGTCTTGCACGGCCACGGCAAATTCGCTGCCCTGCCCCTGCATCACCACCACCCAAGGCGTGGGTGCGGCGGGCCCAGGCAACCCCAAGAATTCTTTGAAATCAAAGATTGCCAGCACGGCTCCGCGGTGCAGCGTCACACCGCGAACCCAGCGCGGGGTTCCGGGAATGGCGCGCAGCGGCGGGGTCACCAGCACCTCGCGCACCCAGCGCAGACTGATGCCCCAGCGCTCTTGACCGACGCCAAACACCACCAACTGCTCGCGCTCGGCCGCGGTGTCTTCGTCGGGGCGCCAAGCGGCGAGATCCGCAGCGCGCTGGCGCAGGACCAGCGCGAGGTCTTGGTCGACGCCGGCCAGCGGGGCGATCGGCAAAAAGCCTTGGGGGTGCCCAGAAATCTCAGCCATGCAGCCCCCCGTGCGCCGCCATCGACTCTAGTTCGGCCAAGAGTTCGCCGGCCTTCTGACCGCCGCCGTCGGCCAACAGGGCGGCCGGGGGCAGATCGCGCAGCAGCGCAATCGCATTGCGCAGACAGCGCTGCGCCTGGGTGTGCTGCGCATGGCGCAGGTGCAAGTGCGCCAGGGTCGCGTGGCCCAACACATGGCTGGGGCTGAGGAAAAGCAGCTTGCGCAGGTCGGCGGCGGCATCGACATCGCGGCCTTCCGCCACGGCCGCCAGCGCCGCAAAGAACAGCGATTCGCCGCCTTGTGCGGGCAGTCGGGCCAGCACCGCGGCGGCCACGGGCGGCGGTGTAGCGGAGGCGATCGGCGGCGCCGCGACCTCGGCGGGCCAAAGGGCGCTGGGGTGCAGCATTGCGTCGAGCCCCGCAGTCGGCAAGAACAGCCCGGAAGGCGCATCGCCGGGCGCAGCGGCGGAGCGGGCCGGCGGCAGAAACTCTCGTTCTTCGTCAAGGTTTTGCGTACCATCGGCGGGCTGAAATTGCGCGTCCAAGAACGGCCACTTTGGGGTGGCGTGGCGCTGCGAGGCCGGCAGGCGAAACGCCAGTGCGTCGCCCAGATCGACGATTTCGACCGGCGGTGTCGGCACCAAGAAGCTCTCGACCGCGGCGACGACCAGCCAACCGCCGTCTGTAAGCTGACTGATCAACTGACGCAGCACGCGTTTGGCCGAAGGAATATCTAGATAAATCAAGACATTTCGGCAGAAGATCACGTCCATCTGCTGCGCCTGCAGCACCGGGGGCGGCTGGGTGTCGAGCAGGTTATGCACTTCAAACTGCACGCGCTCGGCGATGTCGGGGTCGAGCCGCCAGCGCTCGTCGCCCAAGAGCGCAAACCAGGTGCGGCGGTCTTGGTCGTCAAGGCAGCGCAGTGACCACGGCCGGTAGGTGTGCGCGCGAGCCCCAAGGATCGCCCGGGGATTGAGGTCGGTGCCGTAAATGTGGTGGCGCGTGCCCGGCGCAACCCTGCACAGCGCCATAGCAATCGAGTACGGCTCTTCGCCGGTGCTGCACGCCGCGCTCCACACCCGCAGCGGCCGCGGACCGGCATGGGCCAGGACTTCAGGCAGAATCCGCGTTTGCAGCGCCTGAAACAGCGGGGTATCGCGAAAAAAGTAGGTTTCACCCACGGTTAAGTACGGCACGAGGCACTGAAGGGCCTGGGGATCGCTGGGCGCATCGCGCAAAACGCTTTGCACCAGCGACCGGTCCGAGACGCAGGACTCGCGCGCGGCACGGTGCACGGCGCGGCGCAATTCGCTCAGGCGCCCAGGCGAATCGGCAAAGCCCAGGTGCTCGCGCACCCAGTAGGCCAGGGCCTGCAGGTCGGCGTCAGTCACGGCGCGGGGCACGATGACCTCCTAAGCATGCGTGCGACCAAGCGATCCACATCTCGCTCGACACCAGCGACAACAGGTCGAGCTCGAGCACTGTGCCGTCCAAGGGCTCGATCAGACCGCCAGCCTGAGCCTGGATCGTCAGCGCGTGGCCGAGGTCGCTGCGGGCGGCCTGCGCATCGAGCTCGACCAGGCCGGAGAGGCGCGAGATGTGGATGGCCGCCCGCTTGCCGTCGATCTGCAGAATCATCAGGCGATCGGTGAGCTTGGGTGGCGTCGGCGGCAGGCCCAGGCGTTGGCGCAGGTCGATGACCGCCAAGCTGTGGCCGCCAAACTGCACCACGCCCTCAAACGCCGGCGCGGCGTCCACCAGCGGCGTCACGGCGACCCGCGGCGCCACGCGCAGCACGGCCCCTACCGGCACGGCAAACCAGCGATCGTCCAGAGCAAAAATCGCCCAGTGGCGGTCGAGCTGCGGCGGTGTCATGGCGCGCCCCCTTGGATGGTCGCGGGGCCCAACTGTGGGTCGCCGGCAGTGCTATCGCTTGGCGCTGGCTCTGGCGCGGGCAACGGCATCCCCACCTGAAACACCTGCATCTGCCCGCGGCCCTTGAGCAAAGTGCTGCCCGCGTCGCGCAGTTGATAGTGCCCGGCCAGCAGCTGGGCCGTGGCAGCGCTGACCAAGGTGCCCCCCACTGGCGCAGCGTCGGTCAAGCGGCTGGCGATGTTGACGGTGTCGCCCCAGACGTCGTAGCTAAACTTCTGTGTGCCAATGATGCCGGCCGACAGGCCACCGCTGTGGATGCCGACGTGCAGGCGCAGCGGCTCGTCTTCGCGCCCGGCCAGTCGCGCGGCCAGGGCGTGCATTTCGACCGCCAAGGCCGCCACCGCTTGGGCGTGGTCAGCGCGCGGGGTCGGGATGCCCGCCGCGACCATGTAGGCATCGCCCACCGTCTTGATTTTCTCAAGGCCCAGGCTGGCCGCAGCGACGTCAAACATCGAAAACAGCGCGTTGAGCATCGCCACTAGCTCGGCCGGCGTGCGCTCGACGGTCATCGGGGTAAAGCCAACAATATCTGCAAACAGAATCGAGACTTCTGGATGGTAATCGGCAATCGCCCGCTCGCCTGCTTTGAGCCGCTCGGCAATCACGTCGGGCAGCATGTTGGCGAGCAGCTGGCCCGAGCGCGCCACCTCGGTCGCGGCACGGACGGCGGCGCGCTTCTCTTCGTCGTGCCAGCGCTTGCGAATCAAGCACGACTCGAGCCGGGCGCGCAGCAGCACCTCGTGGCAGGGCTTGGGCAGGGCGTCGGCGGCGCCCAGTTCAATGCAGCGCGCCACGGTCGCCACGTCATTGTGGCCCGACAGCACCACCACCGGCAGGTGCCGCAGCTCTGGGTCCGCCAAGATGGCGTAGAGCAGCTGGTGACCGTCCATGCGCGGCATGTCGATGTCGGTCAGCACCACATCAACCAGTGTGGATTTGAGCACTTCGAGCGCCTCGATGCCGTCCGATGCGGTCAGCACGATCATGCCCAGCTGCTTGATGATTTGCGTCACCTGCAGCAGCGCCGTGCGACTGTCGTCGACCACCAGCACCTGGGGCAGCGCAGAGGTCTGCAGCGGCGCGTTCATGCGGCCCGGGATGTGGGCTGGGCGAGCTGCTTGCGCACGTAGGGGCCCAGCATCTGCGCCGGCAGGGTGAGATCGGCGATGCTGGCCACGGTGTCGCCGCGGGTGACCGGCTGCTGGGCCCCCGGCGCATCGGCAAGCGCGGCGACGACGCGGCAGCCCCCGGCGATCAGCTCGCTGGCGATTTGGGCGCGTCGTCCGTCCCACGCCGCTGGCAAGACGGCGAGCACCTGACCAGAAAATGCCTTGGCGATGGCACCAAAAGCCGGCGCAAACCCTGACAAATCGCCGACCAAGGCGCCGCCAGGCACGGCAATCTGCACGCCGTGGCGGGTCTCAATCGCGCCGTGCGGCCCCAGGACATACACCGACCCCGGCAGCAGCGGCTGGGCAGCCAGCACGGCGCGCACGACCAGGGCCGAGGTAGGCAACAGCGTCGAGGCCACGACGCGCGGATCATCGCCGGCATCGCACACCACCAGCACCGGCGCTTCTGCGTGCAGCGGCAGCGAGGCGACAATCCGCTGCAGCGGCGCGGTGCGGGCCGACGCCCACCCCAGCACCACGGCTTTGATCTGGGCATGGACGGGCATGGACGGCCCGGCACCAGCCAGCGCCAACCGCACGCTTGCCGACGACCGCACCACATCGCGAATCGTGCGGGCCTGGGCGGCAAAGTCGTCTGAGCGCAGGTTGGGCAGCCCGGGCAGCACCGCCAGCGCGCCGGCCCGCACGGCTTCAAGCGACTTGACCGTGCCCGAAGGCCCTGTGCTGGCTGAAATGACGATCACCCGCGTCGGCGCCTCGCGCATGATGGCGGCGATGGCCTCGAGCCCGCCAAGACCGGGCATCGTCAGGTCCATGGTCACAACGTCTGGCCGCAGGCGTTTGACCAGTTCGAGGCCTTGGCGACCGTCGGCGGCGGCGCCCACGACCGTCATGTCGGGATCTTGTTCAAGGATCATGCATAACAGGGTGCGCACGGCCAAACAATCGTCGATGACCACCGCGCGAATCGAGCGCCGTCCGACGGATGGGCGACTGCGCGCGTCGGCCAGCGATGCGGTGGGGCGCTTGGACTCAGGGTCGCGGGGCAAAGCAAGCATGGCACGTTCAGGGTGTAACCGCACCCGGTCCGCCCAGCTAATGCAAGACCCGTGCCAAAGACCAACATCTCGCAAAATCCATGAAATATATACCTAAATCAGAGCAATCCCAGTACACACAGGGCATTTGTCAGGCGCTTGACAACCGCAGTGTCAACCGGCGCAGCCTGCCGCTCTGCAAAGGTCCAAAGGCGCGGATGGTCCGTGTTCCCCGGCCGTCTCTACCTGCGAGTGGCCACCGGGGTCCGCCGGTTTGCCTTGATCACGCCAGTTGGCAGCGCGGCGATGAACGTTGGCTGGCTGCTCTTGGCCTCTGCGCCGGGCGGGCGCGATGGAAGCCGTGTCAAGGGCTTGGCGCGTGCTGCGGCAGGGCCTTGCGCCATCAAAGCTCTGCGATTGCCGCGTTGACCCTGGCAGGGCAGCGGCGTAGCCTCGATTCAATGACAGGGCCGTCTCCCGTCGCGGTGGAATTGCATCATGGTCCCCAAGCGCATTGATGTTGGTCTGTGGGATCTGGACCTGGAGACCGACCACCTGTTCTGGAACGACGAAATGTTCGCCCTCTTTGGGCAGTTGCCGGGCGAACTGTCGCCTCGCGAGTTGTTGGCCCGTGCCGTCCATGCAGACGACAAGGCCGCCGCTGCCGAGGCGTTTCGCGCGGCGATGCAGGGCGTTCGCAACAGTGATGTGCAATTCCGCGTCGTCTGGCCCAGCGGCGAAATCCGCGACCTGCGCAGCACCGCGTTTGTCTCGCGCGACCTGCAGGGCCAACCGCTGCGCACGACCGGCGCAACTTTTGACGTCACTGCGTTGAACCGCACCCAAGACCTGCTGCGCGACAGCGACGAGAATTTTCGCAATTTTTTTGAGACGGTCGACGATCTGATTTTTGTCGCCGCCCCAACTGGACTGATTCTTTACAGTAATCCAGCTGTACAGGCCAAGCTCGGCTACACCCCGGTCCAGCTGCGCGACATGCACCTGCTCGACCTGCACCCCGCCGACCGCCGCAGCGAGGCCGAGGCCATCTTTGCCGCCATGTTTCGCGGTGAGTGCGACGCGTGTCCGCTGCCGCTGGCGACTGCAACCGGCGCACTGCTGCCGGTCGAGACCAAGTTTTGGTTTGGCCGTTGGAATGGCACCGAGTGCGTGTTTGGCATCTGCAAAGACCTGAGCGACCGCAACCGCCACCAGCGCGCCCTGGCCGATAGCGAGCTGTACGCCCAGTCGCTCATTGCCGCGCTGCCCGATTTGGTGTTTGTGCTCGACGCGCAAGGCCATTTTCTGGATGTGCGCGCCGGAGACCCCCAGGATCTCGCGCAGCCGGCGAGTGATTTCTTGGGGCAGCAGCTCTCGACCGTGATGCCACCGCTGCTCACAGAACAATTGCTCAGCGGAATTGCTGCGGTTCTGCGCGGCGAGCGTCAGCCGGCGATCAACTACAACATGGTGGCGCGCGGCATCGATCAGTCGTTCGAATGCCGCCTTTCGCCCATGGGCAATGACCGGGTGATCGCCGTCGTGCGCAACGTCACCCAGCGCACCGTGCTGGACAAGGCCCTGCAACGCCAGACGCAACTTCAACAGCTGCTTACAGATTTGGCATCGCGCTACATCAACTTGCCGCTTGAGCAGGTCGAGACGGCCATTCAGGATTCGCTCGGCGAGATGGCGATCTTTGTCGGTGCCGACCGCGCGTACATTTTTGATTACGACTGGGTGGCCAACGACTGCAGCAACACCCATGAGTGGTGCGGCCCCGGAATTACGCCGCAGATCGACGAATTGCAGAACGTGCCCCTCGACATGCTGACCGACTGGGTCCGGATCCACCGCAGCGGCGAGACCATGTACGTGCCCGATATCTTTGCCCTGCCAGAAGAAAGTGGCGTGCGGCAGATTCTGGAGCCGCAGGAAATCAAGAGCCTGAGCGCCGTGCCGATGGTGAGTGGCGATAATTGTTTGGGTTTCATCGGCTTTGACTCCGTGCGCCAGCATCACAGCTATTCGGCGCACGAGCAGCGATTGCTTACTATTTACGCGCAGTTGCTCGTCAACATTCGCCTGCGCAAACAGGCCGAGTCCACGCTGCGGCACAGCCAAGACCGCCTGACGCAAATTATCGACGCGACCCACATCGGCACGTGGGAATGGAATGTGCAAACCGGCGCCACGGTCTTTAACGAGCGCTGGGCGGCAATTGTCGGCTACACGCTGGCCGAACTCGAGCCGACCAGCATTGACACCTGGGGCAAGCTGGCCCATCCCGACGACTTGGTGCGCAGTGGCGAGTTGCTAGAGCGGCATTTTGCCGATGAATTGGCCCAATACGATTTTGAAAGCCGCATGCGCCACAAGAACGGCAGCTGGATTTGGGTGCAAGACCGCGGCCGCGTGACCGAATGGACCGCCGACGGCAAGCCCTTGCGCATGTTTGGCACCCATTCAGAGATTACCGAGCGCAAGTTGGTGGAACAGCAGGTCAAACGCGAGCGCGATCTGTTTGTCGGCGGGCCCGTGGCGGTGTTCATTTGGCGCGCTGACGGCCGGCGCTCCCTCGAGTACGTGTCACAAAACGTCTTGGATATGCTGGGGTATCGGCCAGAAGAAATGGTGGACGCCGACTTTGACTTCGCCGGGCTGATCCACCCCGACTGCCGCGGGCAGATGATTGCGATGATTGCCGAAAGGCTCGCCGCCAAGGCCAGGCACTTTGAGCTGACCTATCGGCTGCGGCTCAAGGACGGGCGCTACCGCTGGTTCTACGACTTTATCGTGCCCGAGTGGGACGACAGCGGTGCGGTCGCACGCCTGCGCGGGTACCTGATTGACCTGACGCCGCAGAAGCAGGCTGAAGAAGAACTGCGGGCGATCAATCGCGATTTGCAGCTGGCTACCCTGCGCGCCAACGAAATGGCCGCCGTGGCCGACCGCGCCAACGCCGCCAAGAGCGAGTTTGTCGCCAACATGAGCCACGAAATCCGCACGCCGATGAACGGGGTGCTGGGCATGGCCGAGCTGCTGGCGTCGACCGAGCTGACCGACGACCAGCAAAAGTTCGTCTCGGCGATCAACCGCTCGGGCGAAGCGCTGCTGGCCTTGCTCAATGATATCCTTGATTTCTCCAAGATCGAGGCGGGCCAGCTGACCCTGGAGTCGGTGCCGTTTCAGTTGGAGCAGCTGGTTTTTGACGTCGCCGATCTGTTTCGCGCCAAGCTTGAGCGGCGGCCGGTCGAGCTGAGCGTCGACTTTGAGCTGGGCGCGCCGGTGCGGGTGGTGGGCGACCCGGGGCGGCTGCGCCAGGTGTTGAGCAATCTTGTCAGCAATGCCGTTAAGTTTACTGAGCGCGGGCTGGTCATGATTGAGGTGCGCTCGCAGCCGCTGGGCAATGGGCGCTGCCAGCTGAACCTGGTGGTGCGCGACACCGGCATCGGCATCCCCGACGGCACATTGGCCAAGCTGTTTGCGCCCTTTACCCAGGCCGACTCGTCGACGGCGCGGCGTTTTGGCGGCACCGGGCTGGGGCTGACACTGGTCAAGCGGCTGGTGGAGGCGATGGGTGGCCAGGTAACGCTTGAAAGTCAAGAGGGAATCGGCACGACCGTGTCGCTGTCTCTTGGGCTAGGCATCGATGTCGACCAGCCGGCGCCCTTGCACCTGGCGAGCGTGTTACAGGGGCGGCGCATCTTGGTGGTCGACGATGTGGAGGTCAATCGCCGCATTCTGCAACGGCAATTTCAGGCCTTTGGCGTGATCAGCACTGCGTCGAACTCGGGCGGCGATGCGCTGCTGCAAGTCGATGCGGCGCTGAGTCGCGGCGAGCCGTTTGACGCCGTGCTGGTCGACTACCACATGCCGCCGGGGATGGACGGCATGACCTTTGCCCGCATGATGCGCTGCGATCCGCGCTTTCAGGCGGTGGCGCTGGTGCTGCAATCGGGCAGCGGCGGGCCAGGCGAGCTGTCGCGCGGGCTGGACCCGGGCTTTGACGGCTTTGTCTCCAAGCCCGCGTCGTCCGACACCCTGGCCGCGGCCCTTGCGCGGGCCCTGCAGCGCCGATCGACCGGCCCGGGTGTGGCGGTCGAGCCGGCTCTGACAGCGCCGCTTGCCGCCTCGCCGCAGGCGCGCCCCGCCTTGCCGCAGCGTTTGCCGCCGGGTGTGCGCATCCTTATCGTGGAAGATCAAGACGTCAACCGCGCTGTGGCCGAAAAGTTTCTAGCATCGGCGGGGGTAGAGGTGCTCATTGCCACCCACGGCGGCGAGGCGCTTGAGCTGCTGGCCAGCGAATCTGTGGACCTGATCCTGATGGATTGCCAAATGCCGGTGATGGACGGCTTTGTCGCCACCGAGCAGATCCGCGTGCGCGAGCGGGGCACGGGTCGCCATCTGCCGATTATCGCCATGACAGCCCACGCCATGGCCGGCGACCGCGACCGCTGCATTGCCTCGGGCATGGACGACTACCTGACCAAGCCCATGACGCGCGAAGGTTTATTGCGCTGTGTGGGCCGCTGGTTGGCCGAGTCCAAGGAGTCGCCGCAGCCGCTGCCGGCCACTGGCGGCGATCGCCCTAGCACCGCAGGTGCCCAGCCCAGTCCAGCACCCCAATCCGGGCCTGCGGCGCAACCTGAGGCCGCCCTGGGTTCGAGCTCGTCCGCGGTAACCGAGCCCTTTAGCCCAGAGGAGTTTGACATCGGTATCTTTGGCGAACTCCAAGAGGTTTTTCAGGGCGACGAGCTGGCGCTGGCCGTGCTCGAGCCGTTTCGCCGCAGCGGCCGAGACCTGATCGGGGCGCTGCGCCTGGCTGTGGAGCGCCAGAGCCTGCATGACGTGCGGGCCGCCGCCCATTCGCTCAAGGGGGCCGCGCGGTCGGTGGGTTTGGTGGCCCTGGGGCACGTTGCCGAGCGACTCGAAGAGTGCACGCCAAACACGCCGTTTGCCGAGCTGGCGACCTGGCTCGTCAACACCGAGACGAGCTATCGCCGCGGCTGCCGCATCCTCGACATCGCCGCGCAGCGCACCAACCCGGCGCCGTAGGCAGACAGTCGGCCCGCGGACCGCCTTGCCGCGATCATGACAGGGGGCGGCTAAAAAGCGTCAAGAGATTGACGAAAGGGTTAGAACGTCAACGGACACAGCGCCCAGCGCGCACCCAAGGTCGGCACGCCAGGGGAATCCAAGGGCGCTGCCGGGCAGCACGGCGCGGGGGTGGCCGCAGCGGAGCGACGCTGATCGGTGAGTCCGATATTCCCCTGCAATATCATAGATCAGACAAGTGCCTGGCACCTGTCCGATGGGGGTTCGGCAGCGGACGCCGCTCAACTGCGCCTGCTTGTGCCCATTGAAGCGACCCAGCAGGGGTCAGCACGGCACGACCCGCGATGATCCATGAAGGCGCTGATTTGTTATCGATGGAACCTATCGCTCAAGGCCTTCCAAAGACCTCGACCTCAGCAGTCAAAGGCCTTCTTGGTGGCGGCGAAGTCAAACCAGTCGGGGTCCCAGCCTGCGTAGCCTTCGCCCCAATAGACGCGCTGCCGCTTCTTGGCGGACTTGGCCGTCTTAGCCGTGGGATTGGCCGCCGCTGCCGCGGTCCTTTTGCGGTGGGCCTCGACCAGCTCTGCCAAGCCCCAGTAGCCGCCACAATCCTCAGGCGGAAAGCCACCTTGCCCTTCCAGCAGAATTCTTTGGCGGTCCTCGTCCAGCAGCACTGCCTTGGCCGCCACCTTGACCGCCACCCGCCAATCGTCGCCAAAATCGTAGCGGTAGACGAAAGCCCGGTGACCTTTTTCGATCAGTTCGGCGATGGGGCTGCCCCACTCTGCCAGGCCCTCGCCATCTTCGCCGCCAGCCATCACCAACTTGCGGCCGTTGCCGGCGTACAGGGCCCATAGGTGCGAGTTGTCCCAGGAGGCTGAAGCGCGTTGGATGGCATAGTGGAGGGCGTTCCAGCCCCTGTCGTGAGCGATCAAGAACCGCCGGGTCGCTGGAATTTCGCTTTCGAGGACCGCAATGGTCACATCGTAGTAACGGAACTTGCCTGCGGGCACGGGCGGCAGAACTGCGGGTTCAGGCTCGCGTTCTGCGATTTCACGGCACTGTTCGCGAAGGAATTGCAGCCGCTGTTGCTGCGCGTGCGGGGGAAAGGTCAAGAAGGCTATCGAATCTCGGTTGAGCAGGGCGCGGGCCACGGCACGGTTCAGCTGCGACAGCTGCTCCAGGGCCACCGTGGAGCCTGCCGCCACCAACAGTTCAAGAAAAACCAAGGATTTTGTCGATGTCTTGTCGGGATGAGCCAGCCAGGCCTGCGCAACGGCGTTCTGCTGATCGCCTGTCCACGGCAGTTGCAGCAGGACGATGGTCAGCGCCCTCGAAACGACCTTCAGCTTGGAATCCAGCAGGCGCTGAACGGCGGCCTCTGCCATTGCCCCGCGCGGCGCCAGGGCCGCAGCCTGTAAGACCTGATCGGCCATGGGGTAGCTGTGCTTGAGCGCCGTGGCGAGGGCTTCTGGACCGGTGAGCTTCGGGCTGGGCTTGGGTTTCGGCATGGGCGAATGGTGATGCGGAACAACGGGGCGGTCAAGCGCGGTGGGCTGGCCGGCCAGGGCGATCGCAGGAAGCACGGATCTGGGGTTACAGGACGACCGCGCGGTCCAATTGGCCCCCTTCGTCACCCTCGCGAAGGCGGGGGCCCAGGCTAAAACCAAACCATTCGCCTGGGTTCCCGCCTTCGCGGGAATGACGGTGTGGGCGGTCCAGCGGTTCTTGCGATAGCCCTGGCTGGCTGGCAGGACGGTGTGCGGATAGGTCCCAGGGGCCAGGGGAAGGACCGATACCACCGGTTTTGCCCTCCAACGCCTTAGGTCGCCGCACAGGCCTGTACCAGAGCGGCTGCGGACGCGCACCTC
>JBIKTV010000442.1:0-4872 GCA_044347905.1 Myxococcota bacterium
GATAAGCGCGGTCTGCCGTGGCCTCTGCCTGCAGGGCCATGGCCAGCCAGATCACCGCGGCATCGTAGCGCTTTTCAGCAAAGAGGCCCTTGCCCTCGGCATCCATCTGGGCGGGCGAGAGCTGGCCCGACTGGCTGTCTTTGCGCAGCTGATCCAGGCGCTCCGTTGCCCAGCGGCCCAGGGTCGTCCCCGGAAAGCGCTGGACCAAGGCCTCCGCAGCGGCGATCGCCGCCGGCCAAGCGCCCAGCTGGCTCTGGCACAGCACCTGGCCCTTCCAGGCCGGACCGTTGGCCGCATCGCGCTGGGTGAGCGACTGGTAGAGGGGCAGGGCCTGGCGGCAGCGCTCGTCGGCTCGAAGGAGCTCGGCCAAGGCCAGCTGGGTCTCCACCGCAGAGGGATCCGCGGCAAGGGCATCGCGAAACTGGCTCTCTGCCTCGCGAATTTGCCCGTGCAAGGCGTACAGCACCGCCAGTTCATGGCGAGCTCGGGCGTCATCGGGGCGAACGGCCAAGTGGTCGAGCAAGCGCTGGGCGGCCTCGACAAAGCGCCCGGCGCGGCGCAGGGCCACCGCTTCAGCTACGGCATTGGCGGTTTGGGGCGCGGTCATCGCCTTGGTCGCCGGGGCAGCCGGAGCCGCAACAGCTGGCGCTGCAAGGGAGTTTGCCGCCCATAGCGCCACCAGCAGACCGTAGGTGCTCCGTTGCAAACGCATCTCGCCTCCTGTCTGCGGCCGCTGGCGGGGCGGCGTCCCTGTATCCAGATCTGGCCCGAACCGCTAGAGCTGCGCCGGGGAGGCGATGTGGCCCTTAATGGCCGACGCCGCAACGACTAGCGGACTGGCCAAATAGACTTGCCCGGGACCTGAGCGACCCGGAAAATTGCGGTTGATCGCGGAAATCGTCACGGTATCCGGGGTCTTAGACACGCCAGGCCCGGCGTTGATGCACGCACCGCAGCTGGGGTCGATGACCTGGGCACCGGCGGCGGCAAAAATCGCCGGATAGCCGCGCTCTACCGCGTATTGCTTGATCTTTTGGCTGCCGTACTGGATGAACAGCTGGACGCCGTCGTGGACCTTGAGGCCCTTGTCCACAGCGATCTTGAGCACGGAGGCGTACATGTCCATGTCGGCCATCTTGCCGCCAGTACACGACCCGCCGTAGGCCAGGCTGATCGCCACGGGCTGATTGCCCAGCTGGGCCAGCGGCACGCCGTTGCGCGGATCGCCGGGCGTGGCCACCATCAGGTCCAACTGGTCAAGATCAATCTCAAAACTCGCCAAGTACTCCGCGCCATCGTCCGAGCGGAACAGCCGATTGGCACTGCGCGCGGCGTCAAAGCCGGGCCGGACCTTGGCGAGCCACTCGAGCGTCGTTTGGTCCGCGGCGATGATCCCCGTGGTCGCTCCGGCCTCCACCGCCATGTTGGTCAGCGTCGCCCGCTCGTCCATCGACAGGGCCTCAACCCCCGGGCCGCAGAACTCCAACACCTTGCCGATCCCCTTGCCGTCCTTGATAAAAGGCGTGGCCATGATCTGCAGCATGATGTCTTTGGCTGCCACGCCTGGCCGCAGCGTGCCGGTGACGTGGAAGCGCACACTCTCTGGCACGGTAACGCGGATATCCTTGGTGTACCAAGTGTTGGCCATGTCGGTCGAGCCGACGCCAAAGGCAAAAGCCCCCAGCGCGCCGGCGGTGCACGTGTGCGAGTCCGTGCCCACGACGATGTCGCCCGGGACGCCCAGATCCTCTAGCACGGCGTTGTGGCAGATCGCCTCGGAGCCGGAGCCGTCGGCATTCTCATCGTACAGGCGGATGCCCTGCTCCAGGCAGAACTGCCGCTGGATAATAGGCAATTGGTCGGCCACGGTGTCCAGGCCCATGCCCTTGTGCTTGTCGCTCATCACTTGCTTGAGGAAGGTCAAGTGGTCGCGGAAGGCAAAAATCGACGCCGGGTCTTTGACGCGCGCCGACTCGCCCAGGGCCGCCTTAAAGCTCGCCTGGGCCATCGCCGTGGTGTAGTCGTGGCTAAAACGCACGTCGCTGCGCACAAAAACCGCTTCGCCGGGTTTGACCGCCGCCACCCCCACACGCCCCTGGGCCGCGTCGACGATGGTGCCCGCGGCGATCACCTTCTCCACCAGGGTCATCGGCCGCGGCGGCGTCTGCGGCGGAGGCGGCTGAATGGCCCCGGCGAGCCTCTTGCTGTTGTAGTTGAACAGCCCGCCGCTGTTGACGATTTCCGCGGCGACCCCGTCGAGACCCGCGGTGAATTCTTCAAGGGCGATGGCCTCGCCGGCCTGAATGCGCGGAATCAGGCCAAAGTCCCGCGACGCGTACAGGCCGATGTTCTGGCAGTTCTGCCCGTAGATCTTCTCGATGGTCTGGGCGATCACCAAGCGGATACCGGCGGCCTGTTCGCTGTACGGCGCCGTCTCGCGCGATGAACCGCAGCCTTTGGACTTGCCGGAGACGATGACCGCAAAGTCGCCAGCGCGCAGAGAACCGCGCTCGATCGCCCCGCCGCGCAGGCCCACCAGGGAGTAGTCCCCAAGGGTCTCGTCAAAGTAGAAACACACCCAAGCCGGGGTAATTTCATCGGTGGAGATGTTGTCGATCAGCGGCAGCGCCGGATCCCAGGGGACGTCTTCGCCCGCGAGTTGGCGGCGCACCAGGTCGAGATCCTCGTACAAAAACAGGATTCTACCGGTGAACTTTACGGCCGGGCGGCCATCGGCGAGGGTGAGGTGCTGCAGGTGGTCGTGGGTCATGGTGCGGCGAGCCAGGCGTCCGTGCCGGCGGAGCGGGGAAGATAGCACGGCTGCAGCGGTTGTCGACCGCAGTGCGATGCCTTACCCCAACTGCCCCGCCACCCACGCGGCCACCTGATCGGTCGTCAGCGCCCCGCCCAGGTCCGGCGTGCAATTGAGTTCGACCACGGAGCGCTCACAGGCGCTCTGCACCGCCGCCGCCGCCTCGGGCTGGCCAAAATCATTGAGCAGCATTGCCAAAGACAGGATCGCCGCCAGCGGATTGGCTTTGCCCGTGCCCACGATGTCCGGCGCGGAGCCGTGCACCGGCTCGTACAGCGCGGTCACCCCCGGATGGGTCGAGGCAGACGGCGCGAGGCCCAGCCCGCCCACCAGCGCCGCTGCGAGATCGCTGAGGATATCGCCGATCATGTTGTCGCCGACCACCACATCAAACTCGTGCGGGTGCGTGACCATGCGCATCGCCGCGACATCGGCGTACAGGGTCGTCGCCCGGACATCCGGATAGTCCTTGGCGATTTCCTTGAGCGACAGGCGCCACAGGCCGTGGGCCGCCTCAATGGCGTTGGCTTTGTCGCAGAGCACCAGCTGGCCGCGGCGAGTGCGGGCGAGCTCAAAGGCATAGCGCAACAGGCGATCGCAGCCCTTGCGGGTAGAAAGCATTGTCGATTGGGCCACTTCATCCGGCGTACCGGGCTTAAAGCGGCCGCCGATGCCCACGTAGACGCTCTCTGTATTCTCGCGGACGATGGCCATGTCGACCCCTCCGGCAGCGACGCCTTTGAGCGGGCAGAGGCGCGCATCGACCAGCTTGACCGGCCGCAGGTTGACATATAGGTCCAGGCGCTGGCGCAAGCCGAGGAGAATGTCTTTGGCGTGGATGTTGCTCGGCACCCGCGGATCGCCAAATGCGCCCAGGAGGATGCAGTCAAAATCGCCGCGGAGCTTGGCGAATTCGCCGTCTGGCATGGTCTCGCCCGTGCGCAGATAGCGTTCGGCGCCTAGGTCAAACCACTCGCTGGTGTACGAGAAGCCAAAGCGCTGGGCGGCGGCGTCGAGCACCGACTGGGCGGCGCGGATGACTTCGGGGCCGATGCCGTCGCCGGGCAAAAAGGCAATGCGCATACAGATACTCCTGGGCCGCGCGAGGCGGTCGCGTGTGGGGTCGCGTGAAGGGTCGCGGCAAGATCAGTCAAAATAGTAGGAAAAGCCGACCCCGCCGCTGTAATCGCCATGGGTCAGGCCCAGATCCAAGGAGGCGGAGTTGCCGGTCAGCGGATTGCGCCCGCTGGAGTTGACGGCGATGGTCGGGCCGACGGCACCGGCGATCGCGAAGTTGGGGCTAAAGAAATACTCCACGCGAATCGGCAATTCGGCGGCAAAGCCAAAGCGCCACGGGCCGGCCACGCCCGAGTCGTTGCTGCGCGCGGTGGCCCCAAGGAGGCGCACGCCCACAGCGAGGTTGACCGATGGCGCACGGACGATGTTGTAGAGCACCCCTGCGCTGAGGAAGGTGCCGAACTCGACGGGCTGGTCGCTGGGCTTATGGGCGACGAAGCCGACGATGCCTTCAACAGCAAAATTGCCAATATAGCGGCGAATGGCCAAGCCCGAGGCGGGCAAGTCGGGCACTGGCCGGGTGTTGAGCGCGGCGCTTGCGCCCTGACTGCCAAACCACTGGCGCGAACCGATGGACGTCAGCGTCTCTTCAAAGCCAAGCCCCAGCTTGCCGTCGACGTTGTGGGCGTGCGCGGGTGTCGCCAAGGCCAAGCCAGCCAGGGCGACGAGCGCGAAATTCCCCCAGCGCAGGCGGGTTTTTGCGGGTGCGTTCACGCCGGACTCCGCCGCACCACAGTGCGAAGACCCGGCTGATCCTGCAGCGCCGCGGCAATGGCATGCTCTTGCTGAAAGCCGACCAGGGCTACCCGATCGGCACCTTTCTTAAGGATCGCCGCGACTTCTTCGAGCTTGGCCACCATGCCTCCCTGCACCGCGCCGCTGGCGATGAGCCCGGCGATGTCGCGGTCCCATAGCTCTGGCAGATGCGTCGACGGATCGGCGAGGTCGCGGTAGACGCCCGGCACCCCGGTCACCAAGATGAC
>JBIKTV010000443.1:0-4862 GCA_044347905.1 Myxococcota bacterium
GGGCAAATCCGCGCAAGCAGTTTATCGCCCAAGCTTGGGGCATCGTCGCCGGGACTCTGGTCGTGGTGCCGGTGTGGTACGTGCTGGTGCCCAACGCGGCGGCGATCGGCTCGGCCTCCAAGAATTTCCCCGCGCCCGCAGCTGAAGTGTGGGCATCCGTGGCCAAATTGCTCAGTCAGGGCCTGGGTTCTTTGCATCCCACCATCCTGATCGGCATGGCGGTGGGCGGCGTGCTGGGGGTGGTGCTGACATTTGCCGAACAGTTGGCCCCGGCGCACATCAAGAAATGGCTGCCTTCCGCAACGGGTCTGGGCCTGGCCTGCGTCATCAATTTCGCCGATTCTGTGGCGTTTCTCATCGGTGCGCTCATCGCTTACGCCTGGGAAAAGCTCGACGGCAAGGGGGCTGACAAGCTCCTAGTGCCGATCGCTTCAGGGGTTATCGCCGGAGAGAGCATCCTGGGCATTGCCATTGCGCTTCTGCAGGCCAGCGGTACCCTATAGCCGCGCTTTCTAGCCCCCACGCAGGCCCCCGCGATGAGCAACCCGGTCGCCAACCAGACGGAAAACCAGCGAGTTCGCCAGACGGCCCTGCACGCCGCGCTGCTGGTGGGGGCGATCCTGGTCGCGGGGACCTTGGGCTATCACATCATTGAAGGCTGGAACTTTGGCGACAGCCTGTACATGACGGTGATCACCCTGGCCACGATCGGCTACGGTGAGATTCACCCGCTCACCTCGATGGGGCGGGCCTTTACGATCGGCCTGATTTTTGTCGGTGTCGGCACGCTGGGGTATGCCTTTGCCGAGGTCACGGCGTTTATGACCAGCGGCGGCCTGCGCGCCTATCGCCGTCGCGAGCGCTTGGAGCGGACCATGCGGAATTTACAGGGCCATACCATCGTCTGCGGCTGTGGCCGCCTGGGCACAGCGCTGGTTGAAGAGCTGCACAGTCAGCGGATGCCGTTTCTGGTGATCGACCGGGACCCCAAGGTGATCGAAAAGCTGGGCTTGCACGGCGACGTGCCGTTTCTGCAAGGCGATGCCAATGATGACGCACTGTTGCACGCGGCCGGCATCGATAGGGCCAACGCCCTGGTGGCGGCGCTCAATGACGACGCGTCCAACGTTTTCTTGACCTTGACCGCGCGCGTGCTGACCCGCGAGAGCAATCCGCAGCTGATCATTCACGGAAAGGCCGAGGATCCGGCGTCGCTGGTCAAGCTCGAGCGCGCTGGCGCCAACCACACCTTCAGTCCCGGTCGGGTCGTGGGGCATCGCATCGCCCACCAGATTCTGCGGCCGGCCATCACGGAGCTGGTGGGGCTGTCGACGCGCAAAGGCGAATTTGAGCTGGGAATTGAGGAATTGCTGGCAGAAAAGATCGGCGCGGTGGGCAAGACCCTGCGCGAGTCGAACTTCTGGGGCCGCCCGGAGCTGATGGTCCTGGCGATCAAGACGCGCGACGGTTCTGTGGTGTTTCCGCCCAAGCCCGATCAGCCGCTGCAGCACGGAGATCGCATTGTGCTTCTGGGGCGGCCGGAGCAACTGGTCGATCCAAAGGTGGTTCGCGGCGCTGCTTGAGCGGGGATTTAGGCCCAACAGTCCGCAGAGCCCTTGGCCAAAACCGCGAAAGCGCGCAGACTTCTGCCGCCACGGCCTCTCGTGGAAGGCGAACTCATGCGCAACAATCGACTTATCAATCCCATGCTCGTTGCCGCGCTCACCTTGACGGTGGCGACGCCGGCGCTGGCCCAGTTTGGCCTCAAGATCGGCGGCAACGTCTCTTTGCCCGGCTTTGACCCCAAGAAGAAGCTTCAGGAAATCAACAATAACGTCCAGACGGGGATGGACAAGCTGCCGCGCAGCTACGGCGAAAACCCCGAGGCCGAGAAGAAGGCCATCGACGAGGCCGAGGCCATCGCCAAAAAGGCAGAAGGCGACATGGGCACGTCGCTCAAGATTGCGGGAGCGGACTACGACGCGGTGGCGGGCAACATCGCTAAACTCAAGGCGTCGATCGCTCCGGCGCGGCTGCAGCACGCGTGCTCGGCGGCGCGCGGTGCGGTGGTCAAGGAGCACAAGGCCGGCAAGATGGCCAGCGAGGCGCAACTGCAGGCGCTAGACGAGGCGATTGTCAAAGTGGCCGCAGCGCCAGGGCTTGAGAAGGCGGCGACGTGGTGGAAGGAAGAGGCGGCGCGGCTGCGGACGGAGAACCCGCTGATTGCGGAGCGCGCGGCGGAAATTCAGCGCAAGGCCCGCGCGGCCGAACAGTCCAAGCAGCTGCGCAAAGTCTCGGGCGATGCCAACCGCGCCGTGGCGGCGATCAGCGATTTCCTGAGCAAGAATGACGGTTCGGCGAGTGCGGAGTTGATGGGCAAGCTGCAAGCGGCGCTGGGCGCGGTCAAGGCGGCGAGTCCGCAGGCGGCCAAGTACTATGAGGCGCAGCTGCTGGCTTACGGCGTGGTCAACGAACTGCGCAACAGCGATGACGCGGGGCCGGCGGTGGCCAAGCTTGTGGGCGGGGAGAGCGTCAAGAGCGGCGTCACCAGCGGCAAGACCCTGGAGATCGACTTTGCCGGCAAGCAGGACTGGTGCTACACCGTGTATGCGCAGTGGAAAGGCTGGACCGGCGGTGAGAAGATGGAGCGCCTGGAGCTGACCTCCAAGGGCCACGGTACCCTGCAGCACTACAGCTGGTACACGCAAAACACGCCGTACCAGCGGGTGACCGGCGCGTGCCTGCTGAAAAACGCGGCGATTCGCGTGGAGTCGGAGCTGACCTTTGCCGGCAGCAAGAACGGCGTGCGCTACGCGGTGGTCGGCTGGCCGCGCGACAAAATGCCCATGTCCCAGGCGACTTATGCGAGCGTTCATGTCGGCGACAGCTGCGATCCCGAGGCTTGGTTGGGCATGTGGCTCAATCCCGTGCCGGGCTCGGTGCTGTGGGTCGGCAGTGAGCCGTACCTCATGTCGAGTCCGGACCGCGCTGGGCAATCGTGGAACTCGCTCCGCACGGCGGCGGGGGGCGAAATTCGCGCGCAAAAGCAGCAGCTCTCGTCCAAGGCCCCCGGCAAAGTGGCGTTCAAGTCGCAGTTCAATCCGCCGCGCTGCAGCCGCGATCTGCGCTACGCCCAAGCGCCGGAGTCGGTGGCCTTTGCCAAGTGCGCGGCGAATATGGACAAAAAGTACGATCCGCAGTTTGAGAAGCTGGACCTGAAGATCAAGAACCCGTCCTCGCTCAAGGAATGGGGCGATTCCAAGAAGGCTTTGGAGCGCCTCAAAGAGCAGAACGACAAGGAGTGGAACACCACCTGCGCGGCGATCGAGAAGGGTATCCACAAGAAGCTGGAGGCCGCATTTACCAAGATCGTCGATACTTATACCGACAAGCCCTTCTCTGACCGCCTGGACCGCGCTGGCCAATTGGCGGACGAGAATGAGGCGGATTTTGACGCGCGCTAGCGTCCAGGGACCATCGGCCGCCCGCCCAGAGCCGCACCGTCGCGCAGAGCGATGTGCAGGAAAATGGGGCAAGCCGTCTAGAATTAAGCTCTTGGCGGCCTATACCCAAGAGGTCTGGACTCTGCTGGTCAGGATTCTAATGGTCAGGCTGAGCAAAGCCATAGCGCTCAAGAATGGCCCGACCCGGTGATGAAAGCAGGAACTGGGCAAAATCTTGCCCCGCCACCGGGTTCTTGCCGCCCTTGCACACGACCAGGGTCTGCTGCAGGGGCTGGTGCAGGGCGTCGTCGATGAGCGTCCACGGATGGCGGCGGTCCTGAATCACCAGGGACAGGGCCACCAACGCGACATCGGCGTTGCCAGTGGCGGCGAACTGCAGGGTCTGCCGCACATTTTCGGCCAGCACCAGTTTGGCGCTCACCGCCTGCCACACTCCGGCGCGTTCCAGGGCCTGCTTAGCGGCAAGGCCGTAAGGGGCGTGGTCGGGATTGGCGATTGCGATGCGCGCCACCCGCGGGTCGGCAAGTTCAGCCAAGGTCTTGGGTGTCCAGGTTTCTTTGCCGTTGCTCCAGATCGCCAGTCGACCCCGGGCATAGCCGGCCATGCTGTGGCGGTCGCAGGAGCTGGCAATCACGGTCTGCTCTGCGTAATGGCGGCTGGCGGCGGCAAACACGTCAAAGGGGGCGCCTTGGCTGATTTGGGTGGCCAGAAGGCCGCTAGAGCCAAAGGTGAAGAGCACTTTCTGCCCCGTGGCCTTCTCAAAGGCAAGGCCAACCTCGGCAAAGGCATCGGAGAGGTCTGCCGCGGCAGCCACGCGCACGACCGCGGGCTCGGCGGCCGGGGAGCGGCACGCGCCCGCGACGGCTGTCAGCGCCAATGCCCAAGGGGCGGTGCGGGCTAGGGATTGGTGGGGTGGCACGGGGGCTCCAGGGTTTAGCGGCGAGGCTCGCAGACGGCGCTGCGGATTCGGCCCGGCAGCATAGGGGCTGGCGAATCGGCCGACAAGGACTTGGCCCTCGCCGGGAACGCCCTGAGGGCACTGCGGGGCTGCGATCAGCCGTGATCAAGGCGATCCGGCGAATCCCGCGGGCTCCTTGCCCTGCTCGGGTGGCGTCGGAAAGTAGCATGGCTATTGTCTGATCATTGATATTACTAGCCATTTTCTCATCATTCCCGCGTTCCTCCGGCCACCGCCAGGCCCGCTTGGCCCGCCACCCAAAACTATTTTCGCTCGCTGCCGCGGGAAAAGTCGGCAGCTGCCGATAACTCAGCAAGGGGCAAAATCCGCCCCGGCTGAGGTCGGCCGTGCGAAGACTGCGCATCTACAATCCCGCGTTCTACTGCGAAGTGACCATCCGCGCCCAAAATGGCGACTTTTTGTTTAATCCCAATGATATT
>JBIKTV010000444.1:0-4837 GCA_044347905.1 Myxococcota bacterium
GTGGGCGGCCCAGCTCCACGCCGCCCGGACCGACGAGACCGGCATTCTCGCCCTGGAGGCCTGGCTCGGCGAGGCCCTGGATGTGGCCCTGCAGCACGTGGCCAAGCGCAAGGACCATGCAGTGGCGGTGCCTGCTCTGGTGCATGAGGTGCTGGCGGTGCTCCAGCGCCATGCCCCCGCGGCCTTTTCGCGTCCGGCTGAGCTGACTTTGACCGACCACTGGCTGCAGGCGGTGACCCACGGCGCGGCCAAGGTTCCTGAGAGGCCGCTGGGGTCGCTGCAGGCGCCGAGCCTGCTAGTCAACGCCGAGGGCGAGTCGCTGCTGGACCACCTGCGCTCTGAGTTTGACAGCGCCGACCGGGTGGACCTGCTGTGCGCGTTCATCAAAGTCAGCGGGTTTGAGAAGTTTCGCCGCGAGTTTGAGCGACTGTGCAGCGCCAGAGGCCGGCCCCTGCGGGTGCTGACCACCACCTACATGGGCGCGAGCGACGCGGCGGCGATTGAGCGGTTGGCGGCGCTGCCCGGCTGCGAGGTCAAGGTCAGCTACGACGCCGACTCGACGCGCCTGCACGCCAAGGCCTGGATTTTTCACCGCGACAATGGCTACTCCACGGCGTATGTCGGCTCGTCTAACCTGTCTCACGCCGCCCAGACCGATGGGCTGGAGTGGAACGTCCGCGTGACCGAGCAAGGCCAGCCCGAGCTGGTGCAGCAAATGGCCAAGGTGTTTGGCGAGTACTGGGAGGCGCCGCACCAGTTCGTGGCGTTTACCCACGGCGAGTTGCCCCACCGCCAGCGGCTGCTGCGGGCCCTCTCTGGCGAGCGCCGCGACCGCAGCCAGCCCGGCGCGCTGTTTGAGCTGGAGGCCAAGGACTTTCAGCAGCAAATCCTGGACGAATTGGAGGCAGCGCGGTCTCTAGGCCGCCACCAGAACCTGCTCGTCGCCGCCACGGGTACCGGCAAGACCGTGATGGCGGCGCTAGACTACGCGCGGCTGCGGGCGGCGGGGCGGGTCGAGACGCTGCTGTTTGTCGCCCACCGCAAAGAGATTCTGGTGCAGGCCCGCGACACCTACCGCAATGCCCTGCAGCTGCGCGATTTTGGCGAGCTGCTGGTCGACGGCGATCAGCCGAGCATCGGCCGGCACGTGTTCGCCTCGATTGCCTCGCTGGGGGCCGACAGCCTGGCGGTGCGCGGCGGCCTGGATCCCGCGGCGTTTGACGCAGTGGTCATCGACGAGGCCCACCACACCCCCGCCGAGACCTGGGCAGCGCTGCTGGCCCGCGTCCAGCCCAAAGAGCTGCTGGGCCTGACCGGTACCCCAGAGCGCGCCGACGGCCTGGACCACGAGCGGCAATTCCCGCGGCCCTGGGTCGGCAACCTGCGGGTGTGGAACGCGATTCCCCATGCCCTGGTGCCGTTTCGCTACTACATGCTCGACGTAGACGGCGTGGACCTGCGCGACGTCAAGTGGGTGGCCGGCAAGTACGCCGAGCGCGAGCTGTCTGGCCGGCTGGTGGGCGCGGCAGAGGTGTTTGTCCAGCGGGCGGTGCGGGCGCTGCACGAGCACATCGGCAGGCCAGAAAACCTGCGGGCCATCGCCTTTTGCGCCGACATCGCCCACGCCCACGAGGTTCAGCAGCGCCTGGCCCAGCACCACCTGCGCGCCGAGGTGCTGACGGGCCAGACGGCCGGCCAGGTGCGCGGCGAGGCCCGCGGTCGGCTCGATTCGGGCGAGGTGCAGGTGCTGTGCGTGGTCGACATCTACAACGAGGGGGTCGATGTCCCCAACGTCAACACGCTGTTCTTCTTTAGGCCTACCGAGAGCGCCACGGTGTTTCTGCAGCAGCTGGGCCGCGGGCTGCGGCGGGCGCCGGGCAAGGCCGAGCTGGTGGTGTTTGACCTGACGGGTCGCCAGCACCACAGCTTTCGCTTTGACAGGAAGCTCCGCGGCGTGCTGGGGCATACGCCCAAGGAGCTGGGGGAGTTTGTGCAGCACGGCTTTGGTCGGCTGCCCGCCGGCTGCTACATGCACTTTGACCCGCGGGCCCAGCAGGAAGTCTTGGCGCAGATTCGCCGGTCGATCCCGTCGCAGTGGGCGGAGATCGCCAAGCTGTTGCGCGAGCCGCAGCTGGCGGGGCTGACGCTCGATGGGTTCTTGCGCGCGACCGATGTCGAGCTGGCGGATGTGTATGCGGCGAAACGGAGCTGGACGCTGCTGCGGCGCGCGGCCGGGCTGGCGGTGCCGGCGAGCACGGGCGCGGACGAGGAGGAGGTGCTGGTAAACCTGGGCAAGCTGACCCACGTGGGCGATCCGCTGCGGCTGGGCCTGTGGCGGCGGCTGCTCCGCGGCGAGACGGTGTGGACCCCGCGGGACCTGAGGTTGCGCGACATGCTGTGGGTGGTGCTGTACGGCGGCAAGCTGGCGGCGTCGGGCGAGGCGGCGGAGAGGTTCCTGCGGCATCAGGCAGTTAGGGCGGAACTGGCGGAGCTGATCGAGGTGCTCGAGCGGCTCAACGGGGTCTTGGCGCCCAAGCACGAGTTGGCCGCGGCCGTGCCGCTGGTGCTGCATGCGCGGTATCTGGCGGGGGAGCTTGCGGCGGCCTTTGGGGTTCGGACCAAGGACGGGGAGCTGCGGGAGGCGTACTACACGGGGGTCGAGGCGGTCAGGGATGGCGGGCGGGAGTACGACCTGCTGCTGGTGACGCTGCAGAAGGCCGCTGGGGTGAAAGAGCATTTGCGGTATCAGGATTTTGCACTGGGCGAGCGGCGGTTTCACTGGCAGTCCAAGGCGGCGACGACCGTCGAGAGCAAGGAGGGGAGGAGGCATCGGCTGGCGGAGGAGCTTGGGGTTACGCCGTTGTTGCTTGTGCGGGAGCGGGAGAAGGCGGGGTCGAGGACGGAGGCGTTTCAGTACCTTGGGCCGGTTAAGGCGGGGAGCTGGAGTGGGGAAAGGCCGATGACGGTGGAGTGGGAGGTGGGGTTTGCGATGCCGGGGTTTGGCGGGATTGGCAGAGCAGTGGGGTAGGTGGGCAATTCAAAGGCCGAATTTTCAGCACGGCAGTCCGGCCGACAGGCCCCAGGGGTACAGCCGTACGGATCGCACCAATGAGTTTGCCCAAAGCCGCCAGCGGCGCTAGGCTGTGGTCGGCCCCACGGGGTTCGGCGGGAGGCAAAATGCCAGAAGTCAGTCGGTTCTTCGGGATTCTGATCTCGATCAACTACAACGACCATGCTCCGCCGCACTTCCATGTTCGCTACGCGGGGCAGCAAGCGGCCATGCGAATTGCCGATTTGGCAGTGATGGCTGGCTCGCTGTCGCCACGGGCACTGGCTCTCACCGTGGAGTGGGCGGCGACCCACCAAGCAGAGCTGCAGGCAGATTGGGAACTGGCGCGTCAGGGCCTACCGCTCCTGCCAATTGCCCCGCTAGACTGATCCTTGCATAGGAGTTGGCAATGGCCCCCCTCATCGACGTGATTGCCGTGCGCCCAGTAGGCCCCCAATGCCTTCTTTTGACGTTTTCAGACGGCTTGAAGGCCAAAGTCGAGCTTGCCGATCGCATAGCGTGGACAGGCGTGTTCGCCGCACTTCGCAGCGACGCCGAGCTTTTTGCGGCTGCCAGCGTCGATCCGGAGCGCGGTGTCGTCACCTGGCCCAATGGCGCAGACCTGGACAGCGACCAATTGCACGCCTGGGCCAAGGGATTGCCTGCGCCGGAGTGGGCTAGCGCGGCGTAGTGGGGCTAGCGGTCGTAACAATACTGGTCAGGAGTCTGGGCGGTCTAGCCGATTCGACAATGCGGTTAGGACCGGTAGGTCGCTGGGCAATTCCTCCGTAGCGATTTCCCAGAGCGCTTCGGCTGCAGCAATCGTTGGGGATTCTCGGGTTCATTGGCCGGCATCGACGGGTCGAACCGGCGCGTGGCCGGCCTGGAGGCCAGAGAACCTGCGGGCCATCGCGTTTTGCGCCGATATCGCCCACGCCCACGAGGTGCAGCGGCGCTTTGTGCTGCAGAACATCCGGGCCGAGGTGCTGACCGGCCAGACCGCCAGTGGCCTGCGCAGCGACGCCCGCGGGCGCCTGGATACCGGCGAGGTCCAGGTGCTGTGCGTGGTGGACATCTACAACGAGGGCGTCGACGTCCCCAACGTCAACACGCTGTTTTTCTTTAGGCCTACCGAGAGCGCGACGGTGTTCCTGCAGCAGCTGGGCCGCGGTCTGCGCCGGCCACCGGGCAAAGCCGAGCTGGTGGTGTTTGACCTGACCGGCCGCCAGCACCACAGCTTTCGCTTTGACCGCAAGCTCCGCGGTGCGCTGGGGCACACGCCCAAAGAGCTTGAGAAGTTTGTCGAAACCGGCTTTGGCCGCCTGCCCGCGGGCTGCTACGTGCACTTTGACGAGCGCGCCCAGGCCGACGTGCTGGCGCAGATCCGCCGCTCGATTCCGTCGCAGTGGAAGGAGCTTGCCAAGCTGCTGCGCGAGCCCCAGCTGGCGGGCCTGAGCCTAGACGAGTTCCTCCACGCTACCGACGTCGAGCTCGCCGATGTCTATGCCAGCAAGCCCAGTCGGAGTGCGAGCCCGCGGTGCTGGACCCTGCTCCGCCGCGAGGCCGGGCTGGCGGTGCCGGCGGTCAGCGACGAAGAGCTGGCGGTGCTCGAAAACCTAGGCAAGCTGGGCCACGTGGGCGACCCGCTGCGGCTGGGGCTGTGGGAGCGGCTGCTGCGCGGCGAGACGGCGTGGACCCCGCGCGACCTGCGGCTGGCCAACATGCTGTATGTGGCGCTGTACGGCGGCAAGCTGGCGGCGAGCGGCGAGGCGGCCGAGAGGTTCCAGC
>JBIKTV010000445.1:0-4830 GCA_044347905.1 Myxococcota bacterium
GGCCTTCAAGACGCAGATCGGCCGCAATTACGAGCTGCACCACTGCCAGTCCGATCGCAACCGGCTGTATTCGCGGCTCGAGCTGTTTCAGGACTTGTACCGGCTCGCCGACCGCGATCCTGAGATTCTGCGGTTTCACAGCCCGGCGTTCTCTGTCGCCAAATTCCTGTTTGAGCGCGGCGAGTTGCCTGCCCCGCTGTTCGACTCGTGCCCCGCGTGCAAGACCGAGTGGGCCTTTGACTACACCGGGCACATCTACTCGTGCACCGCGACGGTCGGCAAGCAAGACGAGGTCCTTGGCACGTTCTGGCCGACGCGCGAGCTCCGCACCGCCGACATCGATCAGTGGCAAGAGCGCGATGTCCTGGCGATTTCGCAGTGCGCGACCTGCCCGTCACAATTGGCCTGTGGGGGCGGCTGTGGCTCGGTGGCCAAGAACTGGTCGGGCCGCATCGACGCGGCGGACTGCCGGCCGATCCCCGAGCTGCTGGCCCTGGGCACCGCGCTCTATGGCCGCGAAGCCCTTGCCGAACCGTAAGCGAAATCCGGTAAAACTTAGCACAATCCTGTGCTTGTTTGAGGGTCCCCCATGTCTATTCTGATCCCAGAGATCGACGCAGCTGCGTTTGAGCGCGAGGTGCTGGCTCACACCGGCCCGGTGGCGGTCGACTTCTACTCCAGCGAGTGCGCGCCGTGCGAGGCGCTGGCCCCCAAGTTTGAGGCGGTGGCCGAGCTCTACGGCCAGGACATCAAGTTCGTCAAAATCTTTAGGCAGAACAACCGCTCTCTCGCCGAGTCGCTGGCGGTCAAGGCCTCGCCGACCGTGCTGTTCTTCCAAAGCGGGCGCGAAGTCGGTCAGCGGCTCGCGGGCGGCATCAAGCGCTCAGAGCTGGTGGCCCAGGTGGACCAGCTGATTTCGCCCCAACGCGCCGCCGCCATCCACGCGGAAGTGCAGCCGACGCGCACCGAGTGCGACGTGCTGATCCTGGGGGCCGGTCCCGCGGGGATCACGGCGGGGATCTACTCTGCGCAGGCCAAGCTCCACACCATCCTGGTCGACATTGGGCTGGGCGGCGGAAACTTGGCGATTACGCACCAGGTCTCCAACTTTCCGGGGTTTCCCAAGCCGCAGCCCGGGTTTATGCTGGCCCACTACATGCTCGAGCACGCCAAAGAGGCCGGGGTCGAGCCGCGCTTTGCCGCCGAATTGACCCGCGCCGACCTGGACCACCACGAGGTCGAGCTCGACGGCCTAGAGACGATTCACGCCAAAAAGCTCATTGTCGCCACCGGTTCTGCACCGCGGCCGATCGGGGTGCGCGGCGAGCAGGAGTTCAAGGGGCGCGGCATCTCGTACTGCGCGACCTGCGACGCCAAATACTACGAGGGCAAGCACGTCTTGGTGGTCGGCGGCGGCAACTCGGCGGTCGAAGAGAGCCTGTTCATCGCCAAATTCGCCTCCAAGATCACCATGGTGCACCAGCTCGATCAGCTAACCGCCAACCAAGAGGCCCAAGAGCGCCTGCGCGCCGAGCCCAAGGTCAACGTGCTGCTGCGCCACGAGCCGCGGGCTTTTGTGTCGCACGGCGGTCAGGTGGTCGACGCGGTGCTGGTGGAGGACCTCGCGACCGGCCAACAGCTTGAAATTGCCGTCGACGGCGCGTTCATCTTTGCCGGAATGCAGCCCAATCTCGGCGGTTTTGAAGGTGTATTTGCCCTCGACCGCTTTGGCTACATCCAGACGGACGCCGACATGCACACCAACCTGCCGGGCGTGTATGCCGCGGGCGACGTGGTGTCCAAGCGCTATCGCCAGATGACGACCGCGGTCAGCGATGGCACGGTGGCGGCGATGACGCTGTCCAAAGAGCTTGCCGCGTGACTTTGCAGCCGGGTTGGACCGCAGAAACGCGCCAGATGACCGTCCGCGCGGTAGCTACCGGCACGGCCATCGGCGCCGTTTTGTGCGCCGCCAACGTCTACGTCGTGCTCAAGACCGGCTGGAGCTTGGGCGTCACGCTGTCGTCGACGATCATCGCTTTTGGCCTGTTTCGCCTGTTGAATTTTGCCGGGCTGACGCAGCGGCCGCTGGGCATGCTCGAAAATACCACCGTGAGCTCGGTCGCTTCGGCCGCTGCGTTCATGACGGGGGGCGGCAACATGGCGGCCATTCCGGCGCTGCTCATTCTGACCGGTCAACGCCCGGGCGGCCTGGCCCTTGCCGTTTGGTTTGCCGTGATTGCCGCGCTGGGCGTGGTGGTGGCGATCCCGATCAAGCGCCAGTTGCTGGACATTGACCGGCTGCCGTTTCCGCTCGGCGTCGCCACGGCGACCACGCTGCGGGCGATGCACGACTCGACCGAGGGGAATCGCCAGTCCAATCGCCTCTTTGTTGCGGCCGGCGGGGCGGCGCTGCTGGCCGTGGCCCGCGATGTCCGCAGCCTGCCGTGGCGCTTGCCGGGGTTTGTGAGTCTGCCGTGGTCGATCGACGGTCTCCCCTTCAGGTCGTGGACCCTGGGCTTTGACGCGAGCCTGGTTCTGCTGGGCGGCGGGTCGATGATGGCGCCGCGGACGGCGGGCTCCATGGCTGTAGGCGGGCTCCTGACCTACGGTTTTCTGGCCCCGGCGCTGGTGCAAAGCGGGGCGGTGGCCGCGGCGGACTACAAGGCCATTGTCGCGCTCACCGTCTGGCCGGGCGCGGCGCTGATCGTCAGCTCTACGCTGTTTACCCTGCTGTTTCAGTGGCGCTCTGCGCTGCAAGGGCTTGCGGCCTTGGCCCAAGGTCTAAGCGGTTCGCCGCCCTCGCCGGCGGCCAAGAATCACACCGACGAAGCGCCGCTCTGGTGGTTTGCGGCCGGCTTGGCGCTGCTTTCGCCGCTGGCGGTTTGGCTGATGGCGGCGCTGTTCGACATCCCGGTGTGGGCGGGGATCCTGGCGATTCCCCTCGCCGTTGTGATGGGCGTGGTGGCGGGCCGGGTCACGGGCGAGACCGACATGTCGCCGACCAAGGCGCTGGGGCCGGCTACCCAGCTGTTTTACGGGGCGATCTTGCCTTCGCACCTGACGGCGAACCTGATGAGCGCCAGTGTCACCGGCGGCGTCGGCCTCCATGCCGGCGACCTGCTCACCGATCTCAAGGCGGGGCAGCTGGTGGGCGCGAGTCCGCGGCTGCAGGTGCTGGCGCAATTCTTTGGCGTCATCGCGGGTTCGCTTGTGGTGGTGCCGGCTTTTGCCCTCTTGGTTCCCGACGCCGCCGCCCTGGGCACCCCCGAACTGCCCGCTCCGGCGGTGCAAGTGTGGGCCTCCGTGTCGCGCGCGCTGGCCGGAGGAGCGGGGGCCCTGCCTGAGACCGCTCGCCTCGCCGGGGTGGTTGGGGCAGTCGTGGGCGTTGTCTTGGCGGCTCTAGAGCGCTGGCTGCCCGCAAAGTTGCGCCACTGGCTGCCCTCGCCGGCCGGTCTGGGCATGGCGATGGTCATCCCGGCGTCGACCTCGCTGACCATGGCGCTGGGCGCGGCGATCGCCCTGGGGATTCGGCGGCGCCATCCTCATAGCGCTCAAGCACTTACGCCGATCGCTTCGGGCCTCGTCGCTGGCGAGAGTGTGCTCGGCATGACCATCGCGCTGGGCCGCAGCTTGGGCTTGCCGGTCTAGGCGTGTCGACCGCGGCAAAGGCCCGGCTTGCCACGCCCGCTCTGGCAGCCGACACTGGTTCCGTTCTCTGTCAGCGAGACCCGTTCCCGTCTGCGCGTTTTGGGAGTCCCATGATCATTGCCCGCCCCGACACGACCCGCATCTGCCCAGAAATTGACATTATTCACGAGCTCTTGCGACTCGACGGCGGCCAGCTGCTCGAGCTGGGCTGTGGCCGCGCCGAGCTGACCCGGATGCTCGCCACCGGCGGACCTGGGCGCAGCGTGCTCGCGACCGAAGTTGACGCGCTTCAGCACGCGATCAATCTACAGATCAACGACCTGCCCAATGTGACCTTTGCTTTGGCGGGGGCCCAAGAGATTCCCGCGCCAGCGGAGTCCGCCGATAGCGTGTTCCTGTTCAAGTCGCTCCACCACGTGCCGCTAGACCTGCTGGACCAGGCCCTGAGCGAAGTTCGCCGAGTCCTCAAGCCCGGCGGATTTGCCTACGTGTCTGAGCCCGTATTCGCCGGCGAATTCAACGAGATCCTCCGGCTGTTTCACGACGAGCAGCAGGTGCGCCAAGCCGCATTCGACGCGGTCTGCCGGGCCGTCGAGTCGGGCAGCCTGCAGCTCGCACAGCAGGTGTTCTTCTTGGCGCCTCTGCGGTTCGCCGACTTCGCCGAGTTTGAGCGCAAGGTCCTGGGCGTGACCCACACTCAGCACAGCCTGTCGCCGGAGATCCACGCCGAGGTTCGCCGGCGCTTTGAGCGGCACCTGCAGCCGGGCGGGGCGGTGTTTCACACGCCGATTCGCGTGGATCTCCTCCAAAAATCCTAGCTGAAACCGTTGCTTGTATGAGGGTCCCCCTCGCCCATCCCCACCGAGGATCCGCCGTGATGCAGCGCGTTTGGGCCATGGTCGCACTGTCTGGATTGCTGCTGACGCCACCGACCCAAGCCGCACCACCCGGCTCGGGGCCAGGTCCGTCTGCCGCTCGACCGGCGGCCTTTGAACCCGGCACGCGGGTGGCGTACCACACCCACAAGCAAACCCAAGAAATGCTGCACGCCTACCCGGGCCAGCGCGTGGTGCTGCTCCTGCCGAGCCCGGTGGCCCTGAGCGACGCCCGCAAAATCACCCAGCAGCTCGATCGCTGCGCGCAAGTTTACAGCGACCTGGCGCTGCGACCGTGGCCGCA
>JBIKTV010000446.1:0-4817 GCA_044347905.1 Myxococcota bacterium
ACGGAAGGCGCGGCCAAGCTCGCCCTTCGCACCCAGCAACTGCTGCTTGAGGAATCCGGCGTGGCCAATGTCATCGATCCGCTCGCGGGGTCGTATTTCATTGAGCACATGACGGACCAGATGGAGGCCGAGGCGCTCACTTACATCCGCAAGATCGACGACATGGGCGGGATCGTGCGGGCGATTGAGCTGGGCTATCCGCAGAAGGAGATTGCGGAATCCGCGTTTCGCTTTCAGCAGCGGGTCGAGACGGGCGAGCGCAAGATCGTCGGCGTCAACGCGTATACGGAAGGGGCCGGAGAGGCCATTCCGCTGCTGCATATCGACCACGAAGTGGAGCGGAGCCAGATCGCCCACTGCAAGGCCCACAAGGCCGCCCGAAGCGCGGATGCGGCGGCGCGCGCCCTCAAAGAGATCCACTCGGCGTGCATCAACGGCAGCAACCTGGTGGAGGCGATCCTGGCCGGCGTCAAGGTCGGGGTGACGCTTGGCGAGGTCAGCGACGTTTTTCGCGAGGAATTTGGCGTTTATCGCGACCCGGCGTTTCTGTAGTCCGGGCACAGAAGCCGCGCGCTGGCCCGTGGCGATCTCGGTGAGAGCGTTGGGGTGGGCTCCAATTTCGCCGGACCGCTAAGGCGCCAGCTCCAGAATCGCAGTGGCCAGGCCCGCCGAGCCGTTTTGTCCAAACAAGCCGATCGACGGGCCGCCCAGACCGCCTTGGCCGCCAGTTCCCAAAATCTTAAAGAAATTTGCGGTGGTTATCCCGGCTGCGCTGCCCTTGGAGAAGCCGGCGAGGGCGACGATCGCCGCTGGACCGCCCGATCCGCCGCCTCCGCCGCCGCCGTGGCCACCCGCGCCTCCATAACCGCCGTTGCCTCCTTGAGAAGTGCAGAAGGTCTTCTGCTGATCCTCGGCGCTTGAGCCCGCCGCGCCGCCGGGACCGCCCGCACCGCCGGAGCCCGCCGGGCCGCCCGTGCCGCCAGCGCCGCCGTTGCCTGAAGCGAGGCTGTTGCCCCACAACAGAGGGATCGAGGTGGCCGACGACGCGACCGCAAATACGCCAAAGGAGCCGCCGCCGGCAAAGCCGCCGAGCCCGCCCAATCCGCCACAGCCGCCCGAGCCGCCGCCGCCGCCAGACCCGCCGATATCGCTGAATTGGCTGGTTGAAGCGGCGCAGTCGTGGACCTCGACGCCTCCGGCCGCACCGCCGCCGCCGCCGCCGCTGCCAGGGCTGCCGCTGCCGCCGTCGCCCGCGGCGATGGGTGTCCACAGGCCCGCGGAGACGATGCCGGCCTTGACGGCTTGGCCTGCGGCTCCGGCGCTGCCTTGGCTGCCGCTGCCGCCGATCTGGCCGTCCTCGCCATCGCGCGGCATGACGGGCACAAGGCAAGTATTGCAGCTGATGCCGCCCTTGCACTGGGTCGCGGTGCCCTTGTTGGAGTCGATGTAGCTGTCTGCGCCCGCGTCACCGCCAATTCCGCCCCACGGTCCAAAGCCCTTTTGGCCCAGCTCGCTGGCGGCCGGCGTCTGCAAATACGGCTTGGACGGGCACGCTGGGCTTGGCGTCTCTTGGTCCATGACGGGGCACACGGCGTTGCCACCCGCGCCTCCCGACACGTCCTGCGCGCCGCAGAGCCGCACGCCGGGGGCGCCGCCGGTGTTGCCGTCGCTCTCACTGCAGCTGTCCTTGCCGATATCCTTGGCCGGCAAGCCGGATTTGCCCGGCACGCCAGCCGAGCCGTTGGTCCCAGAGCCGCCGGGCGCCCCCGTAGCGCCATCGCCCGCAAGCAACTGGCAGTAGGTGACCCGCAACCTGGCATCGCAGCCGATGGACAACACGGCATAGCTCGACTGACCGGGTTGCTTGGCGTTGGCCCCCAGGACCGTCATGCCGTCCAAGCGCGTCGGCGCACCTGGGCCCTGGATGCCCAAGCAGCGCACGGCCCACGCGGGGCCTTGAGCGGGCGAGGTCGCGGCGATGGCGGACTGAAACAGCACCGGGTCGCGCTGGCCAAAGCCGGGGCCGTAGCCGCCATAGACAGAGACGCCCGGCGCCAGGTCGATGCTGCCGCTGTAGACGCCACCGGCGACATAGACGTCGCGCTTCTGTTTGATCAAAGCTAGTTCCAGCCCGCGGCTGATCGTCGCGACGGGCATGTCCAAGGTGCCCGGGTTGCCGTCGGCGCCGGTCTTGGCGACAAACACCCCATTGGCGATTTCGCCGTCGATGCCGTCGCAGTTCTGGTCGACCCCGTCCGGTTCGTCTGTGGCGGACTGAAAGAGGCACTCGCAGCCGTTGCTGAGGCTGCCGTCCATGTCGACCCACTCATCTTCGCAAGAGATTTTGCATGCTGGCGTGGCATTGGCGACGGCGCAATTGGCGGAGGTGTGCGGGGCCGTCGCCGCGCAAGCCTGGTTGCACTTGCCGCAGTGCGCAGGGCTTGCGTACGCGCCTTGAACCAGAAAATCCTCATCGGTGGCGCCGTCGCAGTCGTCGTCCACTTGGTTGCAGACCTCCGTGGCTTGGCTGGGCAGGCAACCCCACCCGCCCTCTCCTTGGCACGCGGTCCATCCTGGGCACGCGCCGCTGGGGCCGCCCAGGCACGCTTGGCCGGTCAGGCCGTCATCGGTCGCGCCGTTGCAGTCGTCGTCGGTGCCATTGCAGGTCTCCGACTGGCCGCTAGGCAGACAGGCAATCCCTTGTGCGCCCATGCACTTGCTTACGCCTGGGCACTGGCCGTCGACCCCGGCAGCGCACGCCTTGCCGCCTAGGGCCTCGTCGGTTTGGCCGTCGCAATTGTCGTCCAAGCCGTTGCACGTCTCCGTTTGCGCGGCAGGCGCATCGCAAGCGGACCAGCCCTGAGCGGTGCACACCCGAGATCCGCTGCATTTGCCAAAGGAATTGCCCAGCCCACAGCTGGAGGTGGCGCCCAGATCGCCGGGTTTGCAGCTGCAGCTGCCGGTCTGGGGTTGGCACACCGCTGGACCGCCACTGGCCGCGGCCACACAGGAGAAGCCGCTGGGGCAGCTCGAGCCGGCCTCGGTCAAGGCGCATGGAATGCGGCAGAATTGTCCATCCGCTTCGGCTTGGCAGATCCCGCCAAAGCAGGTTTTGTCGCTGGTGCAGGGGAGGCAGGCAAAGTCCCCACCCGGCAGGCAGCTGGGGGCCGCGCCGCCGAGGGGCGCAACGCACAAAAAACCAGCCGGGCAGGGCGGGCAGGCCGGCGCAAGGACGGCATCGCCATCGGCATCGCCATTGTTGCCGTCGCCGCCAGTGACATCGCTTGCAATTTCAGGCAGGTCAGGCGGTGTGTCGCCGGCAATGTCTGGGCTGGCGTCGGAGCCGATCGTGTCTCCGCCATCACCCAGCAGCAGGCCATCGCCGATGGCAAAACTGCCGTCCACTTTGGACTCTGGCCCTACGACTACGCCGTCGCTGACGGTCAGATCGCTGCAGCCGCAGAGCCAAATTGCCCAAAGCAGCGCCGCAGTCGAAAGACCCCGTGCCGCAGAGCGACGACCAAAAACAGCGGGAGAGTGCACCATGACCGCAGCCTAGCGGGCCCGCGGCGAGAGCGCCAGCATTGCGCAATAACCGCCCGCTACTTCGGCAGGCTCCACGGCGCCCAGGTCACCCGCTGGGTCGCGGGCAGGCCGCCTTCGATGAGCCGGTCCAGCTCACCGTAGATCTTGTCGATCTCTGGCGGCGTCGGCTTCTGGGCCACCCGCTGGAAATGCGACCAGGAGTCGTACGCGTGCAGCTCGATCACCGTCCACGTATCCTCTTCCTGGCCCCACACTTCAAAGGCGCTGAGGCCGAGATCGAGCACGTAGTAGCGAATCTCGCCCAGCAAGGCCAACAATCGCTCGCGGTGGATTGGGTCGACCCGATAGCGATACTCGACGATATAGTCCCCTAGCTTGCCCGCCATAGACGCCTCCAGAATTGAGAGGTGAGCGCAGCGTGGCTCAGCTCAGGACGCCAACAAGAAACCCGTTGGCTTGCCTTGCGCTGCTGGGGGTGTCGCCGCGCTCGCAGATGCTGATTCGCCGCGCCGCCCCCAACCACAAATCTGTCGATTGGCCGCTGCTTGAGGACCTAGAACGGGATGTCGTCTTCCGGCGGACCAAAGTCGTCGCCCATGCCCGGCGCGGGATCATTGCTGCGCTGGGGAGCCGGACGCGCACCGCCGCCAGCTGGAGCACCGCCACCGCCACCACCGCCGCCACCACCGCCTTCAGCGCCGCCTTCGCCGCGGCCGCCGATGAACTGAATGGTATCGGCCATGATCTTGGTCTTGAGGCGCTTTTGGCCTTCTTTGTCGGTCCATTCGTCGTTCTGGAGGCGCCCTTCCACATAGACCTCGCGGCCTTTGGCTAGGTAGCGCTCGCAGTTTTCGGCCTGTTTGTCCCAGACCTCGACGGAAAACCAGTCGGTGCGCTCTTGGCGCTGGCCGGCTTTGTCGGTCCAATTGCGCGAGACGGCGAGGCGAAGCTCGGTCACCGCGCGGTTGGCTTGGGTATAGCGCAGCTCAGGCTGATTGCCCAACCGCCCGATAAGAATGACTTTATTGACGTTGGCCATCGGATTCTCCTGTGGGTCGACGGCAGCATAAGGCGCCCAGAGCCGCAGCGCAACCGCCCCCGCGGGCACAGGGCGCGGGGCCAATTCAGGGGTCAAGAAAGTGACCCCTGAAAATCTGGCCCCGCGCCCCTGCTAGGTGGGCCGCAAGCGCTCCGGCCCCGCACGATGTCCCCCGATTAGCCCTGACAAATTGGGCAAAGTCACGGCTTCCATGGCCGGCAGCGCCGCGGCG
>JBIKTV010000447.1:0-4812 GCA_044347905.1 Myxococcota bacterium
ACTCGGCGATGTCGTTGGGGGTATCCGCCTGAACAGTATCGGCATTTCCGGTGTCGACTGCCGACGTGTCGTTGCCCACCCCAGCGTCGCTGTCGACTCCGGCGGCATCGACCGCCACTCCTCCAGCAACTTCCGTTTGGTTGTCGCCACAGCTGGCCAAGAGGCCGGTCAAGGCGATGGAGGCAAGGGCAATTGCCCAATGCGTTAGGCGGCGATGGGTATTGATCATGGTCCGTGTCTCCAGCCAAAAATGGGCCGACGCCACGCCTGCAGTTGCAGTTGCGCGCGCCGACCATGCGGATCCTGGCCGCGCGCAATCTAGTCAGCAGCCGGGGCATTGCAGTCACAGCTTTGTCACAGATTGCGGCGCTGCGGCCGAGTCCCCGGCACCGCGGCTGCGAATCGTCCAGTGCGCCCAGCGGGTTGGCCGACTGCCCGCCGCCGCACATTCCGACAATTGCCAACAAGACAAAAGCCACGCCAACGGCCAAAGAGCCCCTTGGATCACCCCGCCAGCAGCATTTTGCCCCCGACCGAGGGCGTTTCAAGCCTGCACCGCCCGTCCGCGGCGGCCGATCACGGGCGTCCATCCGGAACCGCGGCTGCACGCGCGGCCCGCGCCGCGGGGGAGGATCCGGGGCTAAAGCCCCGAGCCTACATCTGAAAAGCCCTCCGGGCTGGGTCGGGCCTTTCGCAAGGTTACGCCCTGTCCGGGTAGGGGTCTCTGGCCCGACCGCCTTGCGGTCAAGGAGGGGGCCAGGCGGCTAAAGTCCCCATCGAGAGAGCCCGCAGGGCTCACTCGAGCATCGGCCTGAGGGCCGCTGCACATGGGGCCCCTAGGCAACATTTGAAAAGCCCTCCGGGCTGGGTCGGGCCTTTCGAAAGGTTACGCCCTGTCCGGGTGGGGGCGGGTCTCCGTGCCCGCCAGGTTCAAATTGTTAAC
Source organism: Myxococcota bacterium (assembly GCA_044347905.1). GTDB lineage: Bacteria > Myxococcota_A > UBA9042 > UBA9042 > UBA9042 > SXRM01. Next base: position 944 of record JBIKTV010000447.1, read on the forward strand.
ACAAGCAAGAGTTTAGGCGTGGGTCACCCCGTCGCCAGCGTCAAGCCGCACCGCCATCCGACGGCCGCGTCCGCGCTCAACCATCGCCCGTCCAAACCGTCACCCCAGGCTGTGAGCGGAGCTGCCGCCAGCCTAAACCGGGTACGAGCAGGCCTCCGCGCCTGCGACCGGTGACCACGGGTGGCGGAAACAGCCACGGGTATCGACCAGCTTTCGGCAGGAGCATGTCTCGAACGGCTGCCGCCACCGTCGGCATCGCAGGTCGCAGGCGCAGAGGCCTGCTCGTACCCGGACATGGGCCCAGGCGACCAGAACCTCGGCCGCAGGTCAAGGCTGAAGCCGGCTGGGGCGGACCCGGGGCTAAAGCCCCGAGCCTACATTTGAAAAGCCCTCCGGGCTGGGCCGGGCCTTTCGAAAGGTTACGCCCTGTCCGGGTAGGGGCGGGTCTCCGTGCCCGCCAGGTTCAAATCGTTAACACAAGCAAGAGTTTAGGCGTGGGTCACCCCGTCGCCAGCGTCAAGCCGCACCGCCATCCGACGGCCGCGTCCGCGCTCAACCACCGCCCGTCCAAACCGTCACCCCCGGCCATGACCGGGGGCCCAGGCTGCAGGGCATCGGCAGCAGGCAAGCACCTGTGCCGGCGTGGGTAGGGCCAGCAAATCGGGCTGGCGCTGTCGGCCGCGGCAACAGAGGTCAGGCGTCCAGCTTCTCCAGCCGTTTCCACAGTGCGGTCAGAACCGGCAGATCGCGCGGGAGTTCCTGAGTAGCGATTTCCCACAGCGCCTCGGCATCTATGTCGGAATAGCCATGGGCAAGAAAGTCCCGGAGACGGATCGCTCCGCGCCAGTTGAACCCCGGCTCTTGCGCCTGGATGTCGGCGGGCACAGCCTTAGCGGCTTCACCTAGCACCAGCAGCTGCCATTGAACGCCGGACTTGCGGAGGTCATCGCCCAGGAACGCCGCGCGGTCGAGCCCCTGCGTCCAAGCCACGGCCATCCTGGCCGCATCGACCATGTCGCCCACGCGAAGCCACGCACTACGCGACACGAATGGCCTCATTTTCCATGACGTCAAGGGCTCTCTGCTTCAGCGCGCGCCGCGAAATCACGTCGACGTGGCACTGCAGGTGTGCCGTCAGGAGGTCCGCAATCGCCAGGTGCCGTTGAAACCTCCCAGGCCCCTCGAAATCTACCAACACGTCTACGTCGCTTTGCGGCGTTGCTTGGCCGCGGGCGGTGGAGCCCACCAGGGCGAGGTAGGTTAGCCCAAGGGCCTGGAGACTGGGCACGGCCTCGCGCAGAAGGATCAGCGCCTGTTCTGTGGTCATGGTCCGTGCCTCCCGTCTTCGCAGCCCGCGGCGGGGCTAGAGCCGCAGATGCGTTGGGTTGTAGGCTAGGCGGGGCGTCTGGTCTAGTCAAATTGGCGGGCCAGGCGGGGTCGATGGGACCGCCAACGCCAGCCCAAACCGTCACCCCCGGCCGCGACCGACCCCCCTGGCGAACGGACCCTCGGCAGCAGGCCAAGGCTGAAGCCGCCGGGGGAGGACCCGGGGCTAAAGCCCCGAGCCTACATTTGAAAAGCCCTCCGGGCTGGGTCGGGCCTTTCGCAAGGTTACGCCCTGTCCGGGTAGGGGCGGGTCTCTGGCCCGACCGGCTAGAATCGTTAACGCCAGCAAGAACTTAAGCCGGGGTTACCCCGTCGCCAGCGTCAACCCGCACCGCCAGTCGACGCCCGCGTCCGCGCTCAACCACCGCCAGCCAAGCAGGCCTCCGGCCAGCGACATTGAGCCAGCGGAGCCCAAGGAACCGCGACCGTGAGGGAGCGGATAGCGACGCGCCAGCGGAGCCCAACGAACCGCGACCGTGAGGGAGCGGATAGCGACGCGTCAGCGGAGCCCAAGGAACCGCGACCGTGAGGGAGCGGATAGCGACGCATCCGCGGAGCCCAAGGAACCGCGACTAAGGGGCTGCCAGGCCTGGAGGTTTTCGCTGGCGTGCGAGCACGGGACTCAAGGCTGGTGTGGTTAGAGGCCGCCCCAAGGCGCCCGCCCGCGCTGACCGACACCAAGCTGGCGCTGTTTTCGAAGAGCCGGGCCAGCCCTACGCCCATCCATGACGGTCGGCTCCCCGGTTTGCGACAAGCCCACAGCCCGCCCACACCGTCACCCCCGGCCACGACCGGGGGCCCGTCTTGCGGACCGACGCGTGGCCAGTTCGAGCGCGGGGCCTCGGATTTGGGCACCTGCAGGGTGTTTGACCACCTGCGCGCCAACACGGTATGGTGAAGGTCGGTTGCGGCTGACGGACCGCCCAGTCCAAAGGTAGGAATCATGCCCACCATCAGCATGTTCTATGGGATCCTGGTATTGATGTACTTCAGAGACAATCGCCGCCATCACTTGCCGCACATCCATATCCGCTACCAGGATGAGGAAGCGGCAATCTCTATCGCCGACGGTGAGGTGCTTGACGGCAGCGTTCCGCCGCGCCAGCTGAAGCTGGTTCAGGCATGGATCGAAATCCACAGAGAGGATTTGATGTTGGACTGGCAGCTCGCCGTTGCAGGTGAAGTGCCTTTCCGCATCGCGCCGCTCCAGTAGCCTCGCCGGGCATTGGCGCCCAGTTTTTGGCGCCGCCTGCCTCGATTCGCCACCACCGGAGCTATCTACTGAGGTCCAATGATGCTCGTAGACCTGATTAGCGCAACGCCCCTTCCAGATTTCCATCTTGATCTCGTGTACAAAAACGGCGAGCGACGACTTTTTGACATGCGACCGCTGCTGGTGTTGCGGCCCTGGAATGCGATTACAGGCGCCCAGCAGTTCGAACAGGTCAGAGTGGTCTACGGCAGCGTCATGTGGCCCGGCGAGATAGATATCGCGCCTGAGACGTTGTATGACGACTCGACGCCCGTCGCCGCCTGAATAGGCAAGGATCTGATGGGGCAAGGCGATCTCACCGCCAACCCAAACCGTCACCCCCGGCTGCGACCGGGGGCCCAGGCTGCAGGACCAACGCGAAAGGATTGGCCATTCCTAAAGCTGCCCCCTGTCCGGGTGGGGGTCTCTGGCCTGGCCGCCTTGCGGTCAAGGAGGGGGCCAGGCGGCTAAAGCCGCAGGCAACATTTGAAAAGCCCTCCGGGCTGGGTGGGGCCTTTCGCAAGGTTACGCCCTGTCCGGGTAGGGGCGGGTCTCTGGCCCGACCGGTTAAAATCGTTAACGCCAGCAAGAACTTAAGCGGGGGTCACCCCGTCGCCAGCGTCAACCCGCACCGCCAGTCGACGCCCGCGTCCGCGCTCAACCACCGCCAGTCAAGCAGGCCTCCGGCCAGCGACCTTGAGCCAGCGGAGCCCAACGAACCGCGACCGTGAGGGAGCGGATGGCCGCTACCCCAGCGCGCTCTCCATCGCCGCGACCTTGGCCTTCAGGTCGGCCAGCGCCTTCCTAAAGCGCTCGCGCTGCGGCCCCCGCAACCTCTCGGTATCCGCCGCCTGCCATTCGGCTTGCCAGACGTCCAGGTCCTCAACTGCCCGTTCGAGCCGCGCGACCAACCGGCCGGGCTGCGCCTTCCTCTCCGGCTCGTCCTTCGGCTCTGGCGGCTGCGTGCCGGGCGCAGCACTGTCTGTGTCGTAGTAATTGCCCAGGTGCACCTGGCCGATGGCGTCCTTGAGCTGGTCGACCGACCACTTCTGCAGCGTCGTGTCCATCGCCAGGCGCGCCCGGGTGGTGGGGTCGTCCAGGCGGGCGAGTTCGACTACGTGGCTGAACAGCAGGCCGTCGCGCACGCTGGCTGGCAGCATGTCGTAGGTGACGCGGGCGTTGATGCACTGGCGGGCGACTTGGCCGCCCAGGCCCAGGTCGGTCAGCTCGC
>JBIKTV010000448.1:0-4796 GCA_044347905.1 Myxococcota bacterium
TTCTCCAGCCCGCTAAACGCCCCTCCGCAGATAAACAGGATGTTGGTCGTGTCGACGGCGATAAACTCTTGCTGCGGATGCTTGCGACCGCCCTTAGGCGGCACATTGGCCACGGTCCCTTCCAGAATCTTGAGCAACGCCTGCTGCACGCCCTCACCGGACACATCGCGGGTAATCGACATGTTCTCAGACTTACGGGCGATTTTGTCGATCTCGTCGATATACACAATGCCGCGCATCGCCGCTTCAATGTCGTGGTCCGCCGCTTCCAGCAGCCGCACAATGATGTTCTCGACATCCTCGCCGACATAGCCGGCCTCCGTGAGCGTGGTCGCATCGACGATCGTGAAGGGAACCTTGAGGATTTTGGCCAACGTCTGCGCCAACAGCGTCTTGCCCGAGCCGGTGGGCCCCAGCAACAGCACGTTGGACTTCTGCAGCTCGACCTCGTCCTTCTTGCCCGTCTTCCAGTCGATGCGCTTGTAGTGGTTGTACACCGCCACGCTGAGGACCTTCTTGGCGCGCTCCTGGCCGATCACATATTCGTCTAGAATCTTGCGAAGTTCGCGCGGCTTGGGGATCGCCGTCAGCGCCGGAGCCTTGTCGTCGCGATCGACCTCTTCCGCGATGATGTCATTGCAGAGCGCAATGCACTCGTCGCAGATGTAGACCGTGGGCCCAGCAATAAGTTTCTTTACTTCTTTCTGGGACTTTCCGCAGAAGGAACAGGCGAGGTTGCTGGACTCGCGGCGGCGATCGCTCATCAAAAACACTCCTCAGCGGCGCCAAGGCGCAGCCGATCAGGGGCAAAAGCATACAGGTCAAGGGGGACCCCGTCAAAGCGCAGTCCCTCAGCGAGGCGCTCCAATCCTGCAGGACCAGCAGCCGCGCCAACAGCCTTGGCTATTTGCCTTTGCGCACCAGCACTTGGTCGACGATGCCGTACTCTTTGGCCGCATCCGCCCCCAGGTAGAAATCGCGGTCGGTGTCGCGGGCAATGCGCTCCAGCGGCTGACCGGTGTGCTTGGCGACGATGTCGTTGAGCACTTTCTTGGTCAGCAGCATCTCGCGGGCCTGGATGTCGATGTCCGCGGCCTGCCCAGAGAATCCGCCCAGCGGCTGGTGCAGCATCACCCGGCTGTGCGGCAGAGCGACGCGCCGGCCCTTGGTCCCCGCCGCCAGCAGCACCGCCGCCATCGACGCCGCCTGCCCCAAGCAGATCGTCGAGATCGGGCACTGCATGTACTGCATGGTGTCGTAGATCGCCAACCCGGCGTTCACATAGCCGCCCGGACTGTTGATGTACAGCGAGATCTCTTTGGTCGGGTCCTCGCTCTCCAGAAACAACAGCTGAGCGATCACCAGGTTCGCCACCGCGTCATTGATCGGCGTGCCCAGAAACACGATCCGGTCCATCAGCAGGCGCGAATACACGTCCTGGGTGCGCTCACCGCGCGGCGTGGTCTCAGTGACGTAGATCGCCGCGGCCTGCAGCGGATCGGCGTCAAAACTCGGCGAGGGGCCATAGGCAAAGGCGGGGCGGCGGTCCATCAGAATTCCTCGGTGGATGGGAAAGCACGGCGACAAGTCGCCAGGCGGTCAGCGCATTCCCGGCCGCCGCCTCGCCTCAGACCCTGTGACGTTTCAAAACCCAGAGGGGGCTGCGAACTAGCCGTGGTTGTGCGTCGGGTCGTCGCACTGATCGTGATCGGCCGCGTCGTCTTCGAGCTCGCCGGCCATGTCAGCGGCGCGGCGCTTGGCGTTGTCCTCGCGAGCGGCGCGCACGGTCAGCGTCTCGCTGCTGCTGAACTGGGCGACCGACACCAGGAAATCCATGCTCTTTTCGTGCTGGACGCGGCGCCGCAGCTCTTCGCGAGCCTCCGGCTGGCTGTACTGGCGGCGCAGACCGGCGGCGCGGCTCGGATTCTCGGCCAGCAGCTTGTCGAGCTCGGCGGCCACCTCGTCATCGCTGACTTCAATGCTCTGGCTCTTGGCGATCGCCTCCAGGGCCAGCGAGCGGCGCAGCGCCTGCTCAGCGTCTTTGGCCATGCGCCCGCGCATCTGCTGGATGTAGCCGCCCAGCATCTGCATCATCTGCGGATTGAGTTGGCCAAAGTTGCGCCGCAGCTGCTCGTCCACGTAGCCGTCGATCACCGAAGCCGGCACCTCGATGGTGTTGACGGTCACCAGGTGGTCGACAGCGGCGCCGCGCTTGAGCTCTTTGCTGCGCCGATCGGCCTCGGCCTCCACTTCCGCCTGGACCTTGGCGGTCAGCGCGGCCAGGTCCGTCTCGCCCAGATCCTTGGCGAATTCGTCGTCGACCGCCGGGATCGCCAGGTGGCGCACTTCGTGGACCGTGGCGGTGATCTTGACCTCCGCACCCTCGACGAACGGCGCATCGCCCGCCGCGGCAACCACAGTCTTTTCAATGCTTTCGCCGGCCTTAACCCCGGCGATCGCCGCGTCAACCAGCTTGTTGAGCTGCCCGTCGCCCAGCACCACGCGGCGCTTCTCGCCGGTCAGGGGCCCCTCGGCGCCGTCGCCCGCCGCAGAGAAGTCGAGCTCGACCTCGTCACCCGGGCCCGCGCCGGTGTCGACACTCGCCCATTCGCCGCGCTCGCGGGCCTTTTGCTCCAGCACTTCGGCCACGTCGTCGGCGTCCGCCACCACGGTCTTGGCGATCAGCGCCGCGCCCTCATAGCCGCTCAGGTCCAGGTCCGGCAGCACTTCCACCTGCACGGTCACCTGAAGTTCGCGATCGCGAGCCAGATCAGACAGTTCCTCAACCTCGGGGCGACCCACAGCGCGCAGATCGGCCTTCTCGATCGCGGTGAACACCGTGTCGGCCAACAGCTTGTCCAGCACCTGCCGGCGCACTTCGGTGCCGTACATGCGCTCGATCATCGCGCCGGGGGCCTTGCCGGGGCGGAAACCGGGCAGCCGCGCCTTGGCGTTGATCTTGGCGATCACCGACGTGAAGGCCGATCCGACCTGCAGGGCGGGCACGGCGTAGCGCATGCGGCGGCGAACGGAGCTGACGGCTTCGACCTGGACGTTCATCGGAAACTCCTGGAGGCAGGCGGGCAAAGGGTCCCTCCGCGGCGGAAGGGGCTGGCCCGGTTGGAGGATGCGCAAAGGGCAAGGGTGCGTATCCGAGATGGGCGGGGCAATTGCACGCGGGGGAAGGGCTCGCGGGGGAATTGCTCGCGGAAATTGCTCGCGGGAAGGCGCTCGCGGCGCAAGATTCGGTGGCCGAAGGCCCCAAAACACCGCGAGGCGCTTGCCCAAACCGAGCTTGAGCGGGGGTGCGAGAGGGGGGACTTGAACCCCCACGCCGTGAAGCGCCAGAACCTAAATCTGGTGCGTCTACCAATTTCGCCACTCTCGCAGTGACTTCGCTCTCTAGCATGCGCCCGGCTGGTCTCGCTCGCGACTGCCGGGACCGGCAGGGCGGCCGCAGGCGCGCGGCCCAAACGGCGCAGAACGAGGATTTTTTTCAGCCAAAACGCAAAAGCGCCGGTCCGGGGTGGGCTCGGTTCGCGGCGGCCTTGCGGCCCGCGGACATCGGCCTATTCCGGCTCCGGCGCTTCAGGTGACCCGAACTGGTCTGTCGCCAGACCGGCCGCGCCACCTTGGTGCCCCCTGAGTGATTCGAACACTCGACCTACGGATTAAGAGTCCGCTGCTCTACCAGCTGAGCTAAAGGGGCATGGAATTCAACTGCTCACGACGACAAGCCTTCGCTGCACCGAACTTCACCAGCGTGGAACTGGCGCGCCCGGCAGGATTCGAACCTGCGACCTGCGGATTCGAAGTCCGATGCTCTATCCGGGCTGAGCTACAGGCGCGTCGTGCAATCTTCCGGATCCGCGCAGGATCCGGACTAGGGGCGGCCTCTCGACCGCCGGGGTTTTGAGCCCCAGCACCTCAGGAGGCCAATCCTGAGGTCGTTTTCCCCAAGAGAACTGGCCCCCGCGAGGGCAGTTCTTCGGAGGGCGGCAGTCTAGCGCCGTTGACGGGCGCTGTCTACCTTTGGGAGCCCACAGCCTTGAGGGCGGTGCTGCTCCGTGAGCCGTTCAGCTTCGGGGACCTTTGGGGGCCCATTCAGACTGCTCGGTTCTGGGGGACGGCGGGCGCACAGCCCTGTCTCCCTTGGGGGTGGATGGCGGGTTTTGAACCCGCGACATCGGGTACCACAAACCCGCGCTCTACCAGCTGAGCTACATCCACCGCTGGCGGGGGAGAAGGATACGCAAACGGCGCCAGACGTCAAGCGCCCCCCTGCAAAAAAGCTCGCACGCCCGTCAAGGCCCCCGCGCCGCGCCCAGGAATACATATCCCCCCCTTACGTTAGATCAGCGTAGCGATTGATGATTTTGCCACAATTGCCGCACATGCCTCGGGTGATCGCTTCCGCAGAGCGCTTTCGCTCCGGATCCGCTCCGGGCCGCATCTTGCGCGCCGCGCGGGGAATCCTAGGCTGGAGAAGCCGCACCGCGCGGCGCCGGGAATAGCTCTGCTCCTCTTCGCGTTGTGGTGGAGTGGACGCCCCCGCCCGGAGCCCCACGCGGTGCATACACCCGGGTCCAAGACCTTGAGAGGATTGCATGATCAGCCTGTTCTCGTCGCAGCAGCGCCGCCAACGCGAGGCCTTTGAACGCGAGGCGATGCCGCACCTCAATGCGCTGCACGCCTACGCGCTGCACCTCTGCCGCGACCAAGCCGATGCCGAAGATCTGGTCCAGGAGACCTACATCAAAGCACTGGCGAATTTTGCCTCTTACCAGGCCGGGACC
>JBIKTV010000449.1:0-4791 GCA_044347905.1 Myxococcota bacterium
GCCCGACGAGCCGGCCAAGCCGGAGGAGAAGCCCGCCGACGCCAAGCCGGGCGACAGCAAGCCGGGCAAGCCCGCCGACATCAAGTACGCGGACTCGCCGGCCAAGCTGCTGATCGACGAGGGCGTGCAGTTCTTGACCGAGAATAACCTTGCGGATGCCCAGCAGAAATTGCTGAATGCCGCCAAGCAGGACCCCAAGTCGGCCACGGCCTGGTACAATTTGGCGATCTGCCAGTACCGCATGGGCGCCGATGACGACGCGCTGGAGTCGGCCAAGAAGGCCTTTGAGGTCAACCCGAGCTATTCGCGGGCGGCGGTGCTCCTGAGCGTGCTGCATTTGCGCCGCGGCCAGGCCGCCCAAGCCGTAGCCGTGGTGGACGATGCCCTGGCCAAGCGTCCGGGGGACGCGATGCTGCTGGGGGCCAAGGCCCGCGCCCTGGTGGCCAATGCCGAATACAACCGCGCGCTGGATGCCTGTGTAGAGGCACTGCGGCTCGATCAGTCAAATCCTGAGGTGATGCGCTATCTTGCCGAGGCCTACTTGGGCTTGGGCCGGGTGGGTTTGGCGCGGTTGGCGCTGGAGCGCGCGTACGAAGTCTATACGGGCGAAGAGGTCAAGGCGGCCATCTCGGGCGAAGAGAGCTCGGGCCCGGCGCGCAAGCAGTACGAGCTGCGTTCAGCCCAGGGCGGCGGCAGCTGGCGCGGCGTGGGCGCAGAGGCCGTGACGCGCGAGGCCGGCTTGGCCCACATCCACTACCTGTACGGCCGGCTGTATATGGCCGACGGCGAATGGGAATCGGCCCGCGACCAGTTCCGCAAGGCCACGCAGTTGCGCGTCGACTATGCCGAGGCGTGGAACAACTTGGGGGTGTGCTGGATCGTCGCGCGCAAGGGCGATGAAGCGGTAGAGGCCGTCAACAAGGCCCTAGAGCTCCAGCCCACCTGGATTGAGGCGCGCATTAACCTGGGCAGCGCCTGGCGCGTGACCCGCGACCCGGAGAAGGCCAACAAGGCCCGCGCGGCCTATGAGCAGGCGCTCAAGCAGGATCCGCGGCGCGCCGAGGCCCACTTTAACCTGGGCATCCTGTTCCTGGAAAACCCGATGGCGGACATGGCCAATGACGAGGCGCGCTATGCCAAGTCGCTGGAATACCTGAACGCCTACAAGGAGATCCGCGGGGCCGGGATCGACGCCAAGGATCCGATCGACAAGTACATTGCGGACGCCAAGCTGTTCTTGACCCAAGAGCAGACCAAGCGCATCAACGCGGAGAAGAACGCCAAAGAGGCGGAAGAGTACAAGCGCAAGAAGGCCGAAGAGGACGCCAAGAAAGCCGATGAAGACGCCAAGAAAGCGGCGGACGAAGCGGCTAAGAAGCAGGCGGCTGAAGACGCAAAGCGTGCCGAAGAAGAGGCCAAGAAGAAGGCTGAGGAGACTCCGGCGCCGACTCCTCCCCCGGATGGCGCAGCGCCCGCCCCGGCCCCGGATGGCAGCGCTCCGGCCCCGAGCCCGGAGCCTGCCCCAGCGCCAGCGCCCAGCCCAGAGCCTGCACCGACCCCCGCGCCGCCGCCAGCGGACGGGAAGAAGGACGAACCGCCGCCCGCGCCGCCGAGCGACCCAGCGCCGACACCTGCTCCGCCGCCTTCGGATGACAAGAAGGACGAGCCGCCGCCGCCGCCAAGCGATCCCGCGCCGACTCCGCCTGCCCCGCCGAGTGAAGACAAGCCGGAAGAACCACCACCGCCGCCACCCGGCGCCTAGAGCGCCTGAGGAGCTGATCATGATCAAGCGCCATTGGTTTCAAGCGATGATGGCTGCCGCGGTGCTGCTAGCGCTGGTCAGCGCAGGGAGCGCGTTTGCCCAGGCTAAACAGGGCAAGATCAAAGGCAAAGGCGACGGCAACATCCGCGTCAACGACGCCGACCGCGCGGGGGTTGAGGACTTGGGCGTGGCCAACATCGAAGGGCGGATCTACAAGCCGTCGGTGTTTTACGTGCTGGCCCGCGGCGAAGTGCAGTACCAAGGCATTGAATTTCGCCAAGATTTTACCGACAAGATCGTCAAAGGCGCCAAGAAGCGGCCGTTCTGATCGGAGCGCTCTGCCAGCGGCGGGCTGCTGCCCCAGGGCTCAATGGCGACCGATCTTGGCGTACAGCGCTTGAAGCACCGGCGCCGGCACCAGCGGACTGACATCGCCGCCCAGGCTGGCCACTTCGCGCACCAGGTTTGACGACACAAAGAAATGCGACTTCTCGGTCATCAGGAACACTGTCTCTAGCTGCGGCGAGAGCAGGTTGTTCATGGTCGCCAACTGAAACTCGTATTCAAAGTCCGCCACACCGCGCAGGCCGCGCAAGACGGTGGTGGCGCCCTGGGCCTTGGCGGCTTCGATCATCAGGCCCTCAAACGTCACGACCTTGACCCGCGGCTCGCCGGCAAAGACTTCTTCGATCATCGCCCGGCGCTCATCCAGACTGAACATCGCTTTTTTGTTGACGTTGTGCGCCATGGCCACGACCACGCGGTCAAACACCCGCAGGCCGCGCTCCACGAGGTTGACGTGGCCGATGGTCAGCGGATCAAAGGAACCGGGATAGAAGGCGATCGTGGGGCGCTTGCTCAAGAGGGCTCCGGGGGCCAAAGACGGCCGGCGGCTGCGAGGATTGGGTTATTAGGCCGGTTTTGGCTTGCGGCGCAGGAGCTTTCGCACCAGGGTGACCAGGATCAGCGTGGCGAGGAGAATTGCGCCTACCGCAAGCACCCAGCCGATGATCACGTAAACCTCATAGCCAATGAGCAGTTGGATGCGCACAAGCAAGCTCCAGCCCACTTCTTTGAGTTGCTGCGCCAGCGAGGCCTTGATGGGCAGCGCGGCGATCAACGGCTCCGAAGACATCTGCGTGCCCGGGTTCTCCGGGTGGTCGAGCTTGGCGTCCAAAGTGGCGGAAAGGCGAACGGAGAAGCGCTCTTCCACGTCGTCCGGGCTCTGGTGGGTGAACTCGATGGCCAGCTGTCCGGTCACTTCGGTCATGGTGCGCGACACGGCGCCGATCGCAGGCTGACTGTCGCCGACTTCGCGGTAGGTGCCGCCGGTCTTTTCTGCCAGGAGGCGCAGGCGGTCGAGGTCGTAGGGGCTGGTGACCACACCGGGGCGGCGAATGCCCACGGCGTAGAAGCGCACCCCAGCGGCGCGGGCCATGCCGATCCACTGCTGGGCCTTGTCGTGAAACACGGTCTGCATCAGCGCTACGCGCTTGGTGAGCACTTGCTCGCGCTCAATGCAGCGGCGGAGGTCGACGGCGAGGCGGTGGCGCTCGATCATCTGCTGGCGGTCGTTCATCGCGGCGAGGCGGTCGACATTGGCCTGGGCAGAGGCGTCAAAGGCATTGCACGGCGGAGGCGGATGGTCGGCGCAGGTGCTCAAGTCCCAGACCCAGCCGTCGCGGCCGTCGCTGAGCAGGACAATGGCCTTGTGCGAGCCCTCCTTGCCGTCGCGCAACAAGAGCTCCAGGGCCCGATCGACCGCCGAGTGCTCAAAATCGACTGGCAGACCCTTGAGCTTGGCGTCTTCGCGCTCCTGCTTGTTGCGCTCGTATTCCTCTTTGCCAAAGGTGCCAAAGCCGTCCAGCGCGCCGCCGGGGGTGCCGCAGTAGCGCCCCACGTCCCAAAAGGGCGGTCCGAGATTGAACGGCCGCGGAAAAGCCCCGGCAAAGGGCTGGTTCTTGGCCAGGGAGGCGACCTTGCCGGCATCGCCCTGCAGACCGCACAGGTCCGTTCCCGGCTCGATAGGCGGCGTCTCTTTGCCCGGCGGCGGACCCAGGGTGATGGGGCCACCGGAGCGGGCTTCGCGGCGCGCATCCTGACATTTGCTTAGGAATTCTTTGCTTTCAATGTCCACCAGGCGACTGTCCAAGTTTCGCAGCCCGGTCGCCTGATAGACGCGATCGTTGTACCAGACCAGATTGACCCGATCGCCTTTGCCCAGCGGCTTGAAGGCGGCGGCCACCGCGTCGCGAATGCGCTGCTGCATCAGCGGTTCAACGGTGGAGGCGTATCCCTGCACCACCAGCACCAGATCGAGGCCCACAGCGGCTTCTGCCCGCGGCATCATCTTGGCGTCTTTGCGGTTGCCCAGCGCCACGCCCTTCTCAAAACTCACGAGCGCCGGATTGTTTTTGCTGGCGACCGTGGCCTTTTTGGTGCCGTCGAGGACGTCGAGTTTGACGAGGTGCTTGAGCTCGACCGGGGCGCCGCGTCCATCGAGCGCCGTGGCCAACACTTTGACCTTGGGCCAAGCGCTGACGTCGAGGCGATCGACCCGCAGCTGCGGCAGCACCACTTGAGGCACGGTGGCGACGACTTTGGGCGCCGAGTCCGCCGCCGTCGCCAGCGTCGCGCTGCCCAGGGTCAGCCACAAGAGCCCGGCAGTGCCGAGCAAGTTGGCGAGACGGATGGAGAAATTGAGAATCCCGCGCGCGGGAGTGCGGCTCATGCGCTAAACCGGTAGGCGCGCACGGCATAACCGCCCGCGGAAAGGCGCTGCAGCAGGCTGCCATCGGCGGCAAGCAACTCGGCCTCGACGTCGTACCAGCCCGGGACCAAGTCGTGGAATGGATAAGGCGTCTCTGCGACCACAGCGGCTCCTGGCACGGCGGGAACGGCCGGACCTGCAGCGGACCCGCTGGCGTGGCGCGCGGCCATTCGCACAAGGCAACCCTGCGGAACATCGGGCGCAACCTGAATTTTCACCGCAGCGCCGGGGCAGAAGCCATCGCCGCAATCGCGGATCC
>JBIKTV010000450.1:0-4781 GCA_044347905.1 Myxococcota bacterium
ACGCTTGCTTGCTTTGATTGGCGCCCAAGGAGGCCGAGCAACGGAACCAGTCGAGCTGGTTGCCGACGACGTTGCCACCGCCATCCGTGATTGCGACGGACTGCTTGAGCACGGCCGGCAGCGTGTCTTGCGGCGGACAGTCCTCCGTTTCAGGCGGGAACATGCAGCCGGGGACAGCCACTGACTCATTACAGAAGACCCGGTGCTTTCCACCTGCTGGGACATCGGCCTCAAACACAGCGTAGCAGTCCTCGTCCTTCTCGCAGCGCAATTGACAGCGCGAGTTGACCGAACAGTTGCTCTGATTGTTGAGTTGAAGCGACGAGGCCGAGGAATTGCAGTACCAGTTGCCAGCGGGCATGGCGATCGGCGTCACGCAGTCCATGCCCTCCGCCGGGCACATGCTCGCCTTGGCATCTGCATTGTACATCTTGAAGCACTTTGGCGCCGTGCAGTCGCCATCGGCCCAACACGCCATCGCGGTGCGCTCCACTGCCGAAGGTGGCAGCGAGGTCGCCGGCTTGTGGAGAAACTGCCCGACCTTCTTGATCTCAGAAGAATCGGCGATTTGTTGAACGCTCACCACGGCCATTTGCGCGTCGATGGCTTTGCCGCCGGCGCCCGGCCCCAGCTTCTTGGCAAAGCCGGCAAAGGCCTTGGCCAGCTGTCGCTGCGCTTGAGCCATCGAGGAGGAGTGATCGATCATCCAGAGGAAATCGACCTTGATGGCTTGAGCTGCTGCCGAGGCGTCGCTTGGCCCGGCATCTGCGCCTTGCGTCCCTGGGGTCGCAGTCGCCCCGCACGCCGCAGTGGCCAGGCCGATCCACAGGAGTTTCCAGTTTGGGCGCATGTGGTCTTGCTGTAAGCTACGTCAATTGGTCCACCCCGCCGGTGCCAAGCCGCCCTCGACCGAGGCCATCCCAGTCGTCAGCGGCGAGGCTACGCCGGCCGATCACCCGCGTCAACCGCAGGTTTTGGCGGGAGTTCATGCCAAACGTGCGCCCAAAGCACCCCGGGACCTGGACCGTTCGCCGCCCAGTGCGAGGAATTCCGTCGCGGCCTCTGGGTGGAACTCAACCCTCACGGCAACCTGTTCTTGCGCGCTTGTGCAAACACCGCCTCAGCGGGGATGGCTGCCACTGCCCCCGACTCCAGCGCCGCCAAACGCCGACGCGCCTCAGCAAGCCACAACGCCGTGATTTCAGGATCGCGGTCGTCGCGGACCGCATCCAGGCTGTCAAACAGTTGGTCTGCAAGCTTGGCGCGCTCGGAAGCCGGCAGTTTCATGGCGAAAGCGGCAATTTGTTCTGCGGTTGGGTTCATCGGCACCCTCGCGGGCGCCAGGATCAACGCCGCGCCCATCAGGATAGCCAGCCGATGGGAGCACGGCAAGGCAGGTCGCAGTCTGCCTTGGAGCCGCCGACGCCGATGCTGCTGTAGCTGCCGCGGGCAAAGGGGTCGGTGCCCCACATTGGCCGCCGCGCGGGCAGTCGGGTGCCCTGGAGCGCAGGCTTGGCCGGTAGGGACGATTCTGGTTGGGGTCCGTACGTAAACCACTGTCCAGGCTTGACGATCCATGGTTCTGTCGGCCGCCGGGTGCATGGGCTTTGGGGGGCCGGACAGTCGACGCCTCAATTCGCGGTTCTGGGCGGTGCGCTAGCGGCGGCCCGCACGGCTGTCGGTGTCCAGTCCCGGCGACCATTGAGGCGGCCAGACCGCGTCCAGCCAGTCCTGCACCGTCTCGGCGATGGCACGGGGGGCAATGGACTGTCCGCGTGCGGTCATCTCCAGCGAAGCCTCGACCGCTCCCGCTGCGCTGGAGTCGCGAAACAGCTCGTCTAGCTTGAGGAGCGCCCGTCGTCGCCACACGTTGCGTTCGCCCGACCGGAACGCCTCGCCATGGAGCACCCGCCTCGCCGTGGACCATTCTTTGCGCGAAAGCAGCACGACGTCGTAGACGTAGGCCATGTCTTTGGGCCGCTTGTCTGGGGCGCGATACTTGCGGATCAGCGGCTTGGGCAGGATGAACAAGGCGGGCTGCGGCACCTGCACCAGCACCTCATGGGCGACGTCAGCCTCCGGCACGGTCTGCAGGTCCAAGACCAACGGCTCAATCTGGACGAGATCAATATACCGCAGCGTTTGGGCGCGGATGTCGCCGGCGATAGTTCTGAACTGCTCAGAACCCTGGCCCATTTTGCTCGTCAGGAATTCCAGGTAGACTGGGGCGCGCTTGGACTCGTCGTAATGCGAGCTTTGGTAGTACGCGGCGCCTGGGCCGTCGGCCGTTCGCCCATCTACGCGCGCGATTCCAGCCTGCCGCAACAACTCTGCTGGGCTACCTAGCCCCGCGGTCTTCAGCGAGCGCGGCAGCGTCAGATCCACGTCCAGCGTGCGGAGCGACTCCCAGCCGGGATTGCGGAACTGGGGCATATGCCTATACAGATAGGGCACGATGCCGCCCACCACGGTCATGTGCGGATGATAGCTACGAAGGGCAGTCGCAGCCCGTGCCAAGAGCTGGATCGCCTCGGAGGCTTGGTCTCGCAGCGGTGACGACGCCATCTACTTGGCAACCTGCAGGCGTTCAAGGATGTAGTCAGACTGCTCGACCCCGCGCGCCGGGTGAGACCGAACGTCCAGCGCAATTTGCAGTGCATCGACGACCCAAACTCCCCCCGCCTCTACCGCGCCGCCAAAGACCGACCGCGGGAAACGAGCACGCGCAAGGCGGAAATGACCCTCGTGCGGCGCAACCGGCTCAAGCTTCCAGTGCCGCATGGCTTGCTCCAATTCCCCTTCGACCTGGACGTCGATGCCCGCGACCGCCGCGTGTAACAGCCCAAGGCGACGACAGCCCTCGTAGTTGGTCACGGCGTAGCGCTGCCCGGGCAGGCCCTGCCCAAACACCTCGCCGATGTCGTCTGCCTTGCCGCGGGTCCAGCGCACCGGCTGCCACAGCAAGGGCTTGTTGGTGTCCACGCTCAGCCAGAGGTTCATCAGCCGTTGTGTGTCGAGCAGTTGGAAGGTGCCGCGCTCCAGCCTGGCCAAGCCATGCGCCTGCAGAGAGCGGGCGAATCGATACGCAGACTCCGGTGTCACCCCCGCGGCCCGGCTGAGGGCCAACACGCCAGCAATCGGATCGCGCGGGCCAGCCCAAAATCGCTGCTCCACGCGGAGGAGCAGTAGCAGCTTTAGCATCCATCGATTCGCGTCCGTCAACAGGTCGACCGACTGGCGCAGGCGCGGGACATGCACGCCGAGTGAACGCGGTTCATGGCTGCGTTCGAGCTGGAATGCCGGCAGCGAGACGGCAAAGCCGCCGTCTTCCGAGAGGATGGCCCAGCCCAGCTTGAGGTCGAACTTTGAACTGAACGCGCGCACCTGAGCAACCACCGCTGGATTCCACTGGGGGAGCCAAAAAACCGCCAGTGCTTCCGCGTTTACGCTGCCTGCACAGCTGCGCAGCTGATACGAGGCCATGGCGAGCGCGGCGGGGATCTCACCGGCACGGCGCGCGGGCAACAGCTTGACCTCCGCTGCCACGGACCGGCCAGTTCGGCGCTCTCGGAGGCGCACGTCGATGCCAAGCTCTGGCGGTGGCGATGCCTCAACGACTTCAAACCCGCGCAATCCTTCCAGCAGACGCTGGACCACCCGCTGCTTGTCGGCATCCTGGTTGGGGCTCTGCAGCACTTCGACCTCCTCGACGGCGCAGTAGATATCACACGTGCGGTAGAAATCAACTGCGCAGTCGAATGGGCATCAGCGACCGCACCCGTTGGGACGCGTGGAAACAGAACTCGACAAGGCCTCTCGCGGAGCGGAGCGGCGAAGCCGATAGGGGGCGCGCACTTGCGACCCACCCGGCAAGCAAATGGGACCGGGGTAAATCGACTAGATTTTGCACGGGCCTTCACCCCGCCAAGACCTGCTTCGCCGCGCGCTGGCCCGACATGAGCGCGCCGTGCACCGTTCCCTGGTGCGCCCCGTGGGTATGCTCGCCGGCCAGGATCAGCACCGGGCTGAAGCGCTGGGCCAAGGTCTCGCAGTCGGCCTTGGAGCCGCCGACGCCGATGCTGCTGTAGCTGCCGCGGGCAAAGGGGTCGGTGCCCCAGGCCGTGCGGGCAAAGCCGGCGGGTGCCGCCAAAGGGCTTGGGTGCATCGATTGGGCCGCCGCCAGGGCCAGCCGCTGCAGCTCGGCGTCGCTTTTGGCCTCCAGCGCCAGGGCCGGCCCGCCCGCCACAAACCCCAGCAGCGCCGGAGCGCCTAGCAGCGCCTGTAGGTTGAGCCACTCGACCCACGGATCGGCGTTCGGCGAGGTGACGCGGCCGAGCAGGTGCGCCTTGGGCCAGCGGGCCTGCGGCCAAGTGAGCAGCACTTTGTTGAGCACGCCCATGCCCAGCCGCTGCAGCGCCGCCTGCTGGGGCGCCGGCAAGGGCGGCAAGAACTGCACGGCGCCGGCCTTGATCACCCCGAGCGGCAGGGTCACCACCACCTGGGCGGCCTGCCACAGCTGCCCGGACCTGTCGGTGACTCGGGCCTGGCCGCTGGCGGTATCGACCTGTGCGACCTCGACGCCCAGCCGCACGTCGAGCCCCTGGGCCAGCGCTGCCACGACTGCGCCAAAACCCTGGGGAAAAATCACGTCGTCGCCGCCAAAGGCGCTGGTGTCGTCAAAGTGCCGCGCGCTCAGCAGCGCCGCGTCCTGGGCGAACTCGTGCTCGACTTCGGTAGCGAGCAGGTAGTCGAGGTGCAGGCGCTTGGCGGGCGACAGGCCC
>JBIKTV010000451.1:0-4775 GCA_044347905.1 Myxococcota bacterium
ATCCTCTAGATCGCCGTCGCTCTTGACCTGGAGCCGCGCGGTAATCACCCGCATGCCCTTGCCCGAGATTTCGACGCAGTGCTTGCCCTGGCACGCCTCGTCGTCGCCATCGGCCTGGGCGGACACGGGCGCCACGGGCCGGCCATCCACCGCGACATCCAGCAGCGCCAGCTCGGCAGGGGCCAGCGCCACCGCGCCCACGGCACCCCGGCCCTCCACTTCGACCCGCAGATCCACCGTCGCCGCCCCGGCCGCCAGCAGCAGGGTGTAGCGGGCCGAGCGAATCCTGGGCGCCAGGCTGTCCTGAGTGCGCACCAGCAGCGCCCGCGAGGCGTGGGGCAGGCCGCCCTCGGCGTCGGCGCCAATCACCTCTAGCTCATCCGGGCTTTGCTGGAGCGTGCCGCGCGACCAGTCCGGCAAGGGCACCACCACCGCCTGGCTGGCAACCCGGCTCAGCGGCCACTGCGCGGTCACCTCAATGTCGGCCCGCCGCGGGGCATCCGCGCCCAAGCGCACCAGCACCATGCCGCCAGACACGCGCCAATCGGCCGCGGATCCGCTGAGTTTGACCTCTGTCACCGCGCCGCCGCTGGCCAACACCGGCACTTCAACCGCGCCCGCGGCCCCGGCGGTCAGCGCGCCGCGCCAGGTCGCAGTCAGGCGGTCGCTCTCCCACCCCAGCGCCACGCTGCCGTCCGACCACTGGCCCGGCGCCAGCCGCGGCACGGACTCCAGCCACTGCTTGATCAAGCTCCAAAGCGCGGACGCAGAGGTGTCTTCGGCCGCGGCGGGCAAAGCCAACAGCGAGGAGCAGATCAGCGCAGCGATCCACAGAAAGCCCCGAGTCTTGCGGCACGGAGGCCGGCGAGGGGAGTCGGGCGACGGCGAAAACGGCAGATGGGTCATGGGAGCCTCCGGACGACTTGGACGCGCCCCGAGCCGCGCAGGTCTGCCCGGGGGCTGAGATTTGCGCAGTCGAGGCAGTGCCCGGCAAGAGTACTCCGATTTTGCCCGGTTGGCTCTAGGGGGCAGGGAACTGCGGCGGTTGTTGCGAAAACCAGGGTTTTCTCCGCAAGCATGGGATTCAGCAATCTATTTAGCTTTGACTACGTTGTCAAAGCTCAAAAGCTCGGGTTGGCGGGGCGGAGGAGCGCGCGGGGTCGTCGCCCAAAGAGGCCGATCCAAACCACCGCGTTTTTGGCCAATCACCTAGCGCTGGAGCCGACTTAACGTAAGGGGGGGTCTTCTGGCCCGCCCCCTTGCACAACGGCCGCGCCTCGGCGACCCTGCTGCCGCCCGGGATCCCTGCTGCCCGGCCTACCGGAGTCGCTATGGTCCTTGCCCTTCGCCCCCAACGCACTGCGATTTTGGGCATGATTCACGCCCTGCCCCTGCCTGGCACGCCGCGGTGGCGCGGAAGCATCGCAGCGGTGGTGGACCGCGCCGTGGCGGAAGCGCGCCTGTATCGCGAGGCCGGGCTGGACGGCTTGATTGTTGAAAACATGCACGATACCCCTTATCTCAAAGGCGGCGTGGGCCCGGAAATTGTCGCGGCGATGACCCAGGTGGCGGCGGCGGTGCGCCAAGAAAGCGGCCTGCCGGTGGGCGTGCAGATCCTGGCGGGGGCCAACCGCGAGGCGCTGGCAGTGGCCCTGGCCGCGGGGCTGCAGTTTGTGCGGGTAGAAGGCTTTGTGTTCGCCCATGTAGCCGATGAGGGCCTGATCGAGAGCTGCGCCGGCGAGCTGCTGCGCTACCGGCGGATGATTGGCGCGGACGACGTGCAGGTGTTCGCCGATATCAAGAAAAAGCACAGCGCCCACGCCATCACCGCGGACGTCGACCTAGCGGAAACCGCCAAAGCCGCTGGGTTTTTTGGCGCGGACGGGGTGATTGTCACGGGCACGGCGACCGGGGCTGAGACCGATCCCGCAGAAGTGCGCGCAGTGCGCCGGGCCGTGGAGCTGCCGGTGCTGGTCGGGTCTGGGGTGACGCTGGACAACCTGGATCACTTTGTCGGTACGGCCCACGGGCTGATTGTCGGCAGCCATTTCAAGGAAGAGGGGCGGTGGCAGCGGCCGGTGGACCCGCAGCGCTTGGCCGCTTTTATGAGCCGGGTCGAGCAATTGCGTGCGGGGCTGCGGTGAAGCTGCTGGTCGTGGGCGCGGCGATTGTCGACCTGGTGGCGCGGCCGCTGGCCGAACCGACGCAAGACAGCAGCAACGACGCCGACATTCGCCTGGGCGCGGGTGGGGCGGGGCGCAACGTCGCAGAGAACCTGCTGCGCCTGGGCTGTGAGGTCACGCTGGTCGCCGATGTGGCGGACGACGCCCTGGGGCAGTTCCTCCGCGCCGATTGCGCCCGCCTGGGCCTGGATCTGCGGGCGTGCCGCAAACCTCGCACTGGCCTGTACTTGGCGGTGTTGCACCCCAGCGGCGCCCTGGACCGCGGCTATTGCCAGACGGCCACCGAGCAGCTGACCGCCGCAGAGGTGCTGGAAAAGCTGCCGGACCTTGGCGAATTTGCCGGTGCGGTGCTCGACGCCAACCTCAGTGAGGCGTGCCTGAGCGACCTAGCGGGGCATTTTCGCCGCGCCGGCCTAGCGTATGCCCTGGAGACCGCGGCCCATCAACGCTGTAGACGCGTCTTGCCGGCCCTGCAGGGCTGCGCGCTCATCAAGCCCGACCGCGGAGAAGCCGAAGCGCTGACCGGCCTGACCTGCCAAACCCCCGCCGACGCCTTGGCCTGTGCCCGCGCCTTGACCCGCCGCGGCGTGGCCACTGCCATCGTCAGCCTGGGCCCGCAGGGATTCTGTGCGGTGTCGGGCGATTTTGCCGGCCACCTGCCCGCTTTGCCTACAGAAGTCGTCGATGTCACCGGCGCGGGTGACGCGCTGTTTGCCGCGGCGTGGGTCGGAATCCTGCGCGGCTTGCCCTTGCCCAGGGTGCTGGAAGCCGCGCGCCGGGCCGCATCGCTGGCGGTGGCCAGCCGCGAATCGGTCAGCCGCGCCTTGGGACCTCAGCTTTTTGACCTCGCCTAGGGGTCGTGCCAACCGGAGGCTCCATGCCCGAGCTCACAGATCTGCTCGTTTTTAGTCCAGAAGTCGCAGAGGCGCGCCGAGCCGGCCGGCCGCTGGTGGCCCTGGAATCCACGGTGATCAGTCACGGCATGCCTTGGCCCGCCAACTTGGCCACCGCGAACCTGCTGGAAGCCGCCGTGCGCCAAGAGGGCGCCGTGCCCGCGACGATCGCCGTGATCGACGGCAAAATCCGCATCGGCTTGCCGCCCACCGAGCTAGAGCGCCTGGCCCGCGGCGACGAGCCGGTGCAAAAGCTCAGCCGGCGCGATCTGGCGATTCGCCTGTGCCAGGGCGGGCTTGGCGCAACCACTGTGGCCGCCACGATGATCGCCGCGCGGGCGGCAGGGATCCAGGTATTTGCCACGGGCGGCATCGGCGGCGTGCACCGCGGTGCCCAGCAGAGCTTTGACATCAGCGCCGATCTCTCTGAGCTATCGCGCACGCCGGTGGCGGTGGTTTGCGCCGGGGCCAAAAGCATCCTGGACCTGCCGCTGACCCTGGAGGTGCTAGAGACCCTGGGCGTGCCGGTGCTGGGCTATGGCACCTCGGCTTTTCCGGCGTTTTACAGCCGCGACTCCGGCCTGAAAGTGGACGCGCAGGTCGACGATCCCGCCGCGCTGGCGGCGATTTGCCGCACGCACTGGCAGCTGGGTCTGCAAAGCGGCGTGCTGGTGGCCAACCCCGTGCCCGCGGAGCTGGCCCTGGACCCCGATGTGGCTGAAGCGGCGATTGCCCAGGCTCTGCAAGAGGCGGCGGCCCAGGGCATCCGCGGCAAGGACACCACGCCGTTCTTGCTGGCGCGGGTCAAGGCGCTGACCGGCGGGGAGAGCCTCAAGACCAACGTAGCGCTCATAGAGAACAACGCCCGCTTGGCGGCGCGGTTGGCACTGGCGCTGGCCCAGGGCTAGGCCTTTGGCGCACTCCGCAGCGGCGGGGCCTATGGATCATGGATGACTCTGGTGAATTGCCGGGTCCATGATCTGCGCTGCGGAACTCAGGCCCTTACGCGACCGCCCGAGCCCTTTCCCGCGGGCTTGGCGCGATTCTGGGCCTGGACCACGCAGTAGCGGACAATCAGGCGCACCAGCTCCAGCGGCAATTCGCGGTCGTGCAGCAGCCGAATCGCCCCTTTGGAGGTCGGAAAATCGCAGAGTTCTTGGGCAAAAGCCTCGATCGCCTGCGGGCCGGGGTAGAGACCCACGTGGCGCGCCTGGGCTCCGATATGCACGAGGTTCTGCCCCTGATGCCACGTAGGCATGCCATAGGCCATCCGCTCCACGGCCTCAGGCGCTTCCTGGCGGATCAGCTCGCGCAGGGTGTGGAGCCTGCTCTGGTTGGGCTCTTGCGTCGCGGCGATGTAGGCGTCGATTTCAGGCGAACGGGCGGCGGTGTGGGCAGGGGTGTTCATGCGGTGGTTTTAGTCCAGGAGGCGCAAACCGATCAAGCCCGCGCAACCAACATCGCGGATTGCCTTGCTTTTGGCATGTTTCCGCCCGCGGCTACTTGGCCGCCAGGGGCAGTTGGAGACCGGCGACGCCCGCCGCGCTCAGCTCCACCTGCACATCGGCGGCTCCCAGCTTCTCGTGCCAGACGCCCAGGGTGTACTTGCCCGCCGGCAGGCCGCGCAGAGAGAACTGACCGGTTTTGTCGCTCACCGCGAACCACGGCGTGTCGAGCACCACAATAAATGCCAGCATAT
>JBIKTV010000112.1:0-14002 GCA_044347905.1 Myxococcota bacterium
TCGGTGCGGCGTATGAGAAGCTCCGCCCGTCGGCCAAAGACCACGTGATCACCGCGGTGCCGGGGCTTGGCCGGGTGGTCGACAAGCACTTGGTGTAAGCTGCTGATTTAGCTTGCTATAGCCTGGAGCTTGAGCGCCGCGGCCAGCCACTGGTACTGCTCTGGGCTGTTGTACGCCTGGGCCGAAATGCGCAGGATCCGCCGCCCCTGCCAGCCGAACACCGGCACTTCGATGGCCAATTCGCGGCGGAGCCCCAGGTGAAGCGCATCGCTGTCGCCCTCGCCCCCCGTGGGCCTCAGATCCTGCGGCAGGATCACCGCGGCCATTTGGCCGATCATCGACGCCGGCACGGGCGGCTCTAAGCCAAGGGCATCGCAGAGGATTTGCCGGCCCAGCAGCGCCAGGTCGCGGTTGCGTTGCTGCAGCTCTGTCAGGCCGCCAGACCAAAGACCTGAGACAAATCCGATCGCCGCGGGGATCGCCAGCCAAGCGCTGGGGTCGCGGGTGCCGGTCCAGTCAAACTCGGCGCGAAAGCGACTCTGCCCGGGGGCGCAGCGGTTGGCCCCGTGCGAGATGATCAGCGGCCGCACCCGCTCCTGGCGATCCTTGCGCACATGCAGCACGGCGGAACCCTTGGGCGCGCAAAGCCATTTGTGGCAATTGCCGGTCCAATAGGCCGCACCCAGGTCGTCGAGTTGCACCGGCACGTGCCCTGGGCTGTGCGCCGCGTCGACCAGCACATCGACACCGCGCGCCTGAACGGCATCAACGATTTGCTTGATAGGTAGCACTATTGCGGTCGGACTTGTGATGTGATCGATCAGAACTAGCTTGGTATGGCTGCTCAATCCCTGCAGAATTGCATCTACAACTTCTTGCGGATCGTCCAGAGGAAAGGGCACTGGCGCCACGCGCACCCGACCTCCCCAGCGCTCAAGCTCGACTTCTGCAGCGTTCTTGCAGGCGTTGTAAGCGTGATCGATAACTAGAACTTCATCGTCGCGTTGCCAAGGCAATGAACGCAGTACGCAACCTACGCCTTCGGTCGCGTTGGTCACCAGCGCCAGGTCTTCCGCATCCGCGCCCAAGAGCTGGGCCAAAGCTTGGCGAACTTTGAGCAATTCACCGTCGAGCTCGCGCACCAGCAGATCAACTGGCTGGCGCTCCAGGCGATCCTGCCATTGCCGCTGCACCGCCAGGACTTGCCGAGGGCACGCGCCAAAACTGCCGTGATTCAGAAACACGGAGGCGGGATCGAGCTGCCACAGGGGCGCGAGCGCGCTGGGCAAAGGCCGGGGAGGCGAGGGCATGGCCGCCACGAGGCCTAGTCTACGCCGAGCTGCTTGCGGATTTTCTTCATCATGTCGGGCAGGGCGCTCTCTTGGGCCTTGCGCACGATAAAGTTGGGGACCGACACGTTGGGCTCGACGTGCACGCGATACACGGCGCGGGTGCGCTTGCCCTCGGCGTCAAAGGCGCTCAGGGTCCACGAACCCTCATTGCGCTTGTAGTCGCCGCCCTCAGTGCCTTTGGCGAGCTTCCAAGTGCGCTTCCACGTGGCGGGGCCAGGGGTTGAGACCGCGTCGCTGATCGAGGTGAGGTCAGAGAACGGCATCGGCATGTCCACCGTGACGACGCACACCGAGTTGGCGCCGCTGCGCGAGGTCTCCTTGGAGTCGGAGATGCGCGGCATGGTGTTCTTGTAGCGCTTGCAGTCGTCGACGATGCCCCAGACGGCGGCGGGAGGAGCGTTGATCACGGCTGTGACCGTCACTTCAGGCAATTCTGAGCCCGCGATGCTGCGGTTGGCTACGATGATGTCGCCGCTGGCGAGTCGGCTCTCCGTATCTGCCCATGCCGCTGAGGCGGTCAGGCACGCGGCGAGGCCGAGCAGGCTAGCGGTGATCTGGGTATGAGTGCGGACGAGCATGAAATCCTCCCGGCGTAAAAAGTCGAAGCGAGTGTACCGCGTGTGCGCGGCCAGGCAACCGGGATCGACGCGCCAGAGGGCCAGGTTGTTCACTCTTTCCTTTGGACGTTGCTGTTGACGCCGCAGCAGGTTGTGGCAATGCTGCGCTGTCTGCCGCCGCCGCGGTTGTCCCGGCCCCTTGATCCGGAGGGTTAGCGATGTCTGCTTTTGAGCGTACCCGCAGTTATCCCCAGTTTGGCGAAGAGCACCGGCAATTGCGCCAGACGGTGCGCGATTGGTGTGTCAAGGAGCTGCACCCGCACGCCCAGGAGTGGGAGCAGGCCCGGCTCTTTCCCCGCGAAGTGTTTGACCGCGCAGCGCAATTGGGCCTGCTGGGCATTCGCGTGCCGGAAGAGTGGGGCGGGCTGGGCTTGGACTGGTGGTACACGGTCTGCTACGCCGAAGAGATGGTGAACTGCAGCATGGCGGGCCTGACGATGGCGCTGCTGGTGCAGTCCGACATGGCCACCCCGGTGATCGGCGAGATCGGCGATAGCTACCACAAGCAGAATTACTGGAAGCCGGCAGTGGCAGGCCATGCGATCGCCGCGCTGGGCATCACCGAGCCCGACGCCGGTTCTGACGTCGCCGCCATCCGCACTACCGCCCGCCGCGACGGCGACGACTGGGTGATCAATGGCGCCAAGACCTATATCACCAACGGCACCCGCGCGGACTTCATCACTTTGGCGGTGCGCACGGGCGGGCCGGGGCATGACGGCCTGTCGCTGGTGATTTTCCCGACGGATACCAAGGGATTTCGCGTGACCCGCAAGCTCGAGAAGATGGGCAACCACTGCTCTGACACCGCTGAGCTGGCCTTTGAGGACTGCCGTATTCCGGCAAAGAATCTGTTGGGAAATCAAGGCGAAGGGTTCTATTATGTGATGCAGAACTTTGGGGGTGAGCGGCTGGTCGGCGCCCTGACGGCGGTGGCGGGGGCCCAGCGCGCCCTGGACGCTACGGAGCAGTGGTGCCGGGACCGCAACGCTTTTGGCAAGAACCTCCTTGGCTTTCAGACTGTGCGCCACCAGCTGGTGCAGATGGAGGCGGAGCTGGAGGCGGCGCGGCAGCTGTGCTATCGCACGGTGCATTTGGTGGCCGGCGGTGATCCCGCGTGGCGCGAAATCGCCATGTGCAAGCTCTACTGCGGCGATCTGGCCAATCAGGTGGTCGATCGCTGTCTGCAGCTCTACGGCGGCATGGGCTACATGGACGAATGCGAGATCTCGCGGGTGTTTCGCGACATGCGCTTGATCACCATCGGCGGCGGTTCTAGCGAGATCATGCGGGAAATTCTGACGAAAATCTGCCTGTAGTTCAGCGGGTTGCCGCTGCCTCTGGAGCTGCCCATGGCCCGTATTGCCAGCCGCGTCAACCCCCGCAGCGGCGATTTTCTGCGCCACCGCGACCATATGATCGGGCTGTTGGCCAAGCTACAGGAGCGCCAGGGGCTGTGTCGCCACGCGGGCGGGCCCAAGGCTGCGGCGCGATTGGCAGAACGCGGCAAGCTCAGCCCGCGCGAGCGCATTGAGCGGCTGCTGGACCGCGACGGCGATTTCCTGGAATTGAGCCCGCTCGCCGCCTGGGGGCAGTACGACGGCGAGGCGCCAGGGGCCGGGGTGATCACGGGGATTGGCAAAGTTTCTGGGCGGTTGGTGGCCATCAGCGCCAATGACACCCGGGTCAAAGGCGGGGCCATCTATCCGTTGGGCGCGGACAAGATGGTGCGTTTGCAGCAGGTGGCGATGGAGAACGGCCTGCCCACCGTGGCGCTGGTGGAGTCTGCGGGGGCGAACCTGCTCTACCAGGCCGAGCTGTTTGCCCCGGGGAATCGCGGCGGGCGGGGGTTCTGCAACCAGGCGCGGATGTCGGCGGCGGGGCTGGCGCAAATTGCCTTGGTGTTTGGCAATTCGACGGCGGGCGGCGCGTATGTGCCCGGGATGAGCGACTACACCGTGATGGTTCGCGGCCAGGCCAAGGTGTTTCTTGCGGGGCCGCCGCTGGTCAAGGCCGCCACCGGCGCGGATTGCGACGATGAGACCCTGGGCGGCGCAGAAATGCACCATACGGTCAGCGGCTTGTGCGACTACCTGGCGGAAGACGACGCCGACGCCTTGCGCCTGGGCCGGCAGATCGTCGCCAACCTGGGGCGGCCCAACCATCCGGTGCCGCGGGATCAGCCCAGGGAACCAGGCTATGATCCTGAAGAATTGCTGGGCCTAGTGCCGCCAGACCTCAAAGTGCCGTTTGATATGCGCGAGGTGATCGCCCGCGTGGTGGATGCGAGTGAATTCGACGAGTTTCGCCCCGGCTATGGTCCGACGCTAGTGTGTGGATTCGCGCGAATTCAAGGGTTTATGGTCGGAATCTTGGGCAATAACGGCCCGCTTTACTCAGAAAGTGCCCAAAAGGCCACGCATTTTATCCAACTGGCCTGCCAGAAGCACTGCCCCCTGGTGTACCTGCAGAACATCACTGGCTTTATGGTCGGGGTGGAGGCGGAGCGCGGCGGAATCGTCAAGGACGGCGCCAAGATGGTCCATGCCGTGGCGACGGCGAGTGTGCCTCAGTTCACCGTGCTGGTCGGCGGCTCTTTTGGCGCGGGCAATTACGGCATGTGCGGGCGGGCTTACGACCCGCGGCTGCTGCTGACCTGGCCGAGCTCGCGCATCGCGGTGATGGGCGGTGAACAAGCGGCGCGGGTGATGCGCATTGTCCAACAGGATGCCCTGCGCAAAATGGGCGGGCAGGCCGATCCCGCGGAACTCGAAGCCATGGAGGCGGCCGTGCGCGAGGAATTTGACCGGCAATCCGACCCTTACTACGCGACGGCCCAGCTGTGGGACGACGGCATCATCGATCCGCGCCACACCCGCGCCGCTTTGGCCGTGGGGCTGGAGGCGGCTTGGCAGCGCGATTTGACCCAGCAAGCGCCGCGTTTTGGCGTGCTGCGCCTCTAGACCATCGCCGCAAAGGCCGTGTTGGCCCTGAGGAGTCCGCCCGTGAAGCGCATTCGCCGATTGTTTATCGCCAACCGCGGCGAAGTCGCTTGTCGCATTGCCCGCAGCGCCCAGGCCCAGGGCATGGTCACCCTGGCGGGGTTCAGCGACGTCGATCGCTGGGCGCGTCACACACAGGTCTGCGATCAGGCTGTGTATTTGGGCGAAGAGGGCCACGGCAGCCCCTATCTGAACATCGCCAAGGTGATCGCCGCGGCCCAGCAGGTTGGCGCGGATGCCGTGCACCCAGGCTACGGCTTCTTGAGCGAGCGCGCGGAGTTTGCCGAGGCGGTGGAGGCGGCGGGGCTGATCTGGGTGGGGCCGCGACCGGAGGTGATGACGTCTCTGGGCCGCAAGGACGCCGCCAAAGCCCTGGCCCAAGCCGCCGGCGTGCCCGTGGTGCCGGGGTGGAAGGCGGGCGAGCGACTGCAGGGCGAAGGTGACCTGCGGGCGGCGCAGCTGGAGGCCCTGACCGCCAAGGCCCTGGCCGTGGGATTGCCCTTGCTGATCAAGGCAGTTGCTGGGGGCGGTGGCCGAGGCATGCGCCTAGTGCGCCAAGCCGATGACCTGAGACTGGCCCTGGATCAGGCGGCCAGAGAAGCGGAAGCGGCATTTGGCGACGGCACGCTGCTGGTAGAGCGCTACGTTGAGCGCGGCCGGCACATTGAAGTTCAGGTGCTGGGCGACCATTTTGGCCGGGTGGTGCACCTGTTTGAGCGCGAGTGCTCGATCCAGCGGCGACATCAGAAGATAATTGAGGAATCGCCGTCCCCGCGCCTGGACGATGCGCTGCGGGCGATGCTGTGCGGTTCCGCGGTGCGCTTGGCGCAGAGTGTCGGCTATACGAGCGCCGGGACAGTGGAATTCCTCTTGGATGACGCGACCGGCGAGTTCTTTTTTCTGGAGGTGAACCCGCGGCTGCAGGTCGAACACCCGGTGACGGAGATGGTGACGGGCCTGGACTTGGTGGGCTGGCAGCTGGCGATAGCCCAGGGATTGCCTCTAGATTTTGCCCAGAGCGACGTGCAGTTGACCGGCCACGCCATCGAAGTGCGGCTGTGTGCTGAGGATCCGTGCCAGGCCTTTGCGCCGCAGTCGGGCCGGGTGTGGCAGTGGCTGCCGGCCAAAGGCGATGGCATCCGCGTAGAAAGTGCTCTGAATTCAAGCGATCAAGTGCCGGTTCACTACGACTCGCTGGTGGCCAAAATCATCGCCTGGGGCAGCGACCGCATGGTGGCCTTGGCGCGCTTGGAGCGGGCTCTGGCGCAGACGCTGCTGTTTGGTCCTGCGAGTAACCGCATCTATTTGCAGCAGATCTTGGCGACGCCGGCGTTTCGCGCAGGGCAGTTTGACACCCAATTTGTCAGCCAACACCCGCCGCTGGCGGAACCTCAGCCCAGCGACGCGGACCTGCTGGCGGCGGCGCTGTGGCGGCACGGTGAGGCGCTGGGGCGGCGCTTCCGCTCCAACCCGTGGCGGCCAGAGGTCGTGGTGCTGCGCGCGGGACACAGCGGCCAAATTCACGTGGCCTTGCAGGCAGATGGGCCTGGTCAGTTCGCCTGGAGCATCGAGCGCGACGCCGACCCGCTCATTGCGCGCCTGCCCGTGGGCGATCACCGCGCGGAGTTGGTGAGGCGCACCGAGCGCGAGTTGGTGGCGACTTTGGACGGTGCGCGGCGCCACTGGTACTGCTTTGCCGAAGGCAACCGGATCTTTATGCAAGATCCCCAGGGGTTGGCTGTGGCGTTGCTGGAGGCGTCGCTGTTGCCTGAGCCGCAGCCGCCGGTTCCGGCCGCAGGGTCGGTGGTCGCGTCGATGGCTGCGGTGGTGACGGCGGTGCATGTGGTGCCCGGGCAGCAGGTTGCCGCAGATGAAGCGCTGTTGGCTATGGAAGCTATGAAAATGCTGACTGTTTTGCGCGCACCTCAGGCGGGAAAAGTCGTCGCGGTGTATGCGCAATTGGGCGACGCCGTGGCCGCGGGGGCGGTGCTGGTTCAGCTCGCCGGCGAAGGGGGCTAGAGCATGGGCACAGAGTTCGAGGTTCCAAAGAGAAAGGTGGTGTTGAGCTGCGCCCTGACCGGGGTGCTCACAGACCCGCTGCAGCATAAAGTCCCTGTGACGCCTAGTGAAATGGCCGACCACGCCGAGCAAGCTTGGAACGCAGGGGCGACGATTGTGCACCTGCACTTTCGCGACCAGCGGCCCGGACGCGGCGCTTGGCCCACTTGGCAGCCGGAGGTGGCCGGGGAAATCGCCGCGGCCATTCGCGCTAGATGCCCGCAAATGCTGCTCAATTTTTCTACGGGGGTGTTTGGGCCGGACATCTCTGGGCCGCTGGCTTGCCTGGAAGCGGGGCGCCCGGAGCTGGCCGCCCTCAACGCCGGGACCTTGAACTACCTCAAGCTGCGAGCCGGCGGCGAGTGGGCTTGGCCGCCCATGGTGTTTGACAATCCGGTGGAGAAGATCCAGGCCTTTGTCAACACTATGGATCGTTTGGGGATTGTCCCGGAGTGCGAGTGCTTTGACACCGGCATTGTGCGCAGCACCCGGCTGTTTCGCGAGCGCGGCATGCTGAGGGATCCGCTGCATATTTCCCTGGTGATGGGGGTGGCCTCGGGCATGGCCGCGGATCCGCGCTGGCTGCCGCTGCTGATCGACGAGATGCCCAAGGATGCGATCTGGCAGGTGATTGCCATTGGCCGCCAGGAGGTTTGGCCGCTCCACCGCGCCGCCGTAGGCCTGGGTGGCCACCTGCGCACCGGCCTGGAAGACACGTTCTACCTGCCCGATGGCCAAAAGACCGACAGCAACGGCCGGCTGGTTGAGGCCTTGGCGGAGCTGGTGCGCGAAGCGGGTTGCGAGGTTGCGAATAGCGCCGAAGCTAGACAGATCATAGGGATAAGCAATTTACCGCATGGTAATACATGACGTATAGTTGGCTAGCAGCCTGTCTATCTGTGGTTTATCTAGCCGCTTGTGCCCGAGAGCAGTCGCCGCTGGATCTGCCGCGCATCCCGCCGGCCGACCGCGCCGCTGAGTTGGCCGCGGCCGCCGCTGTTCCAGAATCATCTGCAGTGACGGGGACATCGCCGCTAGCTGCCGCCCCTACGACGGCCCAGGCGCTGGCCGAAGGCGCAACGCTGGCGGACCTAAGCGCCGACGTTTCCGAAGGTCAAGATTTCCTGGTGTGGCAAAGGGTTGAGGGCAAGACCGTCACTTGGTGGATTCACTTGCAGGGCGGCGACAGCCGCGTGGAAGGCCACCGCGATGGCCTGTGGCTGGCGGCGCGCGGCGATATCTACGGCTGGAAGCTCAAGCGCCGCAAGGTGCGCGCCTGCGAGCTGGCCGCTTGTGCGGAGGAGGACGGCGCGTGCGTGTCCGTGCTGGTGGGCGGCGGGCCGTTTCAGGGGCGCATCGACGATGTGGAGCTGGTGGGCTTGGGGACTCCCCGCCCGCGGCCGCTGGGACCGCGCCTGGCCGACTCCGCGGCTCTGGACCTAGGCACGCCGGGGCTGCACCGCTACATCGCCCCTACGGCCCAGCTGGGGCCGCTCTTGCTGGTGGAGGTGGTGACCGAGACCCTGAGTTGCGGGCCGATGCACGGTGAGACGACCCGCGAAATGCGCCTGGCGGTCGTGCCAGACGGCTCGCTGTTGCCCGCAGCCGATGCGGCGATCGAGACGGAGCTGCTGGGCGGAATTCCTAAGGAATCGGTGGATGTTCTGCGGCACGAGCAGCCCGCTGCGGTCGGCTTGCTGCGGTGGCTGACGCTGCACCAGCGCCGCGAGCCTTCTGGAAAGTGGACGCTGGAACAGGAATTTGGCCGCGACGAGCCCCTAACCGGCGGCCGCACGCTCCTGCGCACGCTGCGGGCCCCTGTGGGCGAACTGCCGGCGGCATGGCAGGACTACCGGCGCCAAGCCCCGGATCTGAGCGCAGTGGCTGACGAATTGCCGCCGCCGCCCAAAGAACAGGGCGAGGTTCACGCGGGATGGTCGCACATCGCCTTGGCCAAAGAGCGCAAAGAGGAGCTGCGCCGGCTGTTCCTGGCGTCGAATAAAGGCCCCTAGCGTCTTGAGTTCGTCCGCCGCAACCGCTCAATCGAGGCGCAAACGCACATAGCCCAGGGGCATCGCCGCGGTCCCGCGCAGCTGCACCCAGACGTCGGAGCAGAACTGCTGACCTTCGACCAAGTGGGCCACGGCGTATTGCACGCGTCGCGGCTGCAAGCCCCTGCGCCAACTGGCTAACTCGCGCCACTGCCCCTCTGGGCTGCCGTGCCAGAGGTGCACGCGGGCGTCCGTCTCATTGCGCCCGCCCTCGCAGCCGGTGGTCAGCAGCACGCCGTCGCCGGGCAGGGCGCTGATGCCGTGCACGGGGCCTTGGAGCACCTGGGAGGTCTGGACTTGGCCCGTGCGCCGGTCAAAACGCATCACACAGTTGGAGAATTCCGCGGCATCCAGGCCGGCGTCGGTGCCCCAGGTGATGGCGTCGCGGCCAAAAGCCAAGCCAATCGCCCGCCACTGCTGGCTGCCGCCGCCGACTTGCTGCCAGTCCTTGCCGTCCAAACTGCGCCACAGCGCCGATTCTGGATTGCGGTCGCCGGTGCCCATCCACAGCGAGCCGTCCAGCGGATCCTGTTGGATAAAATGAATGTGCCGCACCGCGCCGGCGGGGAACGTGTGGGCGATGTCAAAACTGATGCCGCCGTCGACGGAACACCAGAGGTGAATTGCCTGTTGTCTCTGGCGGTTCAGGGCGTACTGCGCCACCCACACCCGGCCTTCGCGATCCACAAGCAGGCCGCGGCGCGTGGGCTTGGAAAACCCGCGGTAGTGCAGGGCGACGGACCATGCGCCGCTGCGATCGACCGCATCTTCGGTCAAGCCGTTGCGAATCAACAGTTTGCGGCGAACACCGACCAGCAGGGCCGGCGAAGAATTCTTGCGTTTGGCGGAGGCGGGCAAAACTTGCAGCTGATGGACGCCACTGCGCAAAGCCAACTGCACCAGATCAGTGGCGTATTGCGTAGGCGGCCAACCCGCTTTGGTGGTCCCGGCGGCGGCGCGCACCAGCGGCTCAAGGCCGCGATCGATCCACGGACCGGGCAGGGTGCCGCGCATCTGCCACGCCTGGGCCGGACCGCGCAGATCGAGGTCTCGGCTGGCGATCTGCAGACCGCGGCTGGCCCACGCGCGGCCTGTGGGGCTGTCGCTGAACTCGCCGTCTTCTGGATGGACTTCAAGCTGGTGCAGCAGCCACCCAGGGGCGCGCTCCAGCACTTCAACGCCGGGGGCAAGCCGCTCGCCCAGGGCTTCAGCGATCCGGTCGGCGGCCATGGCCGTAAGCGCACCTACGCCTTGACGCAGCCGCGAGCTCGGACTTGAGCTCACGGCGCTAGCCAGCGAGGCGGCGGCTTCTATCCAACCGGATAAGGCCATGATTGCCTTAGAAAGGACTAGGCCTTGTTGGTGGCGAGGAACGCACGCAGGCCGACCTTCTTCTCTTTGCGGGCGCGGCGGAGTTTGTCGCGCAGGGCCGCGGTCAGGGCAACGTCGACGGCCTTGAGGGCCTTGCGCTGCGAGCGCTTGAGCGACTTGCGGAGGTTGCGGTCGGTGATCTGGGTGGTGTTCGCCATGACAGTCCTGCTTGCAAATAGTGGGGCGCCGAGCGCCGCGAAGGGCCAGTAGTCTATGATGCGGCGGCAGGTTTGGCAAGGGTTAACGCGATCAGCGCGCGCATCT
The DNA here is from genome assembly GCA_044347905.1 of Myxococcota bacterium. Lineage (GTDB taxonomy): Bacteria > Myxococcota_A > UBA9042 > UBA9042 > UBA9042 > SXRM01. Next base: position 10,716 of record JBIKTV010000112.1, read on the forward strand.
TCGGGACGCGTTTTGACCGGAGGCCAAGCGCCAAGCTACAATGGCCGCTCGCGTAAGTGCGCCATGCGCCGAGGTTCCCCATGTCATCCAAGCCGAGTTTCCTGTTGCGTTGTCTGAGTTTGAGTGCGGCCGCTGCGGTGCTGGTCGCAGGCGGTTGCGGCGAGGTCAAAGTCGTCACCCAGGACCCCTACGGGACGACGGACACGGCGAGCGGCGGGGACACCGGCAGCGACAGCACAGGCGGCGCGGACACTGTGGGTGTCGACACCGCTGCGGCAGAGTGCGTGACCGATTTTGACTGCGCCAACATGAAGGGCAAGACGCCCTGCAACCTGCCGGCGTGCGACAAGGCCGCGGGCAAGTGCATCCTCAAGTTGCGGCAGGCCGGCGAAGTTTGCGTCAATCCGCTGGATGAAGCGGGAGAGTGCGAGACAGCCGCCTGCACACCTGTGGGTGTGTGCCAGAAAACCCCCAAGAAATCCGGGACGTCCTGTGGCCTTGGGGCGTGCGGCAAGAAGTGCGACGGCGTGGGCCTGTGCGTCGCGGCCACTTCCGCAGACTACGACGACAAGAACCCGTGCACGGTCGATTACTGCGATCAGGGCAAGGTGGTCAAGCACGAACCGACCACGGGCGAGGTCAGCTGCAGCGACGGCGACGAGTGCACGGACAACGACAACTGCAAGGGCGGCGCGTGTGTCGGCACGGCCAAGGTGTGCAATGACGGCATCGACTGTACGGCGGACGCCTGCGATAAAGCCAAAGGATGTACCGTAGTTCCGGATAGCAAGCTGTGCGTCAATGACCAACCCTGCGTCAATATCGCCTGCGATCTGTCGGAGGGCTGCACCGCGACGTCGAACAAGATCGGCGCCTGTGACGACGGCAACCAGTGCACCGGCGGCGACAAGTGCAAGGAAGGCAAGTGCAGCGGAACGGGATCGGCCGAGCTGTGTGGCTGCAAGAGCGACACCGACTGTGCCGGCAAGAATTCGCCGTGCGGCGGCAAGTTTACCTGCAAGGTGGGGATCTGCGTGGTGATCCCGGAGACGATCGTCACCTGCCCGGCGTCGGACGACCTCTGCAGCACGATCAAGTGCGAGCCGAATTTGGGGACCTGCGTCGCCACCGCGGCCAATGAGGGCAAAGCCTGCCAAGACAACAACGCGTGCACCAGCGCCACGGTGTGCGCCAAGGGCCAATGCAGCGGCGGGCCGGTGGTCTGCGACGACAAAAACCCTTGCACACTAGACAATTGCGACCCGGAGAAGGGCTGCACCACGGCGCCGACCACGGGGGCCTGCGACGATGGAGTCAAATGCACCACGGGCGACGCCTGCAATGCCATCGGCAGCTGCACCGGGGCAAAAACCTCTTGCGATGACGGCGTTGCCTGCACCTACGACCAGTGCGACGAAGGGACCGGCAAGTGCATCAACCAGGGCCAGGACGGCGGCTGCAACGACAATAACCCCTGCACCAAAGACACTTGTGGCGCAAAGGGTTGTGGCTACACCGCGGACGACGGCGGAAAGTGCGACGACGGCAACGCCTGCACGGCGGACAGCTGCTCGGCCGGGGCGTGCAAATCGGTCAACACTTGCCAGTGCGCGGTCAACGGCGACTGCGATGACAAGAACCCTTGCACGGTGGACAGTTGCGCGGCCGGCAAGTGCGTATACGCCAACGCCCCCAGCACCCAGAGCTGCGACGTGGCCAACAAGTGCGTGGTGGCGGGCAGCGGCACCTGCAACGCGGGCGTGTGCGGCGGTGGCAAGCCGGTCGACTGCACGGCTGCGGCAAATGCCTGCAATAACGCAGTGTGCAACCCCACCAGCGGCACCTGCGAGAAGGTCTCCAAAGCCGACAGCACCCCCTGCGACGCCGACGGCAACGGCTGCACGGTGGCCGACGTGTGCAAGGGGGGCCAATGCCTCGCCGGACCGCCGCCGGTCGCTTGCCAGGATACGGCGTGCGCTGACCAGGCGTGCCTCTCGACCTCCGCGACGACGTTCAAGTGCGAGAGCAAGCCGGTGGCCAAGGGCGCGCCGTGCGATGACGCCACCTTCTGCACCCAGAGCGACATGTGCGACGGCGCTGGAAAATGCGGAGGCAGCGCCTTGATGTGCGAAGGGTCGGCCTGCTTCCCGGGCGTGTGCAATGAGAGCCTCAAACAGTGCGAGAACAAGCCGCTCAAGCCGGGCGCCCCCTGTGACGACGGCATGTTCTGCACTTCCGCAGAGGTGTGCAATGAGACGGGGCAGTGCATGTCGACAACCCCCACGGCCTGCAAGGGCGGCGCGTGCTTGATCGGCGTTTGCGATGAGTCCACAGATAGTTGCACCACGGTGCCGGACCAGAGCTGCTGCATCACGGCCAAGGAGTGCGACGACGGCATGCCGTGTACATCGAACCAGTGCGTCGGCGGCAAGTGCGACTTCAAGCCTCTGGCGACTTGCAGCAATTGCATCACCTACGCCAACGACTTTGACATGAACCTGCTCAAGAGCATCAAGATCACCAACAGCAACGGGCCGTTGCAGGGCTGGCAGCTGGCGTACAAGTACGAGTGTCAGGCCAATAGCCCCGGCTGCTCGCCGCCGTTCAAAGGCACGCCTGGGGCGATCTACTACGGCGATCTCAAGCTGGGGACCTACAATTTTGGCCAGAGCAACGGTCAGTTTGCCCTGCCGCTGATGACCAGCACGGGCGGCAAGCAACCGCTGCTGATCGACTTTGACCTGTACATGGCGACGGAACCTGGCAACACCTATGACGTTTTGCGCGTTTGGATGGACGGATTTTCCACCACGGGCCAGCCGCTGCCGCCCGTCCAGCTGTGGGTCAAGGACCAGAACTTTGCCCCCAACGCCTGGACCCACGTGACGGTCAACGCCACCGAGGCGAGCGTGGCGATCGGTCAGGGGGCGCCCTTTGCCATTCGCTTTGATTTCAACACTGGGGACGCGGCGGTCAATGAGACCTTTGGCGTGCTGGTCGACCAGCTGACGGTGGGCAACGGCCAGTGCCTGGCGCAGTGACGCCAGCGGCTACGGGAGTGGCGATGGGCGAGCACGGCAAGACGGCGGAGGATTTTCGCTGGGATCTTGGCGATTTGCTGCAAGGCGATCGGGCGCTGGCCCAGACCTCGCAGCGGCTGCAGGGCAAGACCGTGGCGCTGCTGATCAGCGGGGGCATCGCGGCTTTTCGCACCCCGGCGCTGGTGCGGGAATTGCGCAGGGCCGGAGCCGATGTCCACGCCTTTGCCACCCCGGCGGCGCTGCAAT